>NZ_AJQE01000508.1 GCF_000261685.1 Bradyrhizobium genomosp. I (2014) | reverse complement strand
CGCAGGAGCGGGCGTACTTGGAGAGGCTCGTCGTCATCGCGTTGCCGAATCGCTATCTGAGCGCTGCCGCGCGATCCTGCGGTGTGCAGATAGTCTGCCAAGCAAGTCGGTGGCTGCCAAACTTGGCATCCATGAACACACCGTTGGCAAGTGGCGCCGCCGATTCTTGAAGGATTGCTGTGATGGCCTGCTTGACGAAGCCCGTCCTGGGCGCCCTCGAACCATCGACGACGATCAGGTTGCTGTGGTAATCGAGCGGACATTGCGTACGACGCCGCGCGACGGACGCACTGGTCGATCCGCTCGATGGCTGCGGAAACTGGCTTTTCTCACACCACGATCGGCCGAAAGTGGACGGCGTTCGGCCTGCAGCCGCACCGCAGCCAGACATTTAAACTGTCGAGCGATCCGCTATTCGTCGATAAGGTGCGCGATATTGTCTGGCTTTACCCGAACCGAGCCATTGTCCTCAGCGTCGATGAGACCATTAAGGCACGGTGGATTTGTGAGCAGGCG
>NZ_AJQE01000507.1 GCF_000261685.1 Bradyrhizobium genomosp. I (2014) | reverse complement strand
GAGTCGATCGTTAATAAGCCGAATTGGGCTGAACTGGACAGTTGAGCGTTGGCCAGAGTGAGAGCAGGAAGAGGGACAAAAGGTCTCTGAGCCAAGCCAGGACACGGCGGAGGTTGTGGCCAACGGCCGAGAGGAGAACGTTAGCGGCATCTCCGGCGCGGCCTTTGAGATAGCAGCGGCCAAGGTGACCTTCGTTCTTCATGTGTCCGATGATGGGCCCGATGGCGGAACGGCGGCGTAGCTCGCGCTTGATGACGCCGAAGACGCCGCGCTTCTGGCCCGAGATGAAGACGCGGCGGGGATTTTGTGTGTCGTGGCCGCGATATCCCTTGTCGACATAGGCCCGTTCGATCGGGCAGCCGGTGAGGCTCTCGGTGCGCTCGATGACGTTGCGAAGGGTGTGACCGTCGTAGGGGTTGTCCGGCAGCGAGCAGGCGTGGAGCACGAACAAGCCGCCCGGAGCTCTTTGGTTGTTGGTGACGATGGAGGCCTTCACGCCGAACTCATAGGGCGCGGCGGCCTTGCC
>NZ_AJQE01000506.1 GCF_000261685.1 Bradyrhizobium genomosp. I (2014) | reverse complement strand
CGGTAACAATTAAGGCGAGGCAATGCGGAATCGAGGGCGATTGTCGCCCGCCATCGGTGAAGTCGGACAGACCCAGGCGCGCAGAAGAAGACGCCGAGGGGCCGGCGCCGGTCCGATCCGCTCGCGCAGTATTGGGAGGCCGAGATCGTTCCGATCCTGAAGGCTGCGCCCGGCATCCGCGTGATCGGCGTGCTGGACGAGTTGCGCCGACGGCATCATGACCTGAACCCGAACATCCGCCGCACGCTGGAGCGGCGCATCAACGCCTGGCGGGCGCTCAACGGCGGGCTTGCAGAACGCGCTGTGGGCGCTTGGCGGCGTGCCGCGGGAGCATCGCAGCGACAGCCTGTCGGCAGCGTTCCGCAATCTGGCCGCCGACGCACGGGAGGATCTGACGCAGCGCTACGCCGGGCTGATGGGCCACTATGGCATGGCGCCAACGCGCAACAATGCGGGCATCGCACATGAGAACGGCTCGATCGAGAGCGGGGAACGCGTCTTCATATAGCGCGACGATCTGGGTCGGAAGA
>NZ_AJQE01000505.1 GCF_000261685.1 Bradyrhizobium genomosp. I (2014) | reverse complement strand
GTTGACACCGTTGAACGAGGAGTCCTGAGCGGTCGTGTCGATCTGGTTCAGGATGTTGTTGTACTGGTTGACCAGATTGGCACGCGCCGTCTGCGCAACCGTGTCCTGGACGGGGGTGGAAGCCGTCGAGAAGGTCAGTGACGAGGTCAGCGTGCCGCCGATCGCACCACCGGCGGCCGTCGAACCGATGGTCGAGGACGCGTAGTCGTTGGTGGTCGAGACCGTCAGCAGGCCGTTGGCGTCGATCGTCGCCGTCAGGTTGTTGGCCTGCAGCTTGGTG
>NZ_AJQE01000504.1 GCF_000261685.1 Bradyrhizobium genomosp. I (2014) | reverse complement strand
CTTTCTCTGAAGGCTCCTGATCTTATCGGGCGTTTCAAGGCTCATCGCCAATCTACCCTTTCCCTCGCCATCTTCAAAAGCGCACCTGAAGTCAGGGTCCTTTCCTCCGCCGGAATTACCCGGTTTCATCGGTACCTTTGACCCTGTCCGACTCCCGTCCGGTCCATCGACTACTCAATGCTGAAGGCGCGACCTTCGACCAAGACGGGTCTCCCCCGATTACCCGTACTACCTTTCCAACGTGCCGTGCCCATTACCCCGGTGAACCAGACAGGTGCGTGCGTCGATTGCTTCCCTGTCCGCACGGCCTTCCCCGCCATACGATCGGGTCGGCATTCACATCGTAACTTTCGAGGCGTGCTCAGGCTTCACTCACGTTACGGCCCGCTGGATTGCTCGGCCGCCTAAAGCGACCTTTGTCACGAGGCCTCGATCCGTCCGATTGCTCGTCCAAACCGCTCGTCAGCTACCAGATCAATCGACAACTCTCTGGGTGGATCCTTCCTCCACTGGTAATACGCGCCGTCGGGGCGCACC
>NZ_AJQE01000503.1 GCF_000261685.1 Bradyrhizobium genomosp. I (2014) | reverse complement strand
CGTTGAGCTGGTCCACCATGGTGTTGAGCGTTTCCTTCAGCTGAAGGATTTCGCCCGACACGTTCACGGTGATCTTCTTCGACAGATCGCCCTTCGCCACCGCGGTCGCGACCTCGGCGATGTTGCGGACCTGGCCGGTGAGGTTCGAAGCCATCGAGTTGACGCTGTCGGTGAGGTCCTTCCAGGTGCCGCCGACACCGCGCACCACGGCCTGGCCGCCGAGCTTGCCTTCGGTGCCGACCTCGCGCGCCACGCGCGTGACTTCGCCGGCGAAGGCGTTGAGCTGGTCCACCATGGTGTTGATGGTGTCCTTCAGCTCCAGGATTTCGCCGCGCACGTCCACGGTGATCTTCTTCGACAGGTCGCCGCCGGCGACCGCCGTCGTCACCTCGGCGATGTTGCGGACCTGCGCGGTCAGGTTCGAGGCCAT
>NZ_AJQE01000502.1 GCF_000261685.1 Bradyrhizobium genomosp. I (2014) | reverse complement strand
CTAGTACCCACTTTTCTTGGAACGTGAGTCGTGATTCAAGGTCGGGATGATACCCGAAGCAAGAGAAGTCCACCTTTCGAGGAAAGATCGCAAGGTGCTTGAGGCGTGCTGTCGCTCACCGGTGACGTTGCAGCGCGATTTGAAGCGGGCGCGGATAGTTCTGTTGGCGGCGGATGGGCGCAGCACCCGGTCGATCGCCAAGGAAGTTGGGGTCCAGCCGCGGATTGTCAGCCTTTGGCGGCATCGCTATGCCGACCATGGCCTTGAAGGGCTGCAAGACAAGCCGCGGCCTGGCAAGCAGCCGATCTATACGAAGACGACCGACAAGCGGATTCTGAAGCTGCTGGATAAGCCGCCACCGCAAGGGTTTGCGCGCTGGACCGGCCCCCTGCTGGCCGAGGCGCTGGGCGATGTCGATGTCCAATATGTCTGGCGGTTCCTGCGCAGCCACAAGATTGACCTGGTGGCTCGCAAGTCCTGGTGCGAGAGCAACGACCCGAACTTTACGGCCAAAGCCGCCGATGTTGTCGGCCTCTATGTCGCGCCGCCGGCGAAGGCCATTGTGCTGTGCGTGGACGAGAAGCCCTCGATCCAGGCTTTGGAGCGAGCGCAGGGTTATCTGAAGTTGCCCA
>NZ_AJQE01000501.1 GCF_000261685.1 Bradyrhizobium genomosp. I (2014) | reverse complement strand
AGAAAGCTTTATTGTAAGGCGAAGGCGGAGCCTGCCTTCCGCTTCTACGTGCTGTACGACAAGATCTGCCGCGAGGACATTCTGAGCCATGCCTACAAGCTGGCCCGCGCCAACGCGGGTGCGCCGGGAGTGGACGGAATAACTTTCGAACAGATCGACGCGTCGGGACTCGAAGCATGGTTGGCTGGCCTGCGCGATGAACTCGTCACGAAGACCTATCGGCCCGATCCGGTGCGGCGGGTGATGATCCCGAAGCCCGGCGGCGGCGAACGTCCGCTCGGTATCCCAACAATCCGGGACCGGGTCGTCCAAGCTGCTGCAAAGATCGTGCTGGAACCGATCTTCGAGGCGGATTTTGAGGACGGAGCTTATGGATATCGCCCGCGCCGCAACGCGGTCGATGCCGTCAAGGAAGTGCACCGGCTTATGTGCCGGGGCTACACAGATGTTGTTGACGCCGATTTGTCGAAATACTTCGACACGATACCGCACTCGGACCTCCTCAAATCGGTGGCCCGACGCATCGTCGACCGGAATGTGCTGCGGCTGATTAAGTTATGGCTGCGAGTACCGGTCGAGGAGCGGGATAGCAACGGGAAACGGCGCATGAGCGGCGGTAAGAGCAACAAGTGTGGCACGCCACAGGG
>NZ_AJQE01000500.1 GCF_000261685.1 Bradyrhizobium genomosp. I (2014) | reverse complement strand
AGTAGAGTCGAGGAGAGGCGCGGTGATGCGCTTGTTGCGCGTTCCGTTTCCTCTCCCCGCTCATCAAACCGGACGTGCGGTTTTCCCGCATCCGGCTTTCCGACAGGTTTCGTCACAAGGCGCACGTCGGCGACACTTTGCGCACGCGGTTCAGCACAAGTACGCCAGGGTTCCCATAGATCTGATCAGAGAACCGTCTGACGCCACGTCCTGGCGTCTTATGTCGTCTGCGCAGAAAGGCGAGCACGCGGTCAAAGACGTGTCGATCAACGGCCTGATGAGCCGTAGCAAGCGAGCCATAGCTGAAGTAAGCGGACCAGCCGCGCAGAAGGCGGTTCAGTCGTGCTTGTACTTCGGGCCAAGCGCCCTTGTTGCCCGGCGTCAGCAGTTCGCTGACCTTCCTCTTGATCCGCAGCACGCTTTTCTTCGACGGAGCCGCGCCAAGATACCACCGCCCCCCATTGCGGAAGTGGCGGGGTCCGAGCGTGTACCCAAGGAAGTCAAAGCTTTCCAATCGGGCATTCTTCACCGAGGTTTTAGTCTCGTTGAGTGTCAGCCCAAGCTTGGTCATCACCGCTTTCGTCCACGTCAATGCGTCTTCCGCGTGGCCGCGGCTGAGAATGACGAAGTCGTCGGCATAGGAGATAATCTGGCCATGGAATGCTTCACACCGACCGCTGAGACGCCAATGCTTCAGGAACCGGTTCATGTAGATGACGGAGAGCAGCGGACTGATG
>NZ_AJQE01000499.1 GCF_000261685.1 Bradyrhizobium genomosp. I (2014) | reverse complement strand
TTGTTGTCACGCAGGTAGTCGCTGAAACTGCGAAGAGCAGTTGCATCCTTCCTGCTTGCATCCTTCTTGCCGGTATCTGTCGCTGCTTCGTTTTTGTACTCTTCGATGAGAGCCGCGTCCTGGGGATAAGGATGCAACTCAGTGCGGCCTGCGATCCGCACGACTCCGCCCGTCGACTGCGAGGTTCGGAGATGAACTATCGCCGCAAGAAGCCTTAAGGGATTACCCTTTCCGATGAACTCGCGCGCATCAGCGGTCAGTGACTTTTCGTCGTCGAGCCGAGCAGCAATGGGATCTTTGTTATTTGCGAAGAGCCACTGGCCAAAGCTGCGAAGAGAATATAGATTATTTCGTGCGGTGCCTTTGGCGGCCCCGCCCTTGATGAGGGCCTTCTCAAGCCCCAAAATAAGGGGAGCATCCTGGGAATAAAGGGGGCTTTTGCTGAGCCTTCTCAGAATCCCTTTTGACTGAGCCGGCTGCGGCGTCGAGGCGGCCGGCATTGCTCCTTCACCTGAACTGCCGATCTCGCTCAATTGCCGCTCAAAGGTCGCCGCGGCTGCGGACGGAGCCGCGGGTGAGCTCTCTTGCGGGCCCGTGCTGTCCGATTGTTCACGCACCCGCTTGGTCGAGGGGAAATCCATCCGTTCTCACTTTCAAAATATGAACCAGGGCTTCGATCTGGCATGCTGGCGATCAGCAACAAACCACCCTTTACAGCCCTCGATAGACCCGCACCGGGAGCATCTGCGGATTTCACGGATCGTGAGCATC
>NZ_AJQE01000498.1 GCF_000261685.1 Bradyrhizobium genomosp. I (2014) | reverse complement strand
CTAGCCCGTCTTATTCGTAAAGGACCGGCTCATGCGTCGGCTTTGTCAGCTTTCTGTCAGCTCGTCCAAATAGTAGCTCGTTGTGATGAGAACCAATTACAACAACTGGCCCTCCGACGGGCAAAGTGTGGACCAGCAGCGCGATGCGCTGGCCGGCACTTCTGGCGCAGATGGTGCTGCTTTTACGGCCGCTTTAGCTGCTGGACCAGCGTCTTCCGCTTTTGACAAGAGGACAGGTGTGTCAGTCCGCCTACACAGAGTAAGTAGCAATATTGGCAACGCCCAAAGTGTTTCTTTGTTTACTGATGCCAATGAACGCAATAAGGTGGGAGCGATGACCGTGGCGCCGGGGCGCAACAGTTTGCGAATTCTCAGCATAGAAAATCTCGGCCGGTCGAGGTACAAAGGGGTCGGGACGGCTATGATTGAAGTCGCCGATCATACTAGGCAGTCCGCGGGCCTTTCCAAGCTATCCCTTCTCTCTCAAGATGAAGGAGCTTCAGCATTTTTCTACAAGAAGGGATTCCGGTTTGCGGACGAGGGCAAGAATGCGGAAATGCGGACTGTCATTTCCAATCCACGATACGTCTCAGATGAAATTCTTATGGGCGAGATGGAGCGCTAGCCCGTCTTATTCGTAAGAGTGCGCCTGAGGGCTGGCGAGCGTGGTGTAAAGCGCTGATGCGGCGTAGGATTCGGTTGCGAAGCCACCCCATCACCTTAAACCACGCCCGCCATGACCGATGATACGATTCTGCCATCCTCGTTTCCAGCCGTTCACGCCAAGAAAGTCACAGCTGCCT
>NZ_AJQE01000497.1 GCF_000261685.1 Bradyrhizobium genomosp. I (2014) | reverse complement strand
GTAAGCGGAGCTTTTCTCCCATTTGATTGACTGGTTTCGCTTCGGCTTTCGCTCTGCGATCCTTGGCTTGTCAGAGAGCCGAGAGGAGACTGAAGGCGATGGAACAATCGGGGGAGGAAGCCGAAGCTGATGGCTTTGTGGGGAAGCTTACGCGCCGGACGCGTTCTGGATGCCGGTTATGGTCTGCGGAGATCAAGGGGCGCGCTGTTTTCGAGAGCATGAAGCCCGACGCCCGGGTATGTGATGTCGCACGGCGTTATGGTGTGAAGGCCCAGCAGTTGACGACGTGGCGCAGATTGGCGCGTGCTGGCCGGCTCGCATTGGTCACGGACGACGCGGCGGATTTCGTGTCGATCGAGCTGAGCGATCCAGTGGCGTCAGGCAAGAGCGAGGGGCCCGTCGAGATTACGATTGGCAAGGTTTCGGTCCGCCTGGATGCGGACGTGTCGGCGGTGCGGATCGCGGAGATCGTGACTGCGATCGAGCGCGGCGCATGATCATTCCGGCGCAGGGACTGCGGATTGTGCTTGCTGTGCGTCCTGTTGACTTCCGGTGCGGGCACGACGCGCTGGCCGGTCTTGTGCAAAACACGCTTGGGCTCGATCCGCATTCGGGCCTGATCGTGGTTTTTCGTTCGAAGCGCGCCGACCGGCTGAAGATTTTGCTATGGGACGGCACGGGCCTCGTTTTGGTCTACAAGCGCCTTGGCCGCGATGGTCGTTTCGAGTGGCCGCAGATCAGCGACGGCGTCATGCATCTGACGCGCGTGCAGTTCGAAGCGCTGTTTGAAGGGCTGAACTGGAAGC
>NZ_AJQE01000496.1 GCF_000261685.1 Bradyrhizobium genomosp. I (2014) | reverse complement strand
GTGATGGAAGCCGCGCCAGCCGCGTCCTTCGTAGTGCCCAAGCCCGACCTCCTGCTTGAGTTCCTGATAGTCGCGCTCGATGCGCCAGCGCAGCTTGGCCAGATCCACGAGCTGCGTGAAGCTGATGCTCTCCGGCAGAGTGGACAGCCAGTATTTGGTTGGCTCCGCTTCACCCTCCGGCCATTCGATCAACAACCATTCGGGCGACGATGTCTCGGGGATCAGTTTGTTGTATCCGACACGGACACGCAACCGCGCGAAGCGCGAGGACAGCTTTTCAGCCGATCCTTCGCGCCACGTCACCGTGCGCCAAGCCTGCTTCGGTAGACCGAGCGCCACTTTCTTGGCCGAGACCAGATCGGGCTCGTCGCGGCGGCCCGTGTTGTTCATCGGCGTGCCCATCCGCCGCGGGCCATGGCCCGGGGTCCACATCAAGATGGTCGGCACGATGCCGACCACGTAAGGCACACCCAACTCCGTCATGCCAGCGCGCAGCTGCGAGTCCCTGCCATAGGCCGCATCCAGCAACGCGGCGCCGCGCGGCAGACCGGCCTCGCAGGCCCATCGTATCTGCTCCAGTGCGATCTCCGACTTGGTCTTGAACTTGATCTCCTTCGGAATGCCCGCCTTCTTCCGTCGAGCACGGTCCTTGGTCCACTCCTGCGGCAGATACAGCCGATAGGCGACCGGTAGGCTGGCCGAGTGATTGGCGATCGACAGCGACACTGCGACCTGGCAATTGGCCTGCTTGCCGAGTTGCCCGCAATATTGGTGGTGCACACCGACCGAGTGCTTGCCTTGTTTGGGGAACGACGTGTCGTCGATGATCCACGCCTCGATCGGTCCATTCTTCTCGATCGCAGGCAGCACCATCTCCCGCACCTTGGCCAGCACGTCCGCGTCCGACCAGGTCGCGTTACCGACAAAATGCAGCAGCGATTGGTGCTGTGCTGC
>NZ_AJQE01000495.1 GCF_000261685.1 Bradyrhizobium genomosp. I (2014) | reverse complement strand
TCGTTGCCGCCTCCATACCCCCCGCCAACGATTTGCAAACACGTTGATCAACAGACTGCAATCCCCACGCCAAACCTTTGCGAATGGGACGCGAACGTCGCTTACGGTTCTTCAGCGTCTGATGCCAGCGCTCGATCTTTCCCTGGGTCTGAGGATGGTACGGAGCGCCGCGCACGTGCTGCATGCCCTTCTGGTCGAGCCACTCGGCCAGATCATCCGCCACGTAACTCGAACCATTGTCGCTGAGAAGCCTTGGCCGGTGCGCGACGGCGCCGTCGTCTTGTCCTTGATCTCGTTCGCGGCCTTGATCACCACATAGACCGGGCTGGTGATGAGGTCATGCGCCTTCAGCAGCCGATAGACCGACGCCTCGGATACAAAGTACTTTCGTTCGTCGGTGAACCGCACGGCCAGCTCGCGTGGCGACAGCTCAGGTAACTCCAGCGCCAGGTCGATGATCTAGCCCCGCACATCGTCCGGGATGCGGTTCCAGACCCGGTCTGGTCGAGACCGATGATCGGCCAGAGCGGCGATGCCGCCCTCGCGGTAACGATCATGCTAGCGATAGAATGTGGCGCGCGGGATCCCGAGCTTGTCCAGCGTGCGCTTGGCCGGAGGTGCGATTGCTCGACCAAATGGATGAATCTCGGCCTTCTCTGAGGCGGGATACCTCATGCCTCGTCCTCCCCATCTCCGTTCATACTTTTTTTGAGCAGACGGTTCTCCAGCGTCAGATCGGCGACGGCCTCCTTCAAGGCGCCGGCCTCCCGGCGGAGGTCCTTCACCTCGCCGGAGGTCGCAGCTCGTGCCGTGTCGCCGGCCAGGCGGCGCTTGCCGGCCTCGAGAAACTCCTTGGACCAGCCGTAATAGATCGAGGCGGCAATGCCTTCTCGGCGACAAAGCTCGGAGATGTTCTCCTCGCCGCGCAATCCTTCTAGTACCCGGAATCAGAGCTGAGTG
>NZ_AJQE01000494.1 GCF_000261685.1 Bradyrhizobium genomosp. I (2014) | reverse complement strand
TGCCAAGCAAGTCTGTGGCTGCCGAACTTGGCATCCATGAACACACCGTCGGCAAGTGGCGCCGCCGATTCTTGAAGGATCGTTGTGATGGCCTGCTTGACGAAGCCCGCCCGGGCCGCCCTCGAACCATCGACGATGATCAGGTTGCCGAGGTAATCGAGCGGACATTGCGTACGACGCCGCCCGACGCAACGCACTGGTCGATCCGCTCGATGGCTGCGGATACTGGCTTTTCTCACACCACGATCCGCCGAATGTGGACGGCGTTCGGCTTGCAGCCGCACCGCAGCCAGACATTTAAACTATCGAGCGATCCGCTATTCGTCGATAAGGTGCGCGATATTGTCGGGCTTTATCTGTCGCCGCCTAACCGAGCCGTTGTCCTCAGTGTCGATGAGAAAAGCCAGATCCAGGCACTCGATCGCGAGCAGCCGGTCTTGCCGATGATGCCTGGGGTGCCGGAACGTCGCACGCATAGCTATGTGCGGCATGGTACGACCACGCTGTTTGCCGCGCTCGATGTCGCTTCCGGCTTCGTCATTGGCAAATGCTACAAGCGCCATCGGGCGCTCGAGTTCTTGAAGTTTCTCAAAGAGATCGACGCTCAAATCCCTGAGGGGCTCGCTGTCCATATCGTCATGGACAACTACGCTACCCACAAGACCCCCAAGATTAAAGCGTGGCTCGCTCGCCGGCCGCACTATCATGTCCACTTCACGCCGACTTCCGCGTCGTGGATCAATCAGATCGAGCGCTGGTTCGCTGAACTCACCAGAAAGCAGATCCGGCGAGGTGTTCACACCTCCGTCAGGCAGCTCGAAGCCGACATCCGTACCTTCATCGAATTGCACAACAACAACCCGAAGCCCTTCAAATGGACCAAGTCAGATCTTGGCTTCCGTCAAACGCTTTTGCCACAAAGCCCAGCAGACTCTATGTGGCGAACTTTAGATTCATGTGACTAG
>NZ_AJQE01000493.1 GCF_000261685.1 Bradyrhizobium genomosp. I (2014) | reverse complement strand
GTGATGGAAGCCGCGCCAGCCGCGTCCCTCGTAGTGACCGAGTCCGACCTCCTGCTTCAACTCCTGATAGTCACGCTCGATGCGCCAACGCAGCTTGGCGAGATCGACGAGCCGCTCGAAGCTGATGGTCTCCGGCAGCGTGGCGAGCCAGTATTTGGTGGGCTCTGCTTCCCCCTCCGGCCATTCGACCAGCAGCCACTCCGGCGACAGCTTCTCGGGGATCAGCTTGTTGTATCCGACACGGACGCGCACACGTGCAAAGCGCGAGGACAGCCGGTCGGCCGAGCCTTCCCGCCACGTCACCGTGCGCCAGGCCTGCTTCGGTAGAGCAAGTATTACCTCCTTGGCCGAGACCAGATCGGGCTCGTCGCGGCGGCCGGTGTTGTTCAGCGGCCTGTCCTTGCGCCGCGGGCCCGTGCCGGGTCGCCACATCAAGGTGTTCGGCAAGATGCCGGCCACATAGAGCACGCCCAAGGCTGTCATGCCCGCGCGTAGCCGCGAGTCGTTGCCGTAGGCCGTATCCATCAATCCGACGCCGCGCGGCAGTCCGGCTTCGCAAGCCCAACGTATCTGCTCCAACGCGATCTCCGGCTTGGTCTTGAACTTGATCTCCTTCGGAACACCCGCCTTTTTCCGGCGTGCGCGATCCTTCGCCCAGGGTTCCGGCAGGTACAGCCGATACGTCACCGGAAGGCTGGCGACATGGTTGGCAATCGACAAGGACACTGCCACCTGGCAATTGGCCTGCTTGCCGAGCTGACCGCAATATTGGTGGTGAACGCCGACCGAGTGCTTGCCTTGCTTCGGGAACGACGTGTCGTCGATGATCCAGGCCTCGATCGGGCCCTCCTTCTCGATCGCCGGCAACACCATCTCGCGCACCTTGGCCAACACGTCCTCGTCCGACCAGGTCGCGTTGCCGATAAAATGCAGCAACGACTGATGCTGCGCGGCCGTCCGTGCCGGGGCCGTTCGAGCCGCCATCGGCTCAACGCTCTTGCGT
>NZ_AJQE01000492.1 GCF_000261685.1 Bradyrhizobium genomosp. I (2014) | reverse complement strand
TGCGGCCGGCATCCGAAACCCTTCACACAAGCGGAAGTGCTGGCTCTGCGTCGCTACTGACCTAGTTTACTTTCTCCTCGGACCTAAAAGGTCCCCAAGCATATGCCTCTTCGGGGCTGCTAAACGCTCGTATGATCGGTTCGGAGAAACCAAGCACTTCGTAGCAGTAGTCGCTTCCGACAAAGGAGAAGTGCCGCGGCTTCCGACCGACCGGATCGGTCGCAGCGTAGGCTTTCAGCAATGCCGAGTTCTCAGCTTCTTTAATGTAGACTCCGCCGTCGTAGCGGCCAGTTGTTTTGTCCCCGTGATCGGCGATCGAATAGATCATTTCGTCGATTCCCGAATAGATCTCGCAGGACATTTCGATGCCGTAAGCGCGAAGGCCGGGGTTCGGTGCCACCACGATGAGATAGAGAACGCGACGCCAAAGGCCTTGATCGAAAACAAAAGGTGGGCGTTCGATGCCATCGATTATCGAAGGGTAGGGCCGCCATTTGATAGTGGGATCAGGAAACAACTGGAGTCCTTTTCGGTTTGAAAGTTGGGTCATGGCCGACAACAAGGCGCTGGGTCGAGATTGTCGTAATGGGCCAATCGGCGGACGTGAACCACCCTATCGAATGATGTTGGCTTCTCCGATAACGCCGGTCTCCCAAAGATAAAACTTGTCGTTCGCCGTGAGTGCCGAAGTGGCTTCCGCGCCTGATAGAAAGACGAAGCCAAGCGTTCGCCGTTCGCCCGGCATCATTTCGCTTTTGAGCAGCAGATAGCCGTCCCAACCGTCGACTGGAGCTTTGTTCGTGCTGCTGCAGGGACACCCCCACCCCAGCCCGACAGGCGACTTTCTCCCTCCTGCATCAGTTGGATAGAGGTAGACCTCTGCTGTGAAGTCAGGAAGACCAAGGGCAAGGCGTCGTCGCAGGGTGGCTTCTCGGGTCATGGATTTTTCATAGCACCACTGTGTTGCGAAGTCCGCTTTGGGTCCAGTGGACTAAACCGCTCGCGCGGTA
>NZ_AJQE01000491.1 GCF_000261685.1 Bradyrhizobium genomosp. I (2014) | reverse complement strand
TGCGTCGGTCGACACGATCAACATCTCCGCACTGACGGACTCGGCGGCCGACCAGACCACGCTCGATGGCTACATCGCGCAGGTCACGACCGCCATCAACTCGGTGGCCGCGTCCGCCGCCAATCTCGGCGCCGTCAAGAACCGTATCTCGACCAACACGGAGTTCGTGAAGTCGCTGATGGACTCGGTTGACCGTGGTGTCGGCCAGCTCGTCGACGCGGACATGAACGCGGAATCCACCCGCCTGGCCGCACTTCAGGTCCAGCAGCAGCTCGGCGTTCAGGCGCTTTCGATCGCCAACAACAGCAGCCAGAGCATCCTGTCGCTGTTCCGCTAAGACTTAAATCGTCGGAGGAGGGCCGCGCTTCTCGCGAAGCGCGGCCCTTTCGTTTGGTCGTGATGCCACGCGCGCCGTCATTTGGCTGCCTGTTGCAGCCGGAACACAGAGCCACAAGCCTCGCACAAGCTTCGCTGGCTAACCTCGCCGCTACGACCGATTGGGCCTGACCGCATTTCCGGGAGCCCAAAGGCATGACGCCGCTCTGTCGTACCGGTGCAAGCCCGGTATGTCCCCTAAGCTCAATTCAATCTCCAAAGGGACATCAAAATGGGTTCAAGTCTTCTCACCAACTCCTCCGCCATGACCGCGCTCCAGACCCTGCGGTCTGTCAGCGCGCAACTCGCCACCACGCAGAACCGCATCTCCACCGGTCAGCGCGTGTCCACCGCTTCGGACAACGCCGCCTACTGGTCGATCGCGACGTCGATGCGCTCCGACAACGCCGCGCTGTCCGCCGTCTCCGACTCGCTCGGCCTGTCGGCCGCCACCGTGGACACGGAATATACCGCTCTGACCTCGGTGATCGGCGACAAGGAATCGGGCCTGACCAAGCTCCAGGCGCTGCTGGTCGAAGCCAAGACCGCGGGTATCGACCGCACCAAGATCCAGGCCGACATCACCCAGATCCAGCAGGACATGAAGCTCAAGGCCAATTCGGCCACCTTCAACGGCATCAACTGGCTGAGC
>NZ_AJQE01000490.1 GCF_000261685.1 Bradyrhizobium genomosp. I (2014) | reverse complement strand
GGCATCTCGCGGCCGATGATCGCGATGTGCAAGGCGATGCGCGAGCTGGCGTCGGGCAATTTCGACGTCGTGCTGCCGGGCCTCGGCCGCAAGGACGAGATCGGTGAGATGGCCGGCGCGGTCGAGGAGTTCAAGGTTCAGGCCGTGGCCAAGGCCGAGCGCGACGCTGCCGCCAGCGAAGTCCAGAACCGGGAGCAGGCCGCAAGCCGCCGCGCCGAGCTGATCCGCTTTGCCGACGATTTCGAGAGCGCGGTCGGCCCCATCGTCTCCAACGTCTCGGCCTCGGCCGTGCAGCTGGAATCGGCGGCCTCGACGCTGACCCGCACCGCCGAGACCACGCAGAGCCTGTCGAGCCAGGTCGCCGGCGTCTCCGAGCAGGCGTCTTCCAACATGCAGTCGGTCGCGACCGCGACGGAAGAGCTGTCGGCCTCGGTCGAGGAGATCGGCCGTCAGGTCCGCGATTCCAGCCGGATCGCCGAAGCTGCCGTGGGGCAGGCCAAGGAGACCGACGGCCGCATCGGCAAGCTGTCGCACGCCGCCCAGCAGATCGGCGAGGTGGTCAAGCTGATCACGGCGATCGCCGAGCAGACCAACCTTCTCGCGCTCAACGCCACCATCGAGGCCGCGCGCGCCGGTGAGGCCGGTCGCGGCTTCGCGGTCGTGGCGAGCGAAGTGAAGTCACTGGCGAGCCAGACCGCGAAGGCGACGGATGAAATCTCCTCGCACATCGCGGGCATGCAGGGCGCCACCGCCGAATCGGTCGCCGCGATCAAGGAGATCGGCGCGACCATCGGCCAGATCTCGTCGATTTCGACCTCGATCGCGAGCGCGGTCGAGCAGCAGGGCGCCGCCACGCAGGAGATCGCCCGCAGCGTGCAGACGGTCGCACAGGGCACCCAGACGGCCGCCACCGATATCGGCGAGGTCAACCGCGGCGCCGCCGAGACCGGCTCGGCCTCGGAAGAGGTGCTGAACTCGGCCAAGACCCTGTCGAGCGAGAGCACCCGCCTGCGCGCCGAGCTCGACCGCTTCATGGCGAATATCCGCGCGGCATAGCTGCGACGCCGTCGC
>NZ_AJQE01000489.1 GCF_000261685.1 Bradyrhizobium genomosp. I (2014) | reverse complement strand
CGCTGTTTGAAGGGCTGAACTGGAAGCGAGTGGGCGAACGGATTGTCGCGACGCCAGCTGCGGCGAACTGACTCAGACCCGACAACCTGTTTCGCGCGGGGCTTTGGGATGATAGCTTGCGGATGTGCCGCCGTCCCCCATTGATCCCGCCCGTCTTGCAGCGCTGCCCGCCGATTTGCGCGCGCTCTTCCGCGCGCAGGAAGCGATGATTGAAGCCGAGCGTCGTCGCGCAGACGATGAATGCTCGGCGCGCCTTCATGTCGAGAGTGAACTGGCTGCGTCCAAAGAGAGCGTCGAACGCCTCGAACTGCTCGTGAAGGAGTACGAGCGCGCACGTTTCGGTAAACGCTCGGAGAAGTTCAATCCCGATCAGATGCAACTGGTTCTCGAGGACATCGAGATTGCCATCGCCGAAGTCCAGGAACGCCAGGACGATCGTGCGCGCCGCGCCGGCACGGCGCCGTCCAGCGGCCGGACCAGGCGCGCTGCCCGTGCCTTTCCCGCGCACCTGCCGCGCATCGAGCAGGTGATCGAACCCGAGAACCTCGAGTGTCCCTGCGGCTGCGGCCGGATGGTCCAGATCGGCGAGGATCGCTCCCGCCGTCTCGATGTCATGGCCGCCCAGTATCGTGTGATCGAGACGGTGCGACCGCGCTACGCCTGCGCAAAGGGCTGCACCGGTGTTGCTCAGGCGCCGGCGCCCGCCCATCTCGTGGAGGGTGGCATCCCCACCGAGGCGCTGCTGGCGCAGGTGGCGGTCGCCAAGTTCAGCGAGCACATGCCACTCTATCGTCAGTCGCAGGTTCTGGCTCGGCATGGCATCTTCATCGATCGCGCCGTTCTGGCAGACTGGATGGGAACGGTCGCCTTCCACCTCGCGCCGCTGGTCGAGCGCATGAGCGTCGTGATGAAGCAATCGGGCCGCTTGTTCATAGACGAGACCAGGGCGCCTGTGCTCGATCCGGGCCGGGGCCGAACGAAGACCGGCTATCTGTGGGCTGTCCTGCGCGACGATCGCGGCCACGGCGGCGCTGATCCACCAATCGTGGTCTACCACTACGCGCCAGGACGCGGTGGTGACCATGCTGAGCGCATCCTCGAGGGCTTCGA
>NZ_AJQE01000488.1 GCF_000261685.1 Bradyrhizobium genomosp. I (2014) | reverse complement strand
GGCAGGGGAATCGCATGTGGATTTGAGGACGATGTTGCGCGGGCCCGCGATATGGATTCTGAAGAGGACTCCCGATTCGCCGAGGGGGTCGCATGCGCAAGATTCGCAGTATCTTCAGCACTTTGCCCGATCCGCGGGCGCCCAACGCACTGCACGATTTACTGGACATCATTGTCATCGCTCTGGCCACGGTGCTGTGCGGAGGACAGGGCGCGACGGATATGGAGGTGTTTGCATCCTCCAAGGAAAAGCTGTTGCGGCAATTCCTTCGCCTGGAGCACGGGCTTCCCAGTCACGATACGTTCAGCCGGGTCTTCAACGCGCTCGATCCGGAGGCCTTCGAGCAAGCCTTCCGAAGCTTTATGGCAGCATTCACAGAGGCCAACGGGATCAAGCTCACCGGCGTGGTGGCAGTCGATGGCAAAGCTGTTCGAGGGGCCTACGAACGCGGCCGCAGCGCCACGCCACTGCACATGGTCAATGTCTTCGCCACCGAAGCCCGCATGGCCCTGGCCGCATGCAAGGCGCCGGGCCGCAACGAAGCCCAAGGTGCCCTGGACGTGCTGCAGATGCTTTCGCTCGAGGGCTGCATCGTCACCGCCGACGCCCTGCATTGCAATCGTGCCTTCGCCAAGAAGGTGCTCGAGCGTGGCGCCCACTACGTGCTGGCCCTCAAGCAAAATCAGAGCAAACTGTTCGCGGAGGTCGAACGCTGCTTTGCCCGCTCGGGCAAGCGCAGCGTGGCACAACGGGTCGAGCCAAACACGCACGATCGATACGAATCCAGGCGAGCCACTGTCATGCGCAACACCGGTCTGGGTACGACAAACCGCTTTCCCGGCGTGGCGGCCGTGGCCCGCATCACCTCGCGCCGACGACTGCATGGCAGGCCGGCTGGGAAGCCGGCCGTGCGATATTACTTGTTGTCCAAATACCTGCCTGCAAGACGATTGTTGCAGATCGTCCGCAACCATTGGAGCATCGAGAATCAGTTGCACTGGGTACTCGACGTCGTCTTTGGCGAAGACACCTGCCGAACCAGAAAAAACAACGGCCCGGAGAACTTCGCGATCTTGCGGCGGGCCGCAATCAATCTCATCCGAGCCCACCCCGCCCGTATCTCCATGCGACAAAAGGTCAAACGGGCAGGCTGGGAAGACGCATTCCTTCTCAGCCTTATCGGTCACATGCGATAGCCCTGCC
>NZ_AJQE01000487.1 GCF_000261685.1 Bradyrhizobium genomosp. I (2014) | reverse complement strand
TTGCGGCGTTTGAAGCCATGCAATCCATCGGTTCGTCCACCCGGATCGGCCGAGGCTGATCGGTCCTCGGCAGATTGGTTTTAAGGTTGTGGGGGGCCTCGCATCAGGCGATGGGCTTCATCACGGCCCCCTCGATCACGACCCCGGCGGTCACGTACTTCCAAAGGGCCACGAGCAGCTTGCGCGCCAGCGCCACGATCGTGCGCTTGCGGCCGCGCTGGCTGTGCGCCTTGAACCACTGGGTCAGAGCCGATTGAGGCTGGTGGCGCCCCCAGAGCCAGGCGAGCTGGATCATCGTGGTTCTCAGCCGCGGATTGCCGGCCTTCGACACGCCCTGCTCGCGCTCGATGCCGCCGCTGCGCCATGGCGTGGCCGCAAGCCCGGCATAGGCCGCAACCTGGCGGCGGTTGGCGAACTGCCGCCAGAACGCCTCCGACCAGAGAACGGCAGCGAAGTTCGGGCCCATACTCTTCAGGTTGAGCAGCAGTGTGACCGGATCCGACGCCGTCTTCTCGCTCGCTGGTCGGCTTGCAGTCAGCAATGCATCCTGCTCGCGCTCCACCGCCGCGATCTGGTTGAGCAGCAGTTCGAGCCGGTCGAGCTCGCGGCTGATTTGCGCCTGCAAATGCGGCAGCAATGCGCGCCCGTCTCCCGTCCGCAGGGCCTCGAGCCGCTTCCGCCGATCTCGCCGCAGCGGCACGTAGTCGAAGATTCCTTGCGCGAACAAAAGGCCCTTGATCCGGTTCACATGCTCGATCCGCTCCGCGATCAAGGTCCTTCGCTCGCGGGACAGCCTGCGGCGATCCTCCTCCTCCGGAGAGGGCGCAACGACCATCGCGCAGACCCGCACCTCGCCGCGCTTGTAGGCCAGAAGCGTCCGCAACAGCGTCTCGCCGTCCAGTCTGTCCGTCTTGGCTCGCCGGCGCCGACGCGGCGTCGCAATCGAGGCTGGATCGACCACGTGGCTCTCGATACCTTCCTGTTGCAGCGCTCGGTGAAGCCAGAACCCATCCAGTCCCGCCTCCTGGATCGTGATGATCGGATAGCCCTCGCCCGTTCGCGCCTGCGCCTTGCACTTCAGCTCCGCGAGCAGCTTCAGCAGTGCCGCAAGATCGCCCGCCTTGACGCTATGTTTGGACATCTTCTCGCCCTTGCCCGGCGACAGCGAGGTCACCAGCCATGTCGAACGGCTCAGTTCCAATGACACAAAAATTGCGCCAATCTGCGTTCGGATAGCGGCCGG
>NZ_AJQE01000486.1 GCF_000261685.1 Bradyrhizobium genomosp. I (2014) | reverse complement strand
TGGCGCTATTTAGGTACAGACCCTAGTGCGCGCAAGCGCTCGTCAGCCCAGATGGCAATTGATGAGGGCGCGCCGCCTGTGTTCGATGGGACGGACCAGATGGTCGATCGCCGACGCCTAAGCTATGAAGAGCTGCCTGCCAGTTGTCCGCTAATGGCCCGCAACCCGACGCGTCCACACGATTATCAAGCGACGGCAGGCACTGCACTTTTCAATTCGGCTCGCTCCACGGCCAGCGGGCGGTGCTCGACGACATGGAATGGCTGGGCGACGAGCATATCGGGCGAATTACGCCCTCCTGTTACAGGAGTTGAAGAGGGACATTCCGGATCTGGCGGCCCGGACTCGTTCGTGGAGTTCGTGACAACCCATGTGCTGCGCTACACTATCCTTCCGCTTTCATTATTATTCCCGAGCAGGCAACCGCCCATAATGCCATTTGTTGCATTAGCAGCCCAGTTGTTCGCAAACAAATCATCGACATCCTTGCTCGGGAGCCCCCCACCGGGATTCGCCGCTTGTTGAACAAAGGCTTGCGCCAGCGAGTGCCGAAACGCAGAGATGCTTTCCGCATCCATGGGCGAGATCTCGCAGACCAAAGCTTTACTGTCGGCATCCATTAAGACCTGTGGACCAAAAGCAGTACCGCTCGGGTTTGACGCCATAATCAACGTGAAGCTAATTTTGACCCCGGCCGAGGTCGTAAAACTATGAGATGCCAAAGAAACTAGCCTATGCATCAGCATCGAACCGACAGGCGCCTCCGCACGGAGAGCCGGACCATTCTGCCGGAACGATCTTGCAGGAGCGAACGACGCCACTCGAGGCCCTTTGTCTGCTCTCCTCTTTAGAACGTCTTCGTCGGGATAATTTGACGGCTCGTCACTGCTCAGCGTCATCGATCGATAGCGCAGACGCGAGGGCGCTGGAAGAATCACAGGAGCCAATACAGCGTTGCACGGTGCACCCGCATTAGCCCCATTGAAGCTGAACAGATCCGCACCCCGCTCACAGAGCTCCCCTCGTATGGGCTGGTTGTCACTGAAAAGATGGAGGGCTTGGCATTCCGACTGAAAATTATCAACAAGTAGGATGGAAGAAACAATCAGCATCCCGGCACAATCACTCCGATAGCCGGAGCGTTTTGCCATGGCTCCGCGGTTGCTCACCACCAGCAAAAGCAAGGCCGCAAGCACGCTCACGAAGTACAAAAACACCAGCCTAGTACCCGGAATCAGAGCTGAGTG
>NZ_AJQE01000485.1 GCF_000261685.1 Bradyrhizobium genomosp. I (2014) | reverse complement strand
GCTCGGCGGCGCCAAGCTGAAGCTCGTGGTGATCGATTGCGGCGACACCACCGAGAAAGCCAAGAACGCGGCACAGCGCATGGTGGCGCAGGAGCCTGATCTGGTCGCCGCAACGGGCTCCTATCTCTCCTCCTTCACGCTCGCCGTCACCGAGGTGACCGAGCGCGCCGAACTGCCGGTGCTGACGCTGTCCTATTCGGACCTGCTCACCGACCGCGGCTTCAAGTACATTTTCCAGACGGCTGCGACCGCAAGCCGCCAGTCCGAGCTCGGCCTGCCGACGCTGATGAAGCTCGCCGAGAATGCCTCAGGCAGGAAGCCGAAGACCGTGGCGATGCTGATGGACAACACCGCGACATCGGTCGCAACGGCCAAGGCGCTCAAGGAAAGGCTTTTCGCGCAGGAAGGCCTCCAGCTGGTGGTCGAGGAAGTCTGGACGCCGCCGCTGTCGGATGCGACGCCGCTGATCCAGAAGGTTCGTTCGGCCAAGCCCGATCTGCTGCTGTTCATGCCGAATGCGGTGTCGGACGCCAAGCTGGGCCTGGAGAAGATCAGCGAGTTCGGCCTCGGCCAGGGCAAGATCCCGACCGTGTCCTTCAGCATCACCATTGCCGAGCCGGACATGCTCCAGAGCGTGAGCCCGGAGACTGTGCAAGGCATCATGACCATCGTCGCCAACTGGGGCTCGAAGGGCCACGAGGCCCTGATCGCCGAGCTCAAGGCCAAATACAAGGAGCCCTGGATGACGCAGAACGTCATCTCGACCTATGGCGACATGTGGCTGATGAAGGAAGCGCTGGAGAAGGCCGGCAAGGCCGACCGTAACGCGGTCGCGCAGGCGTTCCGCACCATGGATGCCGGTCCGTCGAAATACTATCCGGGTGGTCAGCTCAAATTCGACGAGAAGGGCCGCAGGATCGGCGCCGGCGTCGTCATCGTGCAGTGGCAGTCGGGCGTGCCAGTCACCGTTTATCCGCCTGACCTCGCGCAGGCGCAGCCGTTCTGGCCGAAGAAATCCTGACAGCGTCGCGAATATTCAAGGGAGGAGGATTGTCATGACTGCAAGAAGCAAGATCACGATCACCCGACGAACGCTGCTTGCCGGCGCCTCCGGCACGCTGATCGCATCCCGTGCCTGGGCCCAGCAGCCCTCGGAGGTCAAGGTCGGCCTGCTGGTGCCGATCTCCGGGCTCTATGCGCGTCCGGGAACGGTGATGCGCGAGGGCGCCGAAATGGCGGTGGAGCACATCAACGCGCAAGGCGGCATC
>NZ_AJQE01000484.1 GCF_000261685.1 Bradyrhizobium genomosp. I (2014) | reverse complement strand
CGCGCGGCATAGCTGCGACGCCGTCGCACCGCCTCGGACAAGCCCGCCATCAAGCGCGCTCGTCCGCGACGACGGCAGAGGTCGGCGCTGGCGGTCAATTTGTAGCGGCGCGAGAAAGCGCCCCTTAACGATTCCCTGCGTCACCTAACCGCCGGTTGCCGCGCCACAAATTTACCACAGCTTATCCTTTGCCCCCTACCGTGCAGACGAGTCGGGAAGCGGGCTGCTTCCGGGCTGCGCCTGGTTTTCCGCGAATGGAATGGGGTGGGGGAATGTCGGTCAAGTCGAAGTCGAGCCAATCGAAGCTGCCAACGTTGCGTTTTCGTGCAAAAATCATCCTCGGCTTCGTGGCAGTGCTAGCCATCCTCGCCGTCAGCATGGCTTTCGCCTATTTCGGCTTCGAACGGATCCAGGGCGCCGTCGCCTCCTACCGAACCAGCGTGTCCGAGGCCGATCTGGCGCGGACGGTCGAACGCGAGCTGATCGCCTATCAGGGGCTGGCACGGGCCTATACCCTGACCGGCGCGGCGGATGACGAGACCGCAGCCAAGACCGCTGAAGGCAACCTGAAGAGCGCGATCGCCAAGTCGATGGCCGCCACGACCGGTGCCGCCCGCCGTGAGCAGGTCGGCCAGCTCGAGGCCGAGTTCCAGCGCTTTACGAAAGTCTTCGGCGAGATCATCACGCTGACGCGCGAGAACAACAAGATCGCGGCCGACGAGCTCAACAGCGTCGGCAACAAGATCCGTTTCAAATTCGACGATCTCGCCGACACTGCAGCACTGGCGGGCCTGAACTCGGTCCAGAGCACGGCCAAGGACGTCACCTCGCAATATCTGGCGGTCTCCACCTCGGTCAGCGCCTTCGTGGCCAAGCCGGAGCCGAAGACCGCCGACGGCGTGATCGCCCGCATCAAGTTCCTCGAGACGCTGCTGGTCTCCATCTACGCGAATGACCAGAAGATCACGGATCGCGTCAAGGAGATCGGCGATCTCTTGAAGCAGTACCGCGCCTCGTTCGCAAAGCTGACCGAGAACGTGAAGGTCATCGTCAAGCTGAACGGCGAGATGACCAAGACGGCGGCGACCATCCTCAAGCTCTCGGCCGAGCTGCGTTCGGATCTGACCGCGGACCAGCAGCGCATCGAGGCGAGCGCCAATGCGACGATCGGAGAGACCGAGCAGCTGATGCTGATGCTGGCGCTGGGCGGGCTGGCCGTGGGCACCGTGCTGGCCTTGTGGCTCGGCAATGGCATCTCGCGGCCGATGATCGCGATG
>NZ_AJQE01000483.1 GCF_000261685.1 Bradyrhizobium genomosp. I (2014) | reverse complement strand
AGAGCCGGCTCCACAAATTTGGACAGGACGATAAGTGGAATTTCTGCCTGACAGCGGCGATAATCGCCGTGAACAGGAGAAACCATGAGCAGACGACCGCGCCGGAACCACTCACCGGCCTTCAAGGCGAAGGTGGCGCTGGCCGCCGTCAAGGGCGATCGCACGATAGCCCAGTTGGCGGAGCATTTCGACGTTCATCCCAATCAGATTACGGCCTGGAAATCCCAGCTTGAGGGCGGCGCCTCCGATATTTTCGGACCGGGAGGCGGGACACCGGCCACGCCCGCGGTCGATGTGAAGTCGCTGCACGCCAAGATCGGAGAGCTGACGCTGGAGAACGATTTTTTAGAAGGCGCGCTCACCAAGGCGGGATGGCTGAGCGCAAAGCGATGATCGATTGTGAACACGATCTACCGATCACCAAGCAAGCAGAGATTTTGAAGGTCAGCCGCAGCAGCGTGTACTATCTGCCGCGTCCAGTCTCTTCAGCCGACCTCGAGATCATGCAGCGTCTCGATCGGCTGCATCTGGAGTATCCCTTCGCCGGTTCGCGTATGTTGCGAGGCCTGCTGGCTTTGCAGGGGTGCAAGATCGGCCGCCGGCATGTGAAGACGCTCATGCGGCGGATGGGGATAGAGGCGCTCTATCGCCGCCCGCGCACCACCAAGCCCGAGCCCAGTCACAAGATCTATCCGTATCTGCTGCGCGGCATCGAGATCACGCGGCCGAACCAGGTCTGGGCCATGGACATCACCTACATTCCAATGGCGCACGGCTTCGTTTATCTCGCCGTGGTGCTGGACTGGGCGACACGCCGTGTTCTGTCGTGGCGGCTGTCGATCACGATGGAGGCGGCCTTCTGCGTCGGGACGTTGGAGGATGCTCTCGCTCGTCATGGCAGGCCGGAAATCTTCAACACCGACCAGGGTTCGCAGTTCACGGGCGCGGCGTTCACCAGTCTGCTTGCCAGCTACGGCATCGCCATCAGCATGGATGGCAAGGGGGCATGGCGGGACAACGTGTTCGTCGAACGGCTGTGGCGCAGCGTCAAATACGAGGAGGTCTATCTGCGAGCCTATGAAAACGTCAGCGAGGCCCGTAACTCGATCGGCCGGTATCTCGACTTCTACAATCGCCGTCGCCCACATTCGAGCCTTGACGACCGCACCCCGGATCAAGCCTACTTCGATCTTCCTCCGCTCCGCGCGGCGGCCTAACCCCGGCAGACGCTCCACTTATCGACGCGGAAGTTTTGTTCAGACAACCGGGACCAGTTCA
>NZ_AJQE01000482.1 GCF_000261685.1 Bradyrhizobium genomosp. I (2014) | reverse complement strand
CGTGAGCATAGCGACCCGAAGGGGCACGCGGGTCCGAGTGCAGCGACGAGACCGGTTCAATAGCGGCACCCGGGAACGGGGCAGTGATAGCGATCGCCGAGAGGCGAGCCCCTTTCCCGAGTGCCCCCGGCGGGGAGCTCCGCATCTCCTAGCGCGAGGGATCGACGCCGCACGGCGGCCGAGACGCAAGGCAGCTCGGTCCATATGTGGACGGCCCCCGACTTGCAAGGATTGGATCGGTCAGCATATTCGGATCGCTTGCGCTCATATGTCCGGCCTATTTTCGGATCTTACGATCCTTGGCCAAGATGGGCTTCGCGGACGGTGAGTTCCAAACACGAGAGCGGCATTTGCTGCCGGTAAACCGAGCGGAGTGTCTCACATGACCGGCTCGCGCCGAACGTACCACCTCGTCCTTTCCTGCAAGTTCCGGCCTCAGCGTCAGATCTAGCCGTCTGACGCAAAGCTCTGCTTGTCGTTCAAAGTCTATGTCGGCGATGGGATCGGCACCGCGCTCGCAGCCCGGTACCGCTCGCCGGTAACCATCAGCTTCCAAGCTATCCGCGCCAGCTTGTTTGCTAACGCTATCGCCACCAGCTTCGGCGGCTTGCGCGTGATGATGTCTGTCAGCCAGGGCCAAGAGCGGCTCCCGCGTCGTCGCACATCCGCGATCACGGCTGTCGCGCCAGCTACCAAGACGGTTCGCAACATGCCATCACCGGCGCGCGTGATGACACCGAGTCGATTCTTGCCGGCCGTGGAATGATTTTTTGGCGTCAGGCCAAGCCAAGCAGCAAAGTTTCTTGCCGATTTGAACCCGCGGGCATCCACGACCTTGATTGACAGCAGCGTCGCACCGATTGGCCCAATTCCTGGAATGGTTGCCAGTCTTCGGCTCATCTCGTTGCTCCGATGGATTTGCGTGAGCTTCTTATCGAGCGTAACGACCTGATCATCGACGCGCGCCAGTTCTGCAGCCAACGCCTCTATCAAGTCTATCGCCAGGTGCGGGACCGTCGCATCAGCCTTGATATCGATCAGCAATTGCGGAAGCCGCGAAAGCCCCTTGGGCGCGGTAAAGCCGAACTCAGCGGCGTAGCCGCGGATCGAATTGGCGAGCTGGGTGCGCCTACTGATGAACTGAGCCCGCACGCGCGTCAGCATCTGCGTGCCCTGCTGCTCAGGACTTTTGACCGGCACGAAGTTCTTGCGCAGTTTTGGCCGGCTTGCCGCCTCGCAAATCGCCTCGGCGTCCGCAGCGTCGGATTTCCCTCGCTGCAGTAGAGTCGAGGAGAGGCGCGGTGAT
>NZ_AJQE01000481.1 GCF_000261685.1 Bradyrhizobium genomosp. I (2014) | reverse complement strand
GAGCTATGCGGGAAACTGGGTGATGACGGAATGAGATAGGCGGCGTATCGAGGCGGGTGTCGAGCCTGCCAGAACCTCAAGGAGAGCGATACGCCATGAACGAGCATAGCAACATTGTCCCACTGCGTCAGCCCGATGAGATCGACGATCCACTGACGAATATTTTGCGATCTGGTGCTCGGCAGCTGCTTGCGCAGGCTGTCGAGATGGAAGCCGAGGCGTTTCTCGCCGCGATGAAGGGCTTGAAGCTTCCCGATGGCCGCGACCGCCTCGTGCGGCACGGCCATGGTCCAGTGCGGACGATCCAGACGGGGATCGGCGCCGTCGAAGTCGCCCGGGTAAAGATTCGCGATCGCGCGGTGACCAGCGATGGCGAGCGGATCCGCTTCACCTCGGCGATCCTGCCGTTGTGGGCACGGCGCACGAAGAGCTTGGATGCACTTTTGCCGGTTCTGTACCTGCGAGGCATCTCGACGGGCGACTTCCAGGAGGCGCTGGCGGCGCTCTTGGGCAAGGATGCGCCGAATCTTTCTCCGGCGGTGGTTTCCAGACTGACGACGGAGTGGCAGCTCGAGTACGAGCGTTGGCAGAAGCGCGATCTGTCGGCGCGCCGGTACGTATACGTGTGGGCGGACGGCGTCTTCCTGCAGGCTCGCATGGAAGACCACAGCGAATGCATGCTGGTGCTGATCGGCGCGACGCCGGAAGGCAAGAAGGAACTCATCGGCTTCCAGGTCGGCGTGCGCGAGAGCACGCAGAGCTGGCACGAACTGCTCGTCGAGGCGAAAACCCGTGGGCTGAAGATCGCCCCGGAAATCGCCGTCGGTGACGGCGCGCTCGGCTTCTGGAAGGCGCTCGACGAGGTCTTTCCCGCCACGCGACATCAGCGGTGCTGGGTGCACAAAACCGCGAATATCTTGAACAAAGTCGCAGTGTCGGTACAGGCCAGCATGAAGAAGGATCTGCGCGAGGTCTATTTGGCGTCCAACCGAGCTTCGGCCGAAGTGGCGATCGATGTCTTTGCCGAGAAATACGGAGCGAAGTACGACAAGGCGGTCGAGTGCCTGACGAAAGATCGCGACGCAATGCTTGCGTTCTACGAATTCCCCGCCGAGCATTGGGACCACTTGCGGACGACGAATCCCATCGAAAGCGTGTTCGCGACGGTCCGGCACAGAACGGTGCGCACGAAAGGTTCGTTATCGTCAACGACTGCCAAGTTGATGGTGTTCAAGCTGCTCTGCGCCGCATCAAAGACCTGGCGGCGGCTGAAAGGCACAAATCAGTTGCCGAAGGTCATCGCAGGTGTCAGATTCGAAAACGGCATCGAGGTCATCCAAGTGCCGGAAAACCACGCCGCCTGATCGCCTCGTCACCCAAAATCCCGCATAGCTC
>NZ_AJQE01000480.1 GCF_000261685.1 Bradyrhizobium genomosp. I (2014) | reverse complement strand
ACGTGGCGCTATTTAGGTACAGACCCTTCTGTAATGGGCCCGATGATGTCAAGCCTCCCGAGTGAACGCCACGCCGCCGAGCTCATGCTTCTGTTCGTGGTCGACGCCTGGCCGCCACATCATGCTGTCAGAGGGAGCGGTGAGCCTATCTAGATACGCGTGGTTCGTCGGACGACGGCCACTGGGCGTGTAACGGCTTCACCGCATCCACCGTCCCGGCGACGGGACTTCGGGCACCGGGCTTCAGTTCATCCCGGTTGCGTTCTTGATCTCCTCCACGTCTTCTATGCTGCGATTGAGCCCGCTTCGGCCCATCGGTAAGTCGTGCCATCGACCCAGATCCGATGCAGGATCACTGCGAGCTTGCGTGCCAAGGCGACCTTTGCGCGCTTCGAGCCTCTCCGCTTGGCGACGTCCATCCCCCAGCGTTTGAGTTTTGAGAACCGCGTGATGCGCGATAGCAGAACGTTGGCGGCTTCATACAAGGCCGTCCGCACCGTCTCATCGCCGGCCAGCGTGATTCCGCCCGTGACGTCCTTTTCTCCCGATTGATATTTCTTTGGCGTGAGCCCGAACAGCGCGCCTGCTGCCTTTGACTTTACAATGCGATGAGGATCATCAATCGCCGATTTGTAGGTGATGGCCACCAGGGGACCAACGCCTGGTACTGTCATAAGCTGGCGGCAGACTGCATCATCACGCACAATTGCCAGCACAGCCTTGTGTAGTCTTCCGTATTCTGCCTTCAGGGCCGATCGTGCCGAAAGCATCGCACCAGCAATGCGCTCCAATGTCGCCTGGCCTGCAACCAACTCTCGAATCCGCGCTTCGAAATTCCTTCGCGTCACCGGGCCGACCTTCAGACCGAAGCCGCGCAAAATCCCTCGGATACTTAATTCTACATCGATCAGCCGCCCGAGAAGCTGTTTGCGTGCGATCAGGAGTGCCCGGATCTCTTGCGCATCAACCGACTTTGCGTGTACCTGCCGAAACCATCCCATCCGGATCAACTGGGCGATCCCGCGGGCATCCTTGCGATCCGTCTTGACCGTCATTGCAGATAATGCGGCCTTCACGTGCCGCGTTTCCAGCAGAACTGTTTCAAATCCTGCACCTTTCAGGCCTGCATGCAGCCATTGCGACAGCGGCCCAGCCTCCAGCCCGATCCGCTTCACTGCAAAGCCGAGCGTCTCAAAAAACTCAACTAAGGCGTCGGGTTCGCTTGCGACCTTCGCTTCCTTCAGGATCTTACCCTGGGCGTCCACAACACACACGCTCGACAGTTCCAATGACACGTCGATTCCGGCATAATTCTCCACGGCTGTCCTCCGTCTCCAGATGCTTGGGGCCGACTCAAGTCGTGACCCCGTTTCATCATCTATCGGGGGACAGCCACCATCATGACCCCTTGCTCCGGAGCCGGGCCCATTACCGCATCTAGTACCCGGAATCAGAGCTGAGT
>NZ_AJQE01000479.1 GCF_000261685.1 Bradyrhizobium genomosp. I (2014) | reverse complement strand
GACTCGGGCCGGCTCAAGACCGAGGTCAGCAAGTTCCTGACCAACGTGCGCGCGGCGTAGACCGGATCGTCCATCATCATTCGAAAATGAGCGGCGCTGTGCGCCGCTCATTTGCTTTTGAGCACCTGCCGAAGGGCGACGGATCCGCCTCCGGCCATGCCGCCCACAGCGTCGAGGAGAGCAGGTCAGCAGCTGTTCGCTGCGAGACTTATCGGCTGGCCCGCATCCCTCGGAGAGGCCCGCGAAAGTCCGGGCAAATTCATGATGATGGCTCAGTACGACTACGGAGGGTCGTTAAGGTGAACGATCGCGAAGGACGGTACTATCCCAGGTGAGAACTTGCCTGGAGTTGGACGGGTTGGCTGTCCGATGAGCATCTTCAACGGGAATACTGGGGAATTTGATGTCTTGGATAAACAACGTTCGCATCTCCATTAAGGTTTCTGCAGTGTTTGCGGCGATCTGTCTCGTGGTCGCCGGCAGCACCGCTGCCATCTACAACTCGCTGAACGTGATGAATTCCACGGCGAAAATGACCGTGCATACCTACCAGGTGCTGGAGCAGCTCTCGGAGATCGTCGGAGCGATGGTCAATTCGGAAACGGGTGTGCGCGGCTATCTCGTTTCGGCGGATAGTGCCTTTCTCGGCCCCTACGAGTCCGGCCAGAAGCAGTTTCAGGCTGCGACGGCCAAGGTCGGGAGTCTGACCTCGGACAACGCGACTCAGCAGAGGCGCCTCGAGCGTGTGAAGGCGTTCGCCAGCGACTGGATGACCAACGTCGCGCAGCGCGAGATTGCGTTTATGAAGGATCCTGCAACTCAGTCCAAGGCACGGGAGCTCGAGGCGTCCGGCGCCGGCAAGAAGTCCATGGATGGATTGCGCGCCGTCGTGCAGGAGATGGATGCGGAAGAACGATCGC
>NZ_AJQE01000478.1 GCF_000261685.1 Bradyrhizobium genomosp. I (2014) | reverse complement strand
GGGCTGCCGAGGCCGCATCCGCCAACGCGACCTTCTCCATGATGATCGGCGGCCTCCTGACTCTCCTGCTCTCGCTCGTGGGTGCCTTCGGTGTCGCCATGGCCGTCACCCGTCCCATCCAGCGTATCACCAGCGAGATGGGCGTTCTGGCAAACGGCGATACGTCGCTGGTCGTGTCGGGAACGGAGCGCAAGGACGAGATCGGCGAGATGGCCCAGGCGGTCCAAGTGTTCAAGACCAATGCGATCGAGGTCGAGCGGCTCAAGGCGGAACAGGTCGAGGCTGAGCGACGGAATGCGGAACAACGCAAGCAAGACATGACCCGGCTCGCGGATGAGTTCGAAGGCGCTGTCGGCGAGATCATCGGAACCGTGTCGTCCGCCTCGACGCAACTCGAGGCGTCGGCCACCACCCTCACCGGTACCGCCGAACGCTCGCAGAGGCTCGCGACCACGGTCGCCTCCGCCTCGGAGGAAGCCTCGACCAACGTGCAATCGGTGGCGTCGGCCACCGAGGAGATGGCCTCGTCGGTGGGCGAGATC
>NZ_AJQE01000477.1 GCF_000261685.1 Bradyrhizobium genomosp. I (2014) | reverse complement strand
TCTGCTGGGTTGAGCTGGCCGCTTCCGGAGGGAATGACCGATGAAGACCTGGAGCTTTTGCTTTTCCCGGCCCCACGACCAGCGTCTCAGAGCCCGCAGCGGCCGGTGCCCGACTGGAGCTACATCGATAAAGAGCTCCGCCGGCGCAACGTAACCCGTCGCCTGCTCTGGGAGGAGTATCGCGCCGTTAATCCCGACGGTTTCGGGTACACGTGGTTCTGCACTACCTACGAGGCCTGGAAGGGGCGGGTCCGACCTTCGATGCGGCAGATTCATCTGGGCGGCGAGAAGGTGTTCGTGGATTTCGCCGGCGACACCATCGACATCGTCGATCCCCTGACCGGGGAAGTGCAGCCGATGAAGCTGTTCGTCGCGGCGATGGGCGCTTCGAACTACACCTACGCCGAGGCCTGCCCCAGCGAGAGCTTGGCCGACTGGATCCGGGCCCACGTCAACTTGTTCACGTTTTTGAGCGGAACGCCGACGTTCGTGGTCTGCGACAACCTCAAAGCCGCCGTCAGCAACCCCGACCGCTACGATCCCGGCCTCAATCGCACTTATGCCGAGATGGCGAGCCATTACGGCACGGCCATTCTCGCCGCACGGCCGCGGCGCCCAAAAGACAAGGCGAAGGTCGAGGTCGCGGTGCAAATCGCCCAGCGCTGGATTCTGGCCCGGCTGCGCAATCAGCGCTTCTTTTCCCGGGCCGAGCTCAACGCCGCCATCAAGACACTCGTCGACGAACTCAATGCTCGTCAAATGCGTGGCTTCGGCTCAAGCCGCGCCGAACTGTTTGCCGAACTCGACAAACCCAAGCTAACCCCGCTGCCAGATCAGCCTTATGCCTTCGCACGCTGGAAGCGCTGCCGCCTCGCTCCCGATTATCATGTCGAGGTCGACGGCCATTGGTACTCCGCGCCGTATCGTCTGATTGGCGAGCTGGTCGATGCCCGTATCGACGATCGGACGGTCGAGATCTTCCACAAGGGCCAGCGGATCGCCAGCCATGCCCGCGCGCCCAACCGACGCGGACACACCACCATCGCCGACCACATGCCCAGCGCCCATCGCCGCTACGGCGAATGGACCCCCGCCGCGGTGATCGCCGCCGGCGAGCGGATCGGTCCTTCGACAGCAGCGTTTTTCCAGGCCGTGATCGACGCCCGGCCCCATCCAGAACAAGGCTTTCGAACCTGCTTTGGCAGTATGGCGCTCGTCAAAAGCTACGGCGCCGAACGCCTCGACGCAGCCTGCCGGAGGGGCATCCTCATCAAGGCGCGCTCCGTCGCCTCGATTAGATCGATCCTCCAGAACGGCCTCGATCGCACGTTCTTCGACGAATCTTTCGAGCACCAGCCCCTGCGCCACGGCAACATCCGCGGACGCGACTACTTCCACTGAAGCAAGGAGAGACCCGGCATGCTTAACCACCCAACCCACGAACGGCTGATCGAGCTTGGCCTGACCGGAATGGCCAAGGCCTTCGAG
>NZ_AJQE01000476.1 GCF_000261685.1 Bradyrhizobium genomosp. I (2014) | reverse complement strand
TTCTGCTCATCGAATTGCTTCAACCAGTATTACGGTATTACGGTGACAGCACTGTCACCGTATTCTCGTAATCTGGTCATCGCCGGCCTGCTGGGATTGTGATGTACTCCGTTAAAGCGAGCCTCATCATCGCATTGGCCATCGGGGCGCTCATCTCGACGGTGCTCCTTGTCCTGGAGCCGCTGACCGACTTCGCGTTCCTCTCGCTGGAATGGCCGGGCATCACCGCGGCTTATTTTTTCTGGGGGGCAGTCGGAGGGTTCACCTTCCTCGGCATAGCCATCTCCTGGGTCGTGAACGCACTGACCTACGGTCTTGGCGCTTTCGTCATGCTCAGCGCCTTTAAGGTGCTGAGGGAAGCATGAAGCGCTGGCTTCAGATGATGGGAGAGATTGCGAGGGGTTGCTGCGCCTTGGGGCCAACTCCGCCGACCGTGCCCACTCCCTCACGCTGCCTTCTCGACAGCCTTCACGATGATCTCGACTTCGAAATAGCCCATGTCGCGGAGTTCGGCGGCCTTCTTCTCGGCCGCTTCCCTGGTGTCGCGCTTCAAAATGATCTGGCCCGCTCCGTCGCGGGCGCAAACGAAATAAGGCATTTTCGATTCCCAATTTCGTTTGCATACACATGGCTCCGGATTCCCGCAAGAATACGGGTCACCGCTCCAGCCCGGCCTTTTGCCGCATCTCGTCGATCAGTTCCGGGGCCTCGACCCTGGTCAGTTCCTCCTCGGGCAGGTCCTGATGTGCCTGCCCGGCGAGGGTCTTGAGATAGGATTCCTGGGCTCATTCCTGGGCTCCCGTCATCGGGTCGTCCCCGGAAACCTAATCCTTCGGTTCCTTCCGGATGTAGTCCGCCATCGAAAATCTCCTTCTCCGTCAAACGCCGGACTCGACTCATCGTTCCGTTTTTGTTCTCTTTGGCCATATTCAAATCGTGAGGGCTGAACATGCCGGACCTGGACTTTGTCAGGCGGGAGATCGAACGGATGCGCATCCAGATTGGCAGGCAGAGAAAGGAGATTCTCCAGCTGCAGCGGGCCGGCGTCGGGACGGCCTCGGCCGAGGCGCTGCTGTCGCGGATGGAGGCGAAGGTTGAAAGTCTGTGCGCCCAGCGTGCGGCGCTGAGGAGCGCAGAGCCGCATCACAACAAGGGCAGGGTGCTCGGCGGGAGGACATGGTGAGCAGGCGCTGGTTCGACGACGAGAGAGAGCTGTCGCCCTTCCTGACCGCGCTCGAGGACGTTCGTAGAAGGGCGACACGCGAAGGGTGGTGCTATGCCCATGTCCAGGCGATCATCGTGGCCATCGACCAGTACGCGGAGGCCGCGACAGGCAACCGCGAGTATTTCCTGAACAAGCCGGTCTCAATCGGCGATAGCCGGAACGTCGCGGACATTCCGTGAGGGGCCATGTCCTCGCGTCGTTGCTCTTCGCATCGGTTACGTCGCCGGTTCAACGCAGTGGTTCGAGCCGCGCAGCACCGAGGTC
>NZ_AJQE01000475.1 GCF_000261685.1 Bradyrhizobium genomosp. I (2014) | reverse complement strand
CAACAGCGTGGAGCCCTACGTCTGGATCAAAAATTAGGCGGCTTACAGGTGGCGGGCGAGATGATGCGCCGGCTCGTACGACGAGCCGAGCATCGAGCCCGGTATGCCGTCGTTGCTGGATGCGCTCCGTCTCGGCTTTCCGTTCCCAGACAATACTGCCCTTCCACGTACGCCCTTTCTTTCTCTGCCTGGGAACCAGCCGGTCGTTTGTATGCCGCCCACGTCTTTCTCATCGCCGCGTTCGCGATAATCAGCGACGCCGACCAGCGTCTCTCCGATAGAACCTGTTTTCGCCGACGCAGGCGCGCATGTCGGTGCGCCGGAACCAGATGGCGCGTCCGCATCGCAGCGGTGGATTGCCCGCAATAAAGATGACCTGCTCGTCGGTTCGCATGCGCAAGACATCATGCGGCAGCATCAGCGGCCGGCGCGCGAGCTGCTTGGACCGCGTCCGGGAGGAACCCGACGTCTGCGAGGACAGGCTCAGCTGATCGACCTCGACCGTCGTGTCGCCGCAGCGCTTGGAGATGTAGTCCGCCGTCTCGGGGTCGTTGATCGCCGAGAAGGAGATCCAGGATGCGCTTTCGAACCACTTGCTGGTGGCATCGCGGCCGCCATAGGCCTCGCGCATCTGGCCGATTGACTGGTAGAGCATCAAGAGGGTGATGCCGTATTTGCGCCCCGCATCACGCGCGGTTTCGAGAATGCGTAAGTAGCCGAGACGCGCGACCTCATCGAGTAGGAACAGGGTCCGGCCGGTCACTTCGCCATTGCGATTGTAGATGGCGTTGAGCAGCGAGCCGATGATGACGCGGGCGAGGCCGGCATGGTTCTCCAGGGTCTTCAGGTCGAGATTGATGAAGACGTCCGTCCGGCCCTCCGCGAGCTCGGCCGTCGTGAAGCTCGATCCGGACACCAGGGCGGCATAGTTGCCATAGGAGAGCCAGTGGGTTTCCTTCACCGCATTGGCGTAGACGCCGCTGAAGGTCTCTGGCGTCATGGCGATGAAGGGCGCGACATTCTCCTTCACGAATCCGGACTCGGAGTTGTCGTAAATCGTCTGAAGCCGCTGGCGCAACTTCGGCTCCGGCTCCGACAGGTTGGCGCGGACCTGGCGGAGGTGCTGATCCTTCTTTTCCGTATGACCGGACAAACAGACATCGGCGATCAACGCCGTCAGCAGTTGCAGCGCCGAGGCCCGAAAGAAGTCATCCCGCGCCGAGCCCTGGCGCGGATTGTCGGTCATGATGAACATCCCTCGTTTTGAAAAGGAAACCTCATGTCTGAAAGTCGAAAGCCCACGCACGATGCCTTCGCTGTGGCCGGTGACGGCCGAAATTCTACATGGACGCGGATCGGCGCCGCTTGGCCGAACGATGACGGCAAGGGTTTCAATATCGTGATCGCGCCCGGCTTGGCCGTTTTGGGTAAAATCGTGCTGCGCGAACCGAAGCCCCAGGCCGACCAGGAGCCTGACTAGTACCCACTTTTCTTGGAACGTG
>NZ_AJQE01000474.1 GCF_000261685.1 Bradyrhizobium genomosp. I (2014) | reverse complement strand
CGACGTCTTGATCCAGCGCCGAAGAGACTCGCGCGCTGCGCAGCTTCTCATGAAGAAGCTCTTGAAATCCGCCGGCACGCCGCCGCGCGTTATGATCACGGATAAGCTGCGTTCGTACGGCGCTGCGAGGGCGAAGATGGGCTTTCACGTCGAACATCGCCAGCACAAAGCTCTCAACAATCGGGCCGAAAATTCTCATCAGCCGACGCGAGCGGATCATGAAGCGTTTCAAATCGTCCCATCAGGCTCAACGCTTTCTGTCAGTTCACGATCAGGTCGCGAACCTTTTCCACATCCCCTATGCCGGAGCCGCCACCGCCGACTTCCGTCGTGCTTCGCGCGAGCGAGCCTTTGCGACTTGGCGCGAGATCTCCATGACAAGCGCTATCGCCGAATCTCGACCTCTGAGAATCGCCGCCTTCGGCTCGGCGGTCGATTAAGTTGACGATGCCGTTCCGGGATGCGTGGGGCGAACCGGCGCAGCGGTTCGACCTCGGGCAACCCAATCTTCCAGCCGAATTTGTTGCTCCCTATGCCGAGGCGTTCCGGGGGCATCATGCATCGTCGTCACCTAGCACGCGTCACCAATGCTGGAAAGCACTGAAGTTCTTTGCCCGCTTTCTCGCCGATAGCGGCAGGGTTCAGGCGCCGGCCGATTTGACGACCGAATTGTTCGGCCAATACATCTTATGGCTGGACGCCTTGCCTTCCCGAACCGGCAAACCCTGTGCTCAGCTTTCGCGCTTACTGGCGGCAAGCTAACGGCAATCCATCGTTGCGTCCGTTTCTTGACCTGCGTCGTGAACGCTATGACCGAGGTGCGAGCTGAGTGTATTTCGCCGTGCTTTCGCGAAGGCGCGGTCGGTCGCCATGCGACGCTCGATCATCGGCGCAATCAGTTTAGCAGGCTCGGTCCGCGTCATCAGACCTACGCTATGCGTCAGGATCTCGGCGTAGCTTCTGAGATCCCTAAAGACCGCCGCCGGCAGCTCGGTCGTGAGCTTGACTGGCTTGTCGTCTTCAAGCGGCCCAAGCTTGAGCTTCGTCATGGCGCTCCTCCATTGCTGTAGGGCGCCAGCACCAAATCGCGCGTGCCGATCACGCGGACCGGAAACCTGGCCGGATGGTCAGCGTCGGCTGGATGTTGAGCTGACGCTGCACGACCAATTGGCCGGTCTGGCTGATGCTGATGGACGCACCGCTACGGATCGCTTGAACGAGGTTGTTCTCATTTGGCTCGTGCCGCCTCTGCTCCGACGCTGAGCATGGTCGAGAGAACGGCGGCCTTGAATAGCATGCCCCAGTGGTTGTCGACATCGTCCTCGAGTCCGGCATAGCCACCACTGTCGGCGCCCGGCTGGCGCTCCAGCACGATCGAGTTGCCGTCCGGTATGATGATGCGAGTCCAGACCAAGAGGATTCGACTCTGGCCGTCCGCACGGCCGCTTTTTAGGCGATGATCTGACTGGCGTGGGCGCGCTCTCGGTGCAGTTTGGGCTTTGCTTGAACTAGGGTCCAGACTCAATTGAGCC
>NZ_AJQE01000473.1 GCF_000261685.1 Bradyrhizobium genomosp. I (2014) | reverse complement strand
CGCATTGCCTCGCCTTAATTGTTACCGGATCCTAAGCCGTTGCCTCACGTAAATTGCTCCCCTGGACCGGGAACGAGCGAGGGGCGGAGATGGGGTGGCTAAGCATGGCAACGCGGAAGGAACTGACGGCGGCGGCAGGCGTGCGCTATCGGCGGTCGGATCGCGCGAAGAAGGCGCGGATATTGGACGAGTTCGTCGACATCACCGGATTCCATCGGAAGCATGCGATGCGTCTACTTCGAAACCAGGAAGGCGTACATCCGGGCCGACGGGCGCGACGTCGGATATATAATGAAGCAGAACACACCGCACTCGTGCTGCTTTGGGAGGCGTCAGACCGCATCTGCGGGAAGCGACTGAAAGCATTAATGCCCGCGCTGATTGAGGCGATGGAACGGTACGGGCACCTCGACCTTGCCCCTGAGATTCGCACCAAACTTTTGGCGATGAGCGCTGCGACGATCGACCGCGCCTTGGTGCGGGTTCGAGAAAAATTGGGTCGCAAGCGCCGGCGGCACGCGGGGCATTCCCTGCGTCGCAGTATTCCAATACGGACTTCGGCAGATTGGAATGATCCGGCGCCGGGATTCGTCGAGGCCGACCTTGTAGCGCATAGCGGTCCATCTGCGCGCGGCAGCTTCATCCAGACCCTCGTGCTCACCGACATTGCTACCGGCTGGACAGAGTGCGCACCTCTGATCGTGCGCGAACAGACGCTGGTGAGCACGGTGCTGACGGAATTGCGCAAGCAATTGCCTTTTGCGCTGCTCGGCTTCGACACGGACAATGACACCGTGTTCATGAATGAGACGTTGAAGGCCTACTGCGAGGCGGCCAACATTGTCTTCACGCGTTGCCGTCCCTACCGGAAGAATGACCAGGCGTTCGTCGAGCAAAAGAACGGCGCCGTCGTGCGCAGGATGGTCGGCTATCGTAGGTTCGAAGGCCTGGAGGCGGCCAAGCTACTGGCGGAACTCTATCGGTCAGCGCGGCTGTTCGTAAACTTCTTCCAACCTTCGTTCAAACTGTTAGCCAAGCAGCGCGACGGTGCTCGTGTACGTAAGACATACAGCGCGCCGGCAACACCCCACCAGCGCCTGTCAGCGGACGCCCGCACGCCTGATGCGGTCCGCCACCATCTCCAGGAAATCTATACCGCTCTCGATCCGGTCACGTTGTTGCGCGACATCCGCGACGTGCAGGAGCGCCTCGCGGCGCTCGCGGATATCCAACCATCCGCCCATCCTGCTGCGGCATCACAATCGATTGATCGCTTCCTGGCAAGCCTGCGAACGGCCTGGAAGGACGGCGCCACGCGCCCGACGGATCGGCCAATCGTGAAGGCTAAAAGGGGCCGGCGTCGTCCCGATCCGCTTATCCGGGCAACGTCAGATTTGAGAAAATGGTTTGAAGCCGAGCCTTGGCGGACCGGCAGCGAACTGCTCTCGCGCCTGCAGGTGGAATATCCTGGAGACTATCCGAACAAGCTTCTTCGAACCCTTCAACGTCGGTTGAAATCCTGGCGCAGCGAGCAAGCGAATGCGCTGCTGTTTGCTTCAGAAAAAATGCCGCCAGGGCATGAGGTCACAACACCCCAATGACGTGCGAGGTGCCAGCGGAGGAGGCCGGGCGCTCCGAAACCCCGGCCATCTCCGCACCCGGCCTCCTCCTCAACTCAGGCCAGGAGCAAAATAAATGAGGCAACTGATCGCGCCCGGGAGCATCGATATGTGAGGCAATACG
>NZ_AJQE01000472.1 GCF_000261685.1 Bradyrhizobium genomosp. I (2014) | reverse complement strand
CGAGCTCGAGGACGCGATCGACGTCGAGGACGACCATGAGCTGTCCGTCGAGGCGGTGGACGCCGCCGGCGAGCTTGGCCATGCGGGGGTCGAGGTTGACGGGGTTCTCCTCCTTGCCGTCCTCGGGCAGGCGCAGCACCTCGCCGATCTGGTCGATCAAGAGGCCGTAGGATTCGCCGCGCAAATCGACGCCGACCGCCATCGGCACCTTGCCGTCCTCGGCCTTGGGCAGGCCGAGCCGGGCGCGCATGTCGACCACGGTGACGATGCGGCCGCGCAGGTTGAGCACGCCCGCGATCTCGCGCGAGGACAAGGGAACGCGGGTGACGCGCTCGGGCATGAACACGTCCTGGACGCGGGAGATCGGCAGGCCGAACAGCTGGCCGCCGATCATCGCGGTGACGTATTCGACCATGGCGCCTTCGCCCACTTGCGTCTTGCTGGTCATGTGTCTCTCCTGATCCCTGCCCTGCTCTTTA
>NZ_AJQE01000471.1 GCF_000261685.1 Bradyrhizobium genomosp. I (2014) | reverse complement strand
CTGGTCATGTGTCTCTCCTGATCCCTGTCCTGCCCTTTGGATTGAGCATGATCTCTTCGGAAAACCGCTGCACACTTTTCCGGATCATGCTCTACGCCGCGGCCCGGCTCAGCTCGGAGGCGCCGGCGGCGCCCGCGGTCTGCTCCTTCAGCGCCGCGATCAGACCGGGACGGTCGAACTTGGCGACATAATCGTGGAAGCCGGCCTGGCGGCCGCGCTCGATCGCCGCCGGCGACACCAGCGCCGACAGGCCGATGATCGGCGTCGCGGCGAGGTTGTTGTCGGAGCGGACAACTTCCGCGAACTCGAACCCGTTCATGTCCGGCATCTCGATGTCGGTCAGGATCACGTCGAAGCTCTGGGCGCGCAGCGCAGCCAGGCCCTCCTGCGCGGTCGGCGCGGTGCGGACGCGATAGCCGGCGGCTTTCAGCACCGGCGCCAGCATGTTGCGGAAGAACGCGCTGTCGTCGACCAAGAGCACCGACTGCGAGTGCATCGACGGCTTCATCTCCTTGCGGGTGAACCAGTCGGCGAACGCCATGGGGAGGAAGTGGCCGACGTCGATCACCTCGGTGGCCTGGCCCTTGATCACGGCCGAGCCGAGGATGCCGGAGGAGGCGCCGCCGACCTCGATGTTGAGCCGTTCCTCGACGATGTCGATGATCTCGTCGACGACGAGGCCCATGGAGCGGCCGTCGTCGGCGAACACCAGGATCGGCTGGACGCCCTGGCTCGCAATGGTGACGCCTTCCATGGCCACCAGCGGCATCAGCTGCTCGCGGTACTGCACCATGTAGCGGCCGTTCGAGAACTCGATCTTGTCGGCCGGAAGCTCTTCCAGGCGGGTGACCAGCCCGAGCGGGACCGCCTTGGGCTGGGACGAGCCGGCGCGGAACACCAGCAGCGAGGTGGTCTGCTCGCCCGAGCCGATGTGATGGGCCCCGTTCTCGTCGCCCATGTCATGGGCCGAGGAGCCGGCGGCGCCGAGCGCCTTGGCGATGCCGTTGGGGTCGATGATCATGATCACCGCGCCATCGCCCAGGATGGTGTTGCCGGAGAACATGTCGATGTGGCGCAGTTTTGTGGACATCGGCTTCACGACGATCTCTTCCGTATGGAAGACACCGTCGACGACGATGCCGAAGGTCTGGCTGCCGACCTGCGTCACCACGATGAAGCCGTTCTCGGGATCGGAGGCCGCGCCGTCGTCGATCCTGAGCAGCTTCTTGAGGTGGATCAGCGGCAGCAGCTTGTTGCGCAGCCTGAGCACCGCGGTGTCCTTGATGCGCTCGATGCGGTGCTCGGA
>NZ_AJQE01000470.1 GCF_000261685.1 Bradyrhizobium genomosp. I (2014) | reverse complement strand
GGTGCCGGTCAGGTTGGTCGTACCGTCCGCCGCCTTCACCGCAGATGCGGCCGGAGTGGTGTAGGTGCCCTGGGCCGCGCTGCCCAGCAAAGTGGATGACGTCGCAGCGGTCGTGCCACCGGCCGCGCCGGTGTAAAGCACGTTGCTCGATGCGGTGGCGCTGGCAAAGGAGGTCGTGCCGCGCAGGTCGGCGGCGGTGGCGCCCGCGATCGTGGTGGAGACGTTGGACTTGGTGGAGTAGCCGACCGTGGTCTGCAGCGCCTGGTTGGCGATCGACTTGGCGCTGTCGATCAGCTTCTGCAGCGAGGTCAGGCCGGTATTGGCAGCCTGCAGCACCTGCACGCCGTTGGCGATACCATCGAGCAGGTTGTTGATGTCGCTGGCGCGGTTGTCGAGCGACTGTGCGGTGAAGAAGTTGGTCGGATTGTCCAGAGCCGAGTTGACGCTCTTGCCGGTCGACAGACGGTTCTGTGTGGTGGCGAGGAGATCGGCGGTGGACTGGAGAGAGAGCAGGTTCTGGCGAACCGACGCAGAGAGAACGATACCGGACATGACTCTTACCCTTCTGGCTTACGCGTCTTCGTTCGATCGCTTCAGATCGAGTGACGGGCACAGCCTGCGCGGACATGGCTAACAAAGGGTGAAACGAACATCGCCAGCATAAGCGCCGGTTCACCATAAGCGCCTGGAAGGCGCGCAGAGCATCGACGATTGGCCTGAAATCATTGGCGTTTCTCTGCGATTACGCTCCATTAACCATAACCGCCGGTTACTTTTCCGGAGTGTCGCCTGTCCCCGCGAAACGTCGAGCGACGATGAAAAAAGGCGGCGGGGCCGAAGCCCCGCCGCCGGATCTTGCTTGCGATGTCGTCCGCGACTTAGCGGAGCAGCTGGAGCACGCTCTGCTGCGACTGGTTGGCCAGCGACAGCGCGGAGACCGCGATCGACTGACGGGTCGACAGCGCCTGGCTGTTGGCGGCCTCGACGTTGGTGTCGGCCAGGGTCAGGTTGGACGAGCCGGTCTGCAGCACGTTGATCAGGTTCTTGTTGAAGTCCTGACGAACCTGCACGATGGTCAGGTTCGAGCCCAGAGCCGAAGCTTCCGAACGCAGCGTGCTCGATGCGGCGTTCAGGTTGGTCAGCACCTTGTTGGTGGCAGCGTTGTCGATGAAGTCGACGCCGCTGGTCAGCGCAGCAAGGCCCAGACCCTTGGAGTTGTAGGTCACGCCGGTGATGCTCAGGCTCGACTTGGCGGTCTCGTCGAACACCAGCTTGAGCTGGTCGCCGTTCAGGAGGTTGACACCGTTGAACGAGGAGTCCTGTGCGGTCGAGTCGATCTGCTGGAGGATGTTGTTGTACTGAGACACCAGGTTGGCACGAGCCGTCTGCGCAACCGTATCCTGGACGGGAGTGGAAGCCGTCGAGAAGGTCAAGGCTGAAGTGAGCGTGCCGCCGATCGCACCACCCGCGGCGCTCGAACCGATGGTCGAGGACGCGTAGTCGTTGGTGGTCGAGATCGTCAGCAGGCCGTTGGCATCGATCGTTGCAGACAGGTTGTTGGCCTGCAGCTTCGAATTGAGCTGATCGAGCGTCTTGACCGTGCCGTTGGTGCCGTCGCCGAAGGTGACGTCGCCCGCCGTGCCGCCGTTGAAGGAGGAGAAGGTCAGGGTCTTGCCGCTGATGCCGCCGATGCCGGAGGTGCGGGCCGCCGTGAATGCGGTGGCGCTGCCGGTGTTGCCGGCAAGGCCGAGCGTGGCCAGCGCATTGCCGGTGCCGGTGATCGACAGGT
>NZ_AJQE01000469.1 GCF_000261685.1 Bradyrhizobium genomosp. I (2014) | reverse complement strand
GCAGGTCTCCTCGACCTCGGAGGAGCTCGCTTCGCAGGCCGAACAGCTTCAATCCACCATCTCGTTCTTCCGCATCGAGCACGCGACGCGCAAGGAGAATGCCGCGGCCGAGCCGATCGACCGCGCCGTCGGTCAGCTCCGGGCCAAGGCTGCGCACATGAAGGCTGCGCACATGGCCGCCGTGGATCGCGATACGAAGAAGCCGGTCCCCGTTCGCAAACCGGCGCGCGCGATGAAAGTCGCCGCTGGCGGCGGCTTCGCCTTCGACATGAACGACGGCGAAGACGACCGCGACGCCGAGTTCCAGCGCTGATCAGCCGGTCCGGCTTCATGCCGGACCGCATTCATTCGCCAACCTCCGGATCCTTGGACCGCATCATGGCCGCAACCTCGCAATATCTGACGCTCGGGCTCGCCGGCGAGACGTTCGGCATCAGCATCCGCAATGTCCGTGAGATCCTCGACATGCGGCCGATCTCGCGGCTTCCGCACGCCCCGAACTTCCTGCTCGGCATGATCGACGTGCGCGGCAGCGGCTATCCGATCGTCGACCTCCGGACCAAGCTCGCTCTGCCGAGCGTGCCGGCCACCGAAGCCACCCGCATCATCATCCTCGACGTGCCGATGAAGGGCCGTCTGGTCGGCGTCGGCTTCGTTGCCGACTGCGTGTTCGAGGTCACCGACATCGACGAGCAGGCGATCGAGCCGGTGCCAGAGGTCGGCGGGAAATGGCAATCCGACTATGCCGCCGGCATCGGCCGCAAGGGTGAGAAGTTCGTCGTGATCTTCGATCTCGCCAAGCTGATGGCCAACGACGAGGTTCCGGACGGACGCGACACGGCCACGGATGCGCCTCGCGCCGCCTGAGCCAGCAAAAGTGAAGCGTGGTGAAGCGTAAGCCCCCCAATTCGAACCAACGAGACTGACATGAGATTCACCGTCAAAGCCAAGCTTGCCACCGCCTTCGGCGTCGTCATCCTGCTGTCCATGATCGCCGGCGGCGTCGCGTATCTGAAGTTGAACGGCATGGTCGCGACGGCCGAGCATCTGTCTGCCCGTGCCGGCCGGCTCGCAAAGGTTGGCGAGCTTCAGGAGGCCGTCCTGCTTCAGGTGCGGGCCGAGAAGAACGCTATCCTTGCGGTGGAAGCCGACCAGGACAAGTTCATCGGCCAGATCGCCCAACTGCGCGAACGCGCCATGAAGGTGAAGGACGAGGTCACTTCCAGCGCGAGCGAGACCGGCAGGAAAATGATCGAGACTTTTGCCGTTGCCTACGCGAACTCCAACGCGGTACAGGATCAGACGCTTGCGCTCGCCAAACAGGACAAGGCCAGGGCGACCGAGCGGTCGATGACCGAGGGCCTGAAGGCCTCCACGCCGGCGCTCACGGCGGCGAGCGACTACATCAACTTTGTGAAGAAGCAGATGGCCGAGGAGAGCGAGCAGGCCAAAGTCGACGGCAGCCGCGCCATCCTGATTCTCGCTTCCCTGATCCTCGCGTCGCTCGTCATCGCCATCGCCGCCGCGGTCTGGATGGCTCTGAACATCAGCCGTTCGCTTTCCATGGCGGTCGGCCTCGCCGATGCGGTGGCAATCGGCGATCTCAGCCAGAAGATCGATTCGTTCAGCAATGACGAAATCGGCGACCTCATCAAGTCGCTGAATGCGATGACGGTCAACCTCAACCAGACCGCGGCCGTCGCCAACGAGATCGCGCAGGGCAACCTCACGGTCGAAGCCAAGCCGCTGTCGGACAAGGATACGCTGGGCCTGGCACTCGAACGCATGGTGGAAAAGCTTCGGCAGATCGTCGCAGAAGCCCTCACTGCGGCGCAGAACGTCTCCGCCGGCAGCCAGGAACTCTCCGCCAGCGCCGAGCAGCTCTCGCAGGGCGCGACCGAGCAGGCTTCGTCTGCC
>NZ_AJQE01000468.1 GCF_000261685.1 Bradyrhizobium genomosp. I (2014) | reverse complement strand
GGCTCCCCGCGGCCGTCGCCGGCCAGATCCCTTGGCCCGCGTATTTGAGACAGATATCGCGCCGATGCTGAAGGCCGCCCCCGGTGTGCGGCCGGTCACGATCTTCGAGGAGTTGCTCCGACGCCATCCCGAGCTCGGCGCCGGCATCCGTCGCACGCTGGAGCGCCGGATCCGGGCCTGGCGGGCGATCCACGGCGAGGAGCAGGAGGTCATCTTCCGCCAGACCCACGAACCCGGTCAGCGCGGCCTGTCCGACTTCACCGACATGGGCGAATTGGGTGTCACGATCGCGGGCGTACCGCTCGACCATCGTCTCTATCACTTCCGGCTGGCCTATTCCGGGTTTGAGCACGCCCATGTCGTGCTCGGCGGTGAGAGCTTCGTCGCTCTGGCCGAAGGCCTGCAGAATGCCTTGTGGTCACTCGGTGGGGCGCCACGGGAGCATCGCACCGACAGCCTGTCGGCCGCCTTTTGCAATCTCGACCGCGACGCCAAAGACGATCTGACGCGGCGATACGAAGACCTCTGTGCCCATTACGGCATGCGGCCTTCCCGCAACAATCGTGGCATCGCCCACGAGAACGGGGCGATCGAGAGTTCGCATGGTCATCTCAAGCGAGCGATCGGCGACGCGCTGTTGCTGCGTGGCACCGCCGACTTCGACGATCTAGCTGCCTATCGTGGCTTCATCGATGAGATCGCCAGCCGCCGCAATGCCCGCAACGCCAAGCGGATCGACAGTGAACGTAGCGCACTTCAGGATCTGCCGGACCGCCGCACGTCGGACTATGAAGAGGTGATCGTCCACGTGACGTCGTCCGGCGGCTTCACCTTGCGCAAGGTGTTCTACACGGTGCCGTCGCGCTTGATCGGCCATCGGCTGCGGGTGCGCCTGTATGACGATCACCTCGACGTGTTTGTCGGCGGCACGCATCTCCTCACCTTGCCGCGCGGGCGGCCGCATCCCAATGGCAAGCACGATCAGGTCGTCGATTATCGGCACGTGATCCATTCCTTGCGGCGCAAGCCGATGGCGCTCCTCAACCTGGTCTACCGCGACCAGCTGTTCCCCCGGGAAGCTTACCGCCGAGCCTTCGACGTCTTGCGCAAACGCTTACCGGACAAGAAGGCCTGCCGGATCATGGTCGATCTCCTCGCACTCGCCCATGAGCGCGGTTGCGAGGCCGAACTCGCCAATCAGCTCACGGCTGACCTGAACGACGGCCGGCTGCCCGACCTCAACCGGCTACGTACTCACTTCGCCCCGGATCCCGCCCAGGTGCCGAACGTCGTGGTACGCCTCGCACCGCTCGCCACCTATGAATGCCTCATCGGTACCGCCGAGATCGGAGGCGCCGCATGAGCACAACCAACGTAGTCGACACCGCGCGCCTCAATCTGTTGCTCAACGAGCTGCGGCTGCCCGCCATCAAGGCGCTGTGGCCGCAATTTGCCGAGCAATCCGATAAAGAAGGCTGGCCGGCGGCGCGCTTCCTCGCCACCATTGCCGAGCACGAGATCGCTGAGCGCGGCCGCCGCCGCATCGAGCGCCATCTCGTCGAGGCGCGGCTGCCTACCGGAAAGACCTTTGACAGCTTCGACTTCGAGGCCGTGCCGATGATCTCCAAGGCGCAAATGACCGCACTCGCCGCCGGCGACGGCTGGCTCGGCAAGGGCGCCAATCTGCTGCTGTTTGGTCCGCCCGGTGGAGGCAAGAGCCACTTGGCGGCAGCAATCGGCTTGGCCCTCATCGAGAACGGATGGCGCGTCCTGTTCACCCGCACCACCGATCTCGTGCAGAAGCTCCAGGTGGCTCGCCGCGAGCTCAACCTCGAGGGCGCCATCAACCGCCTCGATCGCTTCGATCTCGTCATCTTGGACGATCTTGCCTATGTCACCAAGGACCAGGCCGAGACCAGTGTGCTGTTCGAGCTCATCAGCGCACGCTACGAGCGACGCTCTTTGCTGATCACCGCCAATCAGCCCTTTGGAGAATGGAACAAGGTCTTTCCGGACCCAGCTATGACCCTCGCGGCGATCGATCGCC
>NZ_AJQE01000467.1 GCF_000261685.1 Bradyrhizobium genomosp. I (2014) | reverse complement strand
AGTTATCTTTTGCGTTCAGGGAGCCATGCCTGCCCCTTGCGGCGTGCCCCTGTCCGTCTCTCGCTTCTCGCCGCTCTCAAGAACACCGGCCCGCAGCCACAGCTCGAGGAGCCGTAGGATGCGAGGATCGGCGATCCTGTGCGCCACCATCCGCAACAGCCACTCGTGGTCGACCGAGTCGAAGAAGCTGCGTATGTCGGCATCGAGCACCCAGTTCACACGCTGGCTCATGATCGCCGTATGCAAGGCATCAAGCGCCATATGAGGATTCCGCCCCGGCCGGAAGCCGTAGGAGAACCCAAGGAAGTCGGCCTCATAGACGGCGCTCAACACCTCGGCCACCGCGCTTTGGACGATCTTGTCCTCGAGCGCCGGCACACCGAGAGGCCGCTTACCGCCATCGGCTTTGGGGATGTAGACTCGCCGCACCGGCTGTGGCCGGTAGCGACCAGTGTGGACCCGTCCGCAGAGGTCGCGGATGTTATCCGTGAGCCCCTCTTCGTACTTCGCCATCGTTACCCCATCGACCCCCGCGCTGGCCTGCCGCTTTTGTCGTCGAAACGCCCGAAGCAGAGCGTCCTCGTCGATGTGGTGCAGCAAGGCCGTGAACCGGGTTTGGGCAGCCCGCTTGGCCGCCGCGTTCACCCGATCGAGGTTCGGCGGCAAGGCAACCCGGCTCTGTGTCCGGACCCTGGCCTTCTCGCGCGGGCTCCCCTCGGGCTGGCCCCTTCCCTCCATACGTCTCGTTTCCTTCGACGACTTCACAGGTACTATGGACCAGTCCGACTCCCGACCTCAGCTCGGACCGCGGCTCTGGCAGTGCCTCGCCGCTGTCCCCCACTGGAGACCAATCCAGTGGACCCGATCGGGCCTCTCATGTTCCGATGATTGCCTTCCATGCGTGATGCGGCCATCGACCCCGACGGAGCGGCATCGTCTCGCATAACGACGATGCTCATGCTGCCTTCGTGACTAGGGAACACACTCGGCCTCCGGCTGATGGCGCTGGTGGTCGAAGGCATGACCGGCGCGGCATGTGCAGTGAGATCGGCGACAACGTGAAGGCCTTCCTCAACCGCCCGCTCTAGGGCGATCGGCCCTATCTGTGGATCGGCCACGTACGTGAAGCTGCGTCAGCAGGGGCGCATCGTCTCGGTCGCGGTGACCATCGCGTCGAGTTAACAGCGACGGCCGGCGTGAGGCGCTCGGCATTGACGTCGGCCCATCCGAAGCCGAGACGTTCTGGGCCGCGCTCCTGCGCAAGCTCGTCCGCCGCGGCCTGCGGGGCTACGGGCTCGTCGTCTCCGATACTCATGAGGGATCACGGCCACGGTCGGCGAAGTTCTCAACGCCACTAGCGCTGCCGCGTCCACTTCATGCGCAATGCGCTGGCACGTGCCGGCAAGAGCGCACGGCGCCTCGTCTCCGCCTTCATCGCCACGGTGTGCACCCAGGACGATGCCGAGGACGCGCGGGCGTAATGGCGCTGCGTCGCCGACCAGCTCCGCTCCCCTGCCAAAGCGCGGCGCCTTCCTTGCAGCGCCGGATCCGCTACTGACGGGCAATGCACGGCGGCGGGCAGGAACTCATCTTCCGTCAGACCTCCGGCTCTTGCGATTGATTTGATACGCAAGCGGCTGACCGCTGGCGTTGTCACGTGACGATCTCCTTCATCCCGCTAATCCCGAATCTTTTTCGATTCGCCTGTGCGATGTAGTGCGCGGGCTTCTTCGCCATGTTTCTGAACTTGGCCACTCTAGAATCAGAAATGCCGTCAGTTGCGAGTTCCTTGCGTGCAATGAAAATTCACATCGAAGCCCGTAGCACGAGTAAGTACGCGGCAACGGGCGGTGCTCCCGCCGCTCTTCGTAAATATGAATGTGCATCACGTCTTCGACCTCTGGACCCACGAGTGGAGAAGCAGCGGCAGCTATGCCGGCGGCAGTCTTATGGGCTTCGAAATAAAACCGAGGTCCTACGCCTTCTCGACGCCCTGCGTGAGCGAATAGCGGAGTTCGGTCTTTCGCTAAATGAGGAGAAGACCCGGATTCTGAATTTGGACGGTACGCGGCCGAGCGCCTCTCGCGCCGGGGCAACGCCGCCCGAAGACGTTCGACTTCCTCGGGTTCACGCACATCTGCGCGGTGCACCCAACGAAATCCGCACTTCACAATGCGGATTTCACGGATCGTGAGCATCG
>NZ_AJQE01000466.1 GCF_000261685.1 Bradyrhizobium genomosp. I (2014) | reverse complement strand
CGGTCCTTTACGAATAAGACGGGCTAGACTGCCGCTGGGGGTCACTCCGATGGGTGAAGCCAAGCGCAGACTTGAGGAAATGAAGGTGGCACCTTGTCGTTGTCGATCGGGGCGACAATCGGCTTCCTGCTGTTTTGATGGTGTTCGATGGCACAAGCCGGCTTCAGGGCTTGACCTTCGATCCGGCTCGCCCAGTACGACACTTGAACGCTGTTACATGCAGGAGCTGGGAAATTGCGAAGCGCCAATCTCCGGCGAGCATCTGATCAGCGAGGCTGTGATCGAAATACTTCGCGGGGACGGTAATTTCACGGCCTCTGGACTGCCTTGGCTCGAAGCAGGCGAAACAAAGGCGCTGGCTCCAAAGAATCTCACCGCGAACTGCCTTTGTAGACGACACAACAGCGCGCTGTCGCCGTTGGATGCCGCTGCCAAGATATTCTTTGCCGGCCTCAGGGACTGCTTGGAATCGAGCGAAGCCGTCTTGCCGTACTTGCTGTCCGGTCATGATGTCGAACGCTGGCTGCTGAAGACGCTCAAAGCTAACGAAACGGCCGCAGCCCATATCGGCGGCAAAGCGCCAGAAAAAGGTGCCGAGACCACTGGTCGGGAAGTGAGAATTGCTGTTCGATTGGTGGATCGTGGCGAGCGAGTTCCTCGACCCGGGCCCGCACCCGCTGCAGCGCGGCTTCCGCCGCATGGCGCTCACCAGCAGTTCCGGCCCCCACGAACAACGCCTCGATCTTCCGAAGCTTCTCGCGCAGCTGCGACTCGCTGTTCATTCTGATCCCGTTGCCCGCTCCGAACCGGGATCACCCCATCACCGCGCCCCGGCGGCGTCAATCATCCCGACCGCGCTATCCAGAGCATTCCGCGCAAGTCAAGCCCGGGAACCGGTGATCCTGTCGTGACGCTCACGTACAAGCTGCGTTTGATGTAGGGCAGAAGCGACTGCCTTGGTCGTGAACGCGTCCGACCGGAATTTTCGCAACGATTTCGACAAGAGCTGGTCGATCGACGTTGCAAACAGCGAGCTTGAGTGAGCGCGCGGCCTTTTTGGCCGCCGCCGCCTGGCGCTCCGGAAACCGGCCGGCCTTCGGCTTGCCGGTCGCGTCGATCCCGTAAACGATGATTGCCGAGGCGGAGAGTGTCTTTTGGTTCGTGAGATTGGGCTTGGCCATTTTGCCCTCCTGAAAAGCCGAAGGGGCCCGATTTGGGCCCCTTTCTGAAACGGCGTTGTCGCTGGTCCTGCGGGATGCTCCCGGCAATGGCGGTCTTGTCATTGGACGACTCCTTTGCTGAAGACGAGAAGAGCGTTCAAACAATCTCGTCGTAAGTATAATAAAGCATATCATCCAAAAGCGCAATGATTGCAATAATTTAGCTGCAGAAAAATTGCGCTTAAATAGAAGATAATTACTGTAATTTCCGCGCTTTTTTGGCACAATTACTGTAAACAATACACGACGAAAGATCGCATGACTTGCGATCATCAATATTGTTGCCGTTGCAGACGTTCAAACCGTCAGCAGCGCAGTAACGCCAAAGAGCGTGCTGAACAAAGCGCGGAAAATCCGCCGGAAAATTACGATCAAACTGGCGCGCGTCGATCTGTGCCGAGACGCGCCGCAAGACCTCGGCGCAGCCGCCGTCTGCATAGCAACGGGGACCGTACGGATGAACCATGCCAAGTTGCTCCAAAATCCCGGTTCGGACCAGAAAGTTGTGAACCAGCCGATCCACGACGATCATGGCAATGCCAACTGCATACCAATCAGGACGGGCCTCGCGATCCGCCATCAAAACGGATGAAAGCGTCATCGTCAGAACCTTGTCCGAAACCCCAAAAACATGACGGGTCGGACCGACTAACCTGTCTTATTCGTAAGAGGCGCCCGAGAGGCTGGCGAGCGTGGTGTAAAGCGCTCATACGGCGTAGGATTCGGTTGTGAAGCCAACCCCATCACCTCCAACCGCGAACGCCACGCCCGCCATGACCGACGATACGATTCCGCCCTTCTCGTTTCCAGCCATTCACGCCAAGAAAGTCACAGCTGCCTTCGATGGTGGGCGCCTAACCTCGAACGGGGGCGTGATGCTTCTGGCGATGGCCGAGCGGCGTCTCGGCTTGGCCGACAATCTGGCCCGGGTGTTCCCGGATCGGCGCGATCCGACGCGGGTCGTGCACAGCCTTGTCGATATGAAGGAGGAGCTTGGACTTGATCACT
>NZ_AJQE01000465.1 GCF_000261685.1 Bradyrhizobium genomosp. I (2014) | reverse complement strand
GGTTCCCTGAACGCAAAAGATAACTTTGCGGTGGGGGAGCGGTCACGGAGCTATTGGCGGCGCCGGGCGCCTTTCCACCGGGAGGGGTGGGTGGGAGGGGGATGGAGTGGCGGATGACGATCTTGTCGTCGCCAACGAGGACTTCCTTCACGAGAAGGCGCAGCACGCGTTGGCGTTCGATTATATCGAGCGCGCCGACGGACGAGCGGAGGCGCTCGAGGAAGCTAGTCACGGATTCAGCGAGACGCAGACAAACCTCCTGCTCCTGCGATTGGTCTTCGATCGCCTGCAGCGCCGACAAGCAAGCCTGTTCGCGGCTACGCAAATCGGGCATGCGACTGCGCAGCTCTTCAAGTGAGAGAAGGCTCTCTTGATAGGCCGTGAGGAGACGCTCGATGCTTTTCCGGGAGCGCGCAAGATCGCGGCGAAGCGTTTCCTCCCGGCGCTGTGTGGGATCGGAGTTGCGCGCCGCCTTGAGCCGGCGCTCAAGTTCGTCTTCGATGAGCTGTCGGTCTTCAAGTAAACGCGCGATCTCTTTCCATACCACCTCGTCCAGCAAATCCTGGCGCGTCGGGCGACTGTCGCAGACCGGCCCGCCGAGCCGGCGCCAGCCATCCGAGCCCAAGCAGCGGTAGTAATGGATGGTTCGAGCGCTCGACCTGGTCGAGGTGCGATAGAGCCCATAGCCGCATTTGGCGCAGCTCAACAATCCTTGCAGGGCGCTCGGCGTGATCGTGCGTCGCGGGGCATGCTTCTTGTTGGCTTCCAAAAGCTCGTTCGCCAATGCGAAGGTCTCTTCGCTGATGATGGTCGGCACAGGGATTTCGATCCACTCTGTGCGAGGAAGCTCATGATTTGCGCTATTGCGAGGAGCGACGCCGCCGCGCAATCGCAACGGCCGCGTCACACGCATGCGCGGCGCGATCCGCGTCTTGCCAAAGCAGGCCGTTCCTTTATACGCGGGATTGCGCAGCATCGCCCAGACCGTCGAGCGCTCCCAGCGGCCTGTTTCTTTGGCTGTCGGAATCTGGCGCTCATTGAGCAGGCGCGTGATGGCGCCGATGCTGTGGCTTTTTGCGGTGTAAAGCTCGTAGACCCAGCGCACGATACCGGCCTGTCGCTCGTCGATCTCATAATAGGCGGCAGAGTGATCGGTCTTGCGCTTGTAGCGATAGCCAAACGGAGCGCCGGAAAGCACGCTCACTTGGCCTTGAAGGGCGCGATGGCGCTTCCCTCGCCGCGACCGTTCCAGGATTTGCGCGCGTTCATATTCGGCGATCATGCCCTGAAACTGCAGCAGCAGCTCGTCTTCCGGCGTCGCTGCCCGTCTCGAGCGAATGAACAAGACTTCGACGCCGGCGCGCGCGAACTCTTCGATAAGAAGGATTTGATGCGCATAGCGCCGGCTCAGCCGATCGGGAGCGTAGACGAGCACGGCTTGGATCCGCCCTTCTGCGGCGAGGTCGCGCAGTCGTTCAAGTCCGGGGCGCAACAAGCTCGCGCCGCTATAGCCGTCGTCTTCGATCACCCATTCCGCCGGCACGTCGCAGTTCTGCTCGCGCGCGAAAGCGATCAGCGCGCTCGTCTGACTGGCGATCGTGTTCTCCTCCTTCTGTTTGTCCGACGACACTCTGGCGTAAATCGCGGCGGTCTTCATCTTCGCCTCCCGTCACATCGGCGCCAGCGCGCGCGAAGCGCACCTGATCTGGAACGAGAATTTCGTAAACCTGTTCAAGTTTGACGGCGACGAGGCGATCGAACGCAAATTCGAGTCGAACGTCGCGTTTTTTTCGCCGCTCAGCCATCTTCGCGGACAGACGCGAGATAAGCGGCCACCGCTCGGCGCATCACCTCGCTTGCCGAAAGCCTGGAAGCCGTCGCATGCGTCTGGAGTTTTTGGGCAAGATCGGCCGGCATCTTCAGGGAGAGCGTCACTGATGGCTGCGGCGCGGGAAGGAGCCGCTCCCTGCTTTTGGCCACTTCGAGATAGCGATAGGCCTGCCGCAGCGACAAGCCGCTTTCGCGCGACAGCACCAAGGCCGCCTCCGCCATGCCGATTTTCTTCGCGAGCAAGCGTCGCGCCGCCCTCAGCCGCTCGGCTTTCTGCGCTTGCGTCGATCGAATCATATGACATAACGGTATTACCTTTTGCGTCTCAAATCAACAACGGCTCTATCACGCCAGCCGACGATGACGCGTTCAAAGCGGAAGTTATCTTTTGCGTTCAGGGAGCCAT
>NZ_AJQE01000464.1 GCF_000261685.1 Bradyrhizobium genomosp. I (2014) | reverse complement strand
GGACTAAACCGCTCGCGCGGTAGGGCATGACAGCCGGCAGCACGGCTGAGGGATAGCGCGCCGAGGCGCCCTGTCTTGAGATGAGGGGTTCGCAACCTTCACTCAAGACAGGAGCATCCCCATGACCGACGAGGCAATGAGCCCGTTGCGCCGGCGCATGATCGAAGACATGACGATCCGCAAGCTCGCGCCCAAGACCCAACATGACTATGTGCAAAGGGTCAAGAACTTCGCTGCGTTTCTCGGGCGATCCCCGGATACGGCGAGCTTTGAGGACGTGCGCCGCTACCAACTACATCTGGCGACGAGCGGCGTCGGTGTGCCGACCATCAATCAGACGGTATCGACGCTGCGGTTCTTCTTCCGGGTCACCCTCAAGCGCCACGAGATCGTCGAGCACACGCATGTCATTCACGAGCCGCGCAAGCTGCCGGTGGTGCTCAGCCCCGAGGAAGTGGCGCGGCTGCTCGACGCGGCACCTGGGCTCAAATACAAGGCGGCACTCAGCGTGGCCTATGGCGCCGGTCTGCGCGCCAACGAGGTCGTCTCGCTCAAGATCTCCGATATCGACAGCAAGCGCATGATCATCCGGGTCGAGCAGGGCAAAGGCGGCAAGGATCGCAATGTCATGCTGTCACCACACCTGCTCGACCTGCTGCGCGCCTGGTGGAGGGCAGCGCGTCCGCAAGGCTGGCTGTTCCCGGGCCGCGATCCGGCGCAGCCGATGACGACGCGCCAGCTCAATCGTGCCTGTCATGCCGCCGCAGGGATGGCCGAGATCAACAAGCGCGTATCGCTGCACACGCTGAGGCACAGCTTCGCCACCCATCTCCTGGAGCAGAACATCGACGTGCGCGTGATCCAGGTGCTGCTCGGCCACGCCAAGCTCGATACGACGGCGCTCTATACCCGGGTCACCACCAAGACGATCAGCGAGGTCATGAGCCCGCTGGAGCACATCGCGATCAAGCTGAAGGAGGGTCGACCGCCCGGCTGACGCGGGGCCGGCGTGTCTCGCTCGGCTCTGGAGGTTGCGGATATCTTCCGCGACCATGGTCCGGCATGGCGTCAGGCCCATGCCGGCCATGTCAGTCTCAACCAGTTGAAGGTGATGTCGGCGATCGAGAGCTGCCGCACGGCAGCCCTCGGCGGCCATGTCGCGCGCTGCGAGGACTGTGCCTATACGTCCATCGCCTACAACTCCTGCCGCAACCGGCACTGCCCGAAGTGCCAGGGCACCGCGGCGAAGCAGTGGCTCGCCGACCGCGAAGCCGAGCTGCTGCCGGTGCCATATTATCACGTCGTGTTCACGCTGCCGGCTCGCATCGCCGACATCGCCTATCACAACAGGGCTGCCATCTACGATCTTCTGTTCAAGGTCTCGGCCGAGACCATGCTGACGATCGCCGCCGACCCGACGCACCTCGGCGCCCGGATCGGCATCACGTCGGTGCTGCACACCTGGGGCTCGGCCATGACCCACCACCCGCATGTGCACATGATCGTGCCGGGCGGCGGCATCTCGCCCGACGGCGAACGCTGGGTGTCCTGCCGGCCGGGCTTCTTCCTGCCGGTGCGGGTGCTCTCACGCCTGTTCCGGCGGCTGTTCCTGGAGCGCCTTGCCGCCCTCCACCAGGCCGGGCGCCTGAGCTTCTTCGGCAACGACGCTCATCTCGCCGGAGCACAATCATTCGCCGCATTGCTTGCAGCGTCGCGCAAGACGGAATGGGTCGTCTATGCCAAGCGTCCGTTCGGCGGGCCGCAAGCCGTGCTGGCCTATCTGTCGCGGTATACACACCGCGTCGCCATCGCCAACAGCCGCCTGATCGCCCTCGACCAGGACAGCGTCACCTTCAGGTGGAAGGACTATCGGGTCGAAGGCCACGACCGTCAAAAGCGGATGACGCTCGCTACGGACGAGTTCATCCGCCGCTTCCTCATCCACGTGCTGCCAAAGGGATTCCACCGCATCCGCCATTACGGCCTGCTCGCACGGGGCGCCTGCGCCGACAACGTCGCACGCGCGCGCGAGCTCCTCGCCGTCAAGGATCGGGAGGATGCGCCCACAGAGACCATCGCCGACGTCAGTAAACCCCCATGTCCATGCTGCGGCGGCCGCATGATCGTCATTGAGGTCTTTGAGCGAGGCGCAACGCCGCGCCATCAACCGACCGCGTCAACCAGCGCTATCAGGATCGACACATCGTGACTGCGCAACCGCCATCCTGCAAAGCTGCTCGTCGTGCCCGCCGCTCGTCGATAGGCCACGGCGGCATGCACCCATACGCGCATTGGGCCTTCGCAATCCGACGACGATGGATCGCGTTACACACCGTCCACTGCTCATTCACCCGCCCCGTTACCGCCGCCCAGCTTGCTGCACCGGTTCGAACTCCATCGGCCAACTTGCCTGCAGCGCTCAAATCCCCATAAAGCCTGCCGCACTATTCCTGCCCATCAAGCGCGGTTTCCTCCCTTGGAGGCTTTCGGACGCCGGCCGCCCGAATATGCCGCGCCGTCACGGCTGCGGCCGGCATCCGAAACCCTTCACA
>NZ_AJQE01000463.1 GCF_000261685.1 Bradyrhizobium genomosp. I (2014) | reverse complement strand
CCAATTCGGCTTATTAACGATCGACTCGGATCGCAGGCAGCGCGGGCGACTCGCCGCCTTGGCTGACTTCAATCGGGAGCTAGTTCAGTTTCTGCGGAAAAAAATCTCGTGTTCCGAGCCTGGCGGCCCGATACCGGCTGTTTAGTTCACGTCCCCGAGAGTAAGACTTTTATTTGGCTCAGATCCGGATGGGGCAGAAGCTTGTGCAAACCCATTCGCAACTTGAGGTCTTCCGGCGCCCACGGATCTCCCTGCTGCCAGCTCGGGGGCACATAAAGAGACAAACTTGGCAGCGGCTGGTTGCGCCGCACTTGCGGCGCATAAGGCGAGGATGTTGAGTTGAAGCCGTCCATGTTCCACCCCCTGAACGCTTAAAGCCGACTACAGAAGGTCAGCGACAGGAAACAGCGCGGGCGCGGCCTGGCGCCTACCGACCTGGGGGGCTGGATAAAGGCACTATCCCTGCCGCTCCGCGCTGCCGTTGAGTTTAGCGGAAAGCGTGACTCGGCGCTGACCGTTCTGGATAGATAGCGCTGTCCCTGCCACGTCCCGTTAACCACAACGGCTCTGTATCCGGGCTGGCTTACTGAAAGCTGACGAGACCCGGCAATTCCCAAAACGAAAGCGGCCCGTGTGGGCAAGTTGCAGTCAAGCGTGAGAACGACGTTCCGGCGGCACGCTTGGTACCACGTCAGCCTGAGCATTCGCCAGCTAGCAGCTCCGGTGTCCAGCGCCCGGCCTGCCGGAGGGCCGCAGGCGGTGGCCACCAGAAGGGCCTCTTCCTTGTCGTTGAGTTCGCGCTCTGCCCGGTAGGCGGCTCTTCGCTCTGGTTCTCCGCCAGGTTGCCTTCGACAAAAACGTCGAAGGGTGGGAGACCGCCAAGTGGCCGACGCCCAGGCTTGTGGCGATCACGTCATCACTCATCCCGGCATCGGCCGCCAACCGGATCTGCGCCCCCTTGAGCGGACAGCGGTTGCCTGCCTCCGCCTAAGAAAAGCTCTATTCGACAAAAAGAGAGGTATCTATGGCAAACGAATCTTAGATAACTCGCGGCATCTTGAGTTCAGAGCAATCGTGGGATTTGGCGGGTGAGCTGAAGCCACTAAAGCGACCCACACCCTCGTCAGTGGGCGACATATGCCCTCGGCTCTGGAGGAAGTAGCTGCGATCGGGCTCTTATCGCAAGCTCAGTGAAGCGCCTGCCTTCCCGCGGGTGATGGCTGTGGCTTGAGATGATCCAATATCTTCGAGCCGGCGCTGAACGACCTCGACCAGAATTTCTCCAGAAAATCCAGGTGACACCGCAACAGCTCCGAGGAAGTTTTGGAGTCCGCGATATCCTTCAGAAAGGTGGCCTGATCGTGCAGGGAGGAAGCCGCCAAACCTAGTCCGTCCTTCAGGGCCGCAGCGAACAGGTTGCTTGTCGCTTCAATCGAGCTCTGCCATTCCCGAAAAGTAAATGGAATAGGCGATGCGGCTGTCGTAGATTTCCCAGCGCCATCGGCGGAAGCGCCAGATATCAGAGCCGGGTCGTGCCCGACATGTGGCCGCCGCTCGCGTTTCTCGTCTTCGCTTGCATTCGGTGCCATTCGAGATCTCCTAGCTTGAAGGGCTTATAACGTACTAAGTTGTTCGCCGCTCATTTCGATCATCCCCTACAAGGTACCACAATTGCCAACACGCGATACCTACCTCATTTGGTAACGTGGCAGCAAAGGAGGCAGTGAACGCGATACGGCCAGAGCCCATAGGCTGTAAAGCGCGCGTCCGTGTGCTGTCGCTTTGCCCACCGGTGCCGGCCCAGAGGCTGAGAACTGGGGCGATCGGATGGAGGATGGTGCCGGCTGCGCGTAGATGGCTGGCGGCGGCAAAGTCGGTGAGCGCACGTACATGGAGCAGCAATCAACATTCAATAATTGTTTAAGATTCTCCAAGCCGCTGGAACGGGCGATCGCTTCTACCCTGCTTCGAAGGCTTCACTGGCAGCCTGCTCGGCCTGTTGACGGCCCTGCCCTCTGAGCCAACGAGCGCTTCTGGACGGGCCACATGAAAGCGACTTTGAATCGCGGTGGATGCCCTCGACGGCTGGAAGCCGATTCGGCCGGCTGGCGTATATGATCTATTAGAACCATCTCGGCGGCTCGCGCAACCAGGCGACCGCCAGGCACTTAACCGCCGCGGCACCGCTATACGGGATCATCCAGAGGTTCTTGCCGACCGAATGCGAAATCCATGCTTCGATACGACGAGCTAACTGCCGGCGCAAACTTGCGATGTTCGGCGAAGCTTGTCCGGTGTCAGCTAGCGGGTTGGGTTAGGTGAAGCAATAGACGTTGCAAGCACCCCGCGCGGGAAAACGGCGTTGATGGACAATGGCGGCAATACCCTTGCGTCTCGAGTTTAGCTGGAGGCTTGCTTTTTCTCTCGCACGCAGGCTTACGTCCTGTGGCTCTCGAACGTGTGCGGCGCAATGTGGCACTCGGGCCGATCTTGAGACGTATAAACGCTGTGATCGTATGAACTTGTAGCAGCGCGGCTCGAGATAGACGACCAGAGACATGCTCCAGATGGCACCGTCCCTAGTACCCGGAATCAGAGCTGAGTG
>NZ_AJQE01000462.1 GCF_000261685.1 Bradyrhizobium genomosp. I (2014) | reverse complement strand
ATCAAATGGGAGAAAAGCTCCGCTTACCTCTTACCGGCCAGGCCTGGGATCAGACCAGAAGTCAAATCGGCCCAGAAAGGCAGGCATTCTTATTGCAGACGTTACCGTGAGGTTTGTAGCGACGCGCTTCAGGCTACATGTGGACAGGCGCAATGGCCGTGAAGGACGAGTTCGGGCAAGCGGACTGCAACTTTGCGCGACCGGTGTCTGGTGGAAATGTTCGGGCCAGGGTTCGCGCTCCAGATCAGGTTGAGGATGGCGAGGCAATTAACTCGAGAGAGGCTGGAGCCGGTCCCCAGTCCGGCAGACGAAGGCTTAACGCGCCGGGCGGTGTTGGGCGCCACCATCGGCAATATGCTCGAATTCTACGACTTCGGCACCTATAGCTTTTTCGCAATACAGATCGGTCAGGCGTTCTTCCCGGCAACCGACCAGTTCGCCAGCCTCATGCTGTCACTCGGAACCTTCGGCGCGGGTTTTGTGACCAGGCCAATCGGGTCCATCGTGCTCGGCTCCTATTCGGATCGGGTTGGCCGCCGGCCTGCCATGACCGCCAGCTTTGCTATGATGAGCGTCGCGGTCCTATTATTGGCCATTACGCCATCGTACGAGACAATAGGATTTGCCGCTCCGTTGCTAGCCATCTTCGCACGCTTGCTGCAGGGCTTTGCTCTCGGAGGCGAAGTCGGTCCAACGACAGCCTACTTGATGGAAGCGGCACCAGCCAAAGCCCGCGGTCTTGCTGTCTCCTTTCAGCCCGCGAGCCAACAGGTCGCTGCGACGGCTGGAGCGTTGGTTGGAGAAATACTCTCGCTCACCATGACAAGTGAGGCGCTCAATGCATACGGATGGCGGATCGCGCTGTTGCTCGGCGCCGTTACTTTGCCGTTCGGACTTTGGCTGCGGAGCGTCCTACCCGAAACGTTTCTCCGCCCGGAGGCGCCGGTTCTGGTCACCCGGCCTGTAAGGCGATCGCCCGCCGCTCGCCGCATCATGAGCTTGGGATTCGTCATCTTGGCCAGCTGCACGATCACTACTTACGTTACGGGATATATGACCACCTACGCCTTGAACACCCTCCACGTATCCGCGCCTCTCGCCTTCGGCGCCACGCTCATCAGCAATATGGCAGGCATTGCTGCGGCGCTGTTGGGCGGCCTGCTCGCCGACCGCGCAGGCCGCCGGCGCGTCATGATATGGCCGCAGGCAGCTGCGTTGCTGATGATCTATCCGGTATTCTTGTGGATTGCAGAGAGCCGCAGCGCCTTCGCACTTTTAGGAGGCCTCGGCACGCTCACCCTTATCGGAACGGTTCCGTATAGCGCCTTCTACGTAAGCATGGCCGAGAGTTTGCCCAGGAACATTCGTGGTGGCGCCTTCGGGACGACTTACGCTTTTGCCATAGGCATTTTCGGAGGCACAGCTCAACTGGTCGTCACATGGCTGATCTACTTGACCGGGAGCGCACTCGCGCCCGCCTGGTACATGCTTTTCGCGAGCGCGGCCGGGCTCTTTGCCATGGTGATGATGCCGGAGACGGCGCCACTCAATTTCGAGCGAAACCATAGACGAACATCTGTAACGGCACGATCGCCGCCCTAGTAGCTTAGCCGAACAGGTAAGGATGACATCTGTGACGTCCGAAATGCGAACATCGAGCAGGAGCACGGTATGGGGCTAGCCCGAACAGCAATCTATCCTGAAAACTGGCGCAGCTTGACATCGTGAAGGAGTTCCGGCCGTAACGGCAGCGTCGCGGTCTGAAACGGCTTTCTCCGTTTACCCAACGTTCGCCGATGCTGCAGTTGAGCGATCGGGCTGCCGTCACCCGCCGGCTGGAGTGAGCAATGACTCTGATCATCTTTAGAGAACAAGAAGGCGCGGCTCGCACCATCCGCCAGCGTAAACGAACGGCATAAGGATGCGGCCGCTGACGGAGCAGCGGCCGCACGAGGCTCGATCCTCATTCTCTGCTTGATTGTTTTCCGTCGTCAGTGCAGCACGCACGCGGGATCGGTCAAGCAAAAAAACAGATCGCAGATACCATTCAATGGGTCATCGGCGCACTGAGGATACGATGTATCGGCTACCTGCACGCTGGAGGTGAGCGGTTGCGCGGCAACTTCTGCAGCAAATGGAGGTACCGCCGCGGTCGCAAGTGCGAGGGCGCTCGCCGTCACCAAAACTGACTTCTTCATTGGGAGATCGCTTCCCTAGGTTAGCCCCAGCCGTGGTGACGGTCTATATGACGACGCTACAATCGGTAAAATTGATTTTCTTGATCAGATCTATCGACCGAATGGATAAGTTCGGCCATCACCGCATCGCTCCGTCTACCCGCTCGGAACCTGTAGACCTACTTATGATCGGATGCTCGTCGCACCTCCGTCGATGCATTTCTCGGAGCACCCGACTAGGGTCTGTTTGGATTCAGGATTGAACTTCCCAGCCGGAACGATTCAAACTCAATCCGCTGCAGAAATGCCGGGGCCAAACACCTAGTTTTCCGTTAATTTCTCGGCGTCAGCTTACGGACAGCTAAGCTGCTTATCTGCGGAGTCAGGTCTAACGACCTGAAACACAATGCAACCGGCATAGGAGTGTGGTCGTCATGGACGATCGAGTTAACAATATGTCGCATGTTCCATCCTACGATGAGTATCATTACGCTAGCCCGTCTTATTCGTAAAGGACCG
>NZ_AJQE01000461.1 GCF_000261685.1 Bradyrhizobium genomosp. I (2014) | reverse complement strand
TATCGGTCACATGCGATAGCCCTGCCCTCCAGGGGAGGGTAAGAGATCTCACCCCTTCGGCGGGGCCAGCGGCTGCACGATCTCCTGGAACGGCGGCAACGCCTCGCAGCGCTCGGCATGTGCCGCAAGCGCGGGATAACGCGCCACTTCAAACAATTGCGGATGCGCTTCGCGGGTGAAGCGGACGACGCAGGCGACCGCGACGTCGGCATGGCCGATGCGCTCACCCAGCCAGTACGGCGTCGTCACCTTGGCGCGATCGGCCTCGAGCACCTTCAGGACGTCGCCAATCTGCGCCTGGCAGCGCTCGACCCACAGCGCGAGCTGCTCCTTCCGCAACACGCGCTCGTAGAGCAGGCTGACCGCCTTGTCGCCGAGGCCGGAGGCAAGCGCGCAGATGCGTAAATGCCTGCGCCGCTCGGCACCGCCGCGCGGCAGCATGGCCTTCTCCGGGCCAACGAAGTCGTCGAGATAGTCCAGAATGATCATGCTCTCGATCAGCGCCTCGCCGTCGTCGAGCACCAGGGTCGGCACGCGGCGCAGCGGATTGTACGCCGCAATCTTGTCGGCGTCGCCGAAGGTCGACCATGGCTTGTGCTCGCAGGCGAGCCCGTAGAGCTGCAGCGCAATCGCGACGCGGCGGACGAAGGGGGAATCATATTGGCCGATCAGGAACATGGCATGACCTCTCGTCATTGCCGGACTTGATCCGGCAATCCATCCTTCCTCAGATTAGAGAACGATGGATGCCCGGATCAAGTCCGGGCATGACACAGCTGGATGCAGGAACGCGCATGATGAGACCGCTGACACCGATTGCACTTGGGCTCGCTTTGCTCTCCGCGAACGTCGCCCAGGCCCAGAACCGCCCGATCGACGACCGCCCGATCGGCTTTCTGACGCCGTCGAAGAACATCGCCTGCCAGTTCTTCACCGACAACGGTCGGGGCGTGCTCCGCCGCGACATCATGAACATGGACGCGCGCCCGCGCCGCCCCGCCGATTGCGAGCTCGACTGGGGCCACGCCTTCGAGATGAGCGCGAAGGGAGCCGCGGGGCGCATCTGCGCCGGCGACATGGTGATGGATCCGTCGCTGCCGGTGCTCCCCTATGGCGAAGTGTGGCAGCGCGGGGGATTTACCTGCCGGTCGGAGCAGACGGGACTGACATGCTTCAACGCGATGCAGCGGGGGTTTTCGCTGGCGCGTGGGAAGCAGGAGGTGTTTTGAGCATGCTCGACCAGAACGACAAGAACGCCGACGGGAAGCCATCGCTCAGTATCTTGGGCGTCTACTCGTTTAGCGCCGACAAGGCCACCTATGCCCGCTTCATCCGGGAGCTGATCGATTCGCACGATCCGCCTAATTTCAGCGAAGAAGTTAAGGATATCCTCCGTCTGGGCGGCAGGGGTGACGAGATGGTGCCGTTGACTCCTGAGGAGCGACAGGATTTGGAAAGCGAGCTGCGCTTCTATATGGGCGACGCCGCGGTTCTCGAGGTGCTGGTGAAGAGTCCGGACCCACAGTTTAATCCCCATGACTTCGCTCAGATTGACCCGGCCAACCCCAAGAACCACTCGGAGATGACGTGGAACGAGATGTTCCTGACGGCAGACGGCGAAACGGAGATCAGGACCGACTACAGGCAAAGGCTGCCTGCGGCCAAGCGATATCGCGTGGTGTTCGTCATCCATCGCTGGATGCCTAGCCTCCCACTGCTTTCCAGCTACGGAGAGCTTCAGGCTCCTCCCGTGCAGCCGCTCCCAGAGCGATTATGGCGTCTCGCTCCCTATGAGCTTCCGGAGCCGAGTGTTGGTGCATTCCGGTAGTCCGGAGCGCACCATCCGCATGGAACGGAATGCGGGGACGGTCTTCCGGATATAGCTGGGCTCGGCGTGGCTACAGTGCTGACACAGGCTCAACCGTCATCCTGAGGTGCGTCCCATGCGATGCGCCAGCATAATCGCCTCGAAGGATGGCCCACAGGCGCCCGCGCCCGTCCTTCGAGGCGCGCAAGAGCGCACCTCAGGATGACGGTGGAGTGCGCGGCAACGGGGAAATTGCCCTTCGGATCAGGCGCAGCGCTCGGGCTATGGCTACTCGATCATCGGCACATGCTTCGCCGCATCGCGCGGCGCGGTGCCGTCGAGCCTTGGGTCGTCGGCGATTTCGATCTGGCGGCGAAAGGGCCGGAAGCCGGAACGTTGGTAGAAGGCAACGGCCGATGGATGGTCGAAGGTGCAGGTGTGCACCCAGACGCGGCGGACGTCGCGTGACCACGCCATCTCCAGCGCGCGGTTCATCAGGAAGCGGGCGGCGCCGGTGCCGATCAAGGGTGCGGTGACGCCGAAATAGACCAGCTCGCACTGGCCGGGCTCGCGGAAGTCGAGCTCGAGCAGGCCTTCGTCGCGGCCGTCGAGGACGAGGGCATAGACCTCGATTCCGGCTGCGTGGATGGTCGCGGCGAGTTCGGCGTCGGTCATGCGTGCGCGCGAGAACCACAGCCACTCCTCGCCGACGCGGCGGAAGAGATAGCGGTACCAAGGAAGCGCGGGGGCGTCGACCTTGCGCAAGGTCCAACTGCCGGGTGGATCGTCACGGCGTGCCGGCGGCGCGGTCATCTCCAGATGGGTGACGACGGCGGCGATCTTGCCGGCGGGGACGTCGGAATAGCCGTCGGGGAGGATCATGCTTGGTGCTTCTTTTGTTAGCGGCTAGTGGGCGGCGCCGTTTGAGGCACCACGGCAGCGCCACATTCCGTCATTGCGAGCGCAGCGAAGCG
>NZ_AJQE01000460.1 GCF_000261685.1 Bradyrhizobium genomosp. I (2014) | reverse complement strand
GTGGCGCTATTTAGGTACAGACCCTAGGTGAGGTTGCAGCTGCCGGCAGGTGATGGGCTGCTGCAAAGGATCGACCTAATCACCCCGACCGAGACTCGTCAGCTTCTCGAAAGGTAGCGCGCCTAGCGTGAGGCTGCTGAACTCTAGGCGAGCACGTCTATTGAGACGTAACAAGACGAGCATAGGAGAAAGCGATGGCCGCCGAAAACAAGAACGCCGGCAAAACGGACAACGTACAGCCCAAGACCGTTGGTCTCGGCAAGAGCGCCGAACTGAGCCTGAGAAGTCTGGGGGGCGAGCACCGTCTTTCTTTCTATTCCTGCCCCTCGTATCGTCGGCCCGCCCGACGTAGCAGGCCACAACTAACGACTATCATAAAGAAAGGTGAATAGACATGGCGGTTAATAGTGTTGGCGGTAACGGCGCCGCTCCTGCTACCCAGCAGACCCAGGATGCCGGTTTCCAGAACCAGATGGCTGAGTTCGAGCGTGTTAGCCAAAAAGTTCAGGCCCAGGCCGTGGCAATGCGCAGAATTACGACCGAGCTCTCTTCTGAGAAGAAGGTCGCCGACGAGCGCGTCCAATAAGTCTGCCAAGACGGCGGCTCAGCGCGTCGCTACCGGATCCGCGCAGTGAATGACGAACTCCGGAAGAGCCGTGCGGCAACTGCCGTACGGCTTATCTCGTTATTCAGGACATTATCCTGAACGAATCGATCTCTCGAGTTTGAAGTGCATAGCAAAGCCGAGGGGAAGACGACCGCCGTCAGCATGTGAGTTGGCGCGGGGCCCGGCGCCGATCGGCACGTTAAGCCGTTGACATCATTAATCTGGGCAGGGTCATTCCATCCGCCGATTCACACAAAGCGCCTGATCGCCCGCGGCGAAGCGCTGCGCGCGATCGATGGCGACACTCGCGCCTGACTAGGCGCCATGCGTCAGGACGATCGGCTCTTTCTCCGAGAAGTGCGTGCGCGAGCGGGCGAACTTCTTGACGCCCATCGGCTTGCCGAACAGGTAACCCTGGACCTGATCGAAATCCATCTCATGTGCGGCAAGAAAGTCCGCGCGCGTCTCGCCCCCCTGCGCAATAACCTGCGCGCCGGAGTCGTGTGCGAGCTCGACGATACGCCGGCACACCGTCTGCTTGAGGCGCTGATCCGCGCAACCGGTGACGTATTGATGGTCGACCTTCAGCTGGACGAACGGAAAGTTCGGCAATCCCAGCAAGGATGGCCACTTCGCGCCGACATTGTCGATCGAGATGCCGATATTGTGCAGGCGAACGCGCCGGGCGACATCGATCGCCAGGTCGAGATTGTCGATCACCTCGGCGCTGTCGATCTCGATCAGCAGGCCGGCGAACGCCGCATGATCCGGAATCCGGTAGCAAAGCTCGCGCACCGCAGCATCGTCGGCCAGAAACGAGATCGGCAGGTTGATCGAGAGATCGACCGGTCCGATCTGCCCGAGCAGATAGCGCCAGTCCTCGATCGCGCGCGCGATCACGAACTCGGACAGCGCATGAAAATGCGGATCGCTTTCGTCGGGGATGAAGTAGGCAGGCGGCACGACGCCCCATGCGGGATGGCGCATCCGGATCAGCGCCTCGGCGCCGCTCGGAACCAATGTCCGGAGATGAAGTTTCTGCTGATACCACAGCTCGAGCGAGCTGGCTTTCAGCGCTTCGGGCACATCCACTGCCGGGCTCGGTGCGGGCTCGAGCGGCATCAATGACGCAAGAATCGTCGACAATTTGTGGAAGGGCTCGCAACCGGAGACGGTTGAGATGTATTTGGCGAGCGACTTTGAACACGGCGCCTTGCCGTCTCCTCAATCCCAGCGATGCCGCCCTTCACCTTCTCGAAGGCGGCCGTGAAACAATCACCCCACTGGTGACGAGCGCCTTCATCGCGGTCGATACTGCGGTGAGCGCGGTCCCCAGGAAGCCGCGGCTGCATCGACGGACAAGGCATCGAAGACTCAGAAGGATTTCAACTTTTCGGTGATGGGCGGAAAAAACGTGGTCGATCAGTTCATTGCATCGCAAAGCAAGTCGCCGGAGGGAATGAAGGCCGAGGTGGCAACCTATGGACTGCTTCCCGGCGCAATGGAGGCGATGAAGCTGCAATTGCAAACGGAGTCGATCGCGCGGGCGAACAACACCGCGATCACCGCCGCGCAGCAGGTGCAGCTCGACCTGCTGAAGCAGAAGACTTCGGAATACGCCATGACGCTGGCCGGGCTCCAGACGATCCAAGCGAACTTGACTCCCTCTGAGAGTTACCTACAGGAGCCTAAGATCCAAGCGCAATTCAACGCCAATACGATCAGTGCGCAGCAATTCCTGGATGCGCAACAAAGGCTAGCGGAGAACGCCCAATCGACGTGGAACACCGCCGGCGCCTCCATGGCGGGCGAATTTGCACAACTCTCGCAGGAATTCGGCAAGCACAGCATGGCTATGGCGACGGCGGCTAAAGCGTTCGGCATTGTCGAGGCAAGGATCAACACTTACACCGCCTTCACGAAGGCGTTGGCATCGGCCGTGCCGCCATTCAATGATGCGTTGGCTGCGGGCGTGCTCGCTGCCGGTATGGCCAAGGTCGCCGCGATCAGCTCTATGTCGACACCTAGCTTTAGCACCGGCGGCTTCGTCTCCGGCGCTGGGACAAGCGTCTCGGACAGCATTCCCGCAATGCTTTCCAATGGCGAATTCGTTGTGAATGCCGAAGCTACGCAACGCAACAGGCGGGAAATCGCCCAGCAAAGCGGTTCTCGTCAGTTTCATGCGCGTTTCGCGGGATCGTGAGCGC
>NZ_AJQE01000459.1 GCF_000261685.1 Bradyrhizobium genomosp. I (2014) | reverse complement strand
CCTGTCCAAATTTGTGGAGCCGGCTCTGCTTTCGCCCCCTCTGGCCTTCCAGCTTCAGGGTAATTAGCTAGGTATGAGATGTGGGTAATTGAAAGAGCTAACTCAGGCAGACCACATGTTTCCCATTCACAATATCTTCCCGAAAGAGATGGCGATAATCGGCCGCACCCTGCTGAATTACGGCGAGCTTGAACTCGACCTGATGAATTGCATCCAGGTCGTCCGCCAATACGACATGAACTCCATCTTGAAGGCGTTTCAGGATTCGGGGAGAGAAGAGCCGCATTCAGATCGCGGACGCTCTGGGCCGCGTACCCGAGCAGACACACATGCGACCTAGACGGGACGTCAGCGTCTCAGTCGCATTCCCGCGAGCGCTCCGGCAAAAAGTACATTCAACTGGTGCCCGTGCAAATGCAGCCTACGCAGCGATCTTGTCTTCCTTGTCTGCGCCGCGCATGACGATCCTCAGGGCGTCGTTGGGCAGCGGGCGCTGCAGCGCCTTTGCCTCATCCCAGGGAGTGTGCATCCAGATGTCGCGCTCCTCCTCGGTGGTCAGGATCACGGGCATTGCTTTCGGATGGATCGGCTCGACGACCGCATTGGGTGACGTCGTCAGGAAGCCGTAGACAAGGTGGGGCCGGGGATCGGCTTCGACTTGGTGCCGCGGTCGCCTCTGAACTCGGTCCAGATGCCGCCGAAGCAGAACAGCGGCCGGCTCTCCTCGAGCGCGAACCAAACCACATCTTTCTTCTTCGTCTCGGGATTTGGCGGTACTGTCCAGAATCTTTCGCACTTTTGATCAGGCGACGGCTCCGGTTTCAGAGAGTTGTGGCTGATAGAGCGGTCGCATGTTCATGTAGCATTTGGTCGACCACGCCGTTCCGGCAATGTGCCGCAGCCGGGCCGCCGCCAAATTGAGACAGGATTGACCGTCGGGGAAGGCGCCGACGACACGGGTTCGTCGCCGGATCTCCTTCATGATGCGCTCGAGCGGATTGTTCGTTCGAATCTTCCGCCAATGGATGTCAGGAAAGGCATAGTAGGCGAGCGTCTCGTGAACCGCCTGCTCGACGAGATCAGCAGCTTTGGCCATACGGCTTGCCCGCAGATCCGCGATGACGGTCCTGGCTTTCTCGTCGGCCGCGGCGCGGCTCTCCTGGGCATGAATGGCCTTGAGCATGTGGCTCACCTCGTGGACCCGGGTCGACGGCACGTGGCTGAAGACATTGCGATAAAAATGCACCATGCAGCGTTGATAGCGGGCCTCCGGCAGATAATCCGCAACGCTTTCGACAAGACCTCGGCACGCATCGGAAACCACCAACTGCACGCCCCTGAGACCGCGATCGACGAGATGCCGCAGAAACGAGGACCAGCCGGATTTGTCCTCCTTGGCGCCCTCACAGATGCCGAGGATCTCCCGGAACCCCTCAGCATTGACCGCCGAGGCCACTAGCAGCGACACGTTGCGAACCTCACCAGCCCAGCTGCGCTTCATCACGATGCCGTCGAGGTAGAGATACGGATGCTCGCCTTCGATCCTGCGATTCCGCCGCGCCTCGATCTTGGTATAGATCTTCTTGTTCAGGTTCGACACTGTGCTCGGGCTGACCCGGGTGCCCCACAGCGCCTCCGTGATGTCTTCGACCCGCCGAACCGAAATCCCGGCCAGATACATCTCGATCAGCGCCTCCTCGACCGAGCTCTCCCGCCTCCAGTAGCGCTCGATAATCGCCGTCTCGAAGGTTTGCCGACGTAGCTTCGGAACCTTCAGATTGACGTCGCCCGCCTTGGTCTGCAGCGTTCGCTCGTAGCTGCCTGCCCGCGTGTCCTGCCGGGCCGGGCTGCGCTCATAACGCCCAGCACCGCACAGCTGGTCCGCTTCGGCCTCCAGCATGGCGTTCAGTGTCTCTTCCACCGTCCCGCGGACCATCTCGCCCAGGTGATCTCGAATCCGGGCCTCATCAATTTGGATCACCTGACCCATGGCATTCCCATCGTTCATTCAAAGCTCCTTCATTCTAGAGGAAGCCGTCAATCCTGAAAGTGCGAAAGACTCTGTACGTTACCGAATGCAAAGCAGTTTTGAGATGGCGTGCAATCTTTTGACAAACATTTACGGGGCAATGCAATGAGTTCGAAAAACATCAGAATTTCATCGACATCGGTGACCAGACAGGAATGGCGTGCTGTCGACGCAGTCGTTAACACCAAGGGCAGAGATGCAACATCGTTTCATGCCGAACCGAGTGCCGCAGTAGTTACCGAACGCAGATTAGCAAGTCTGGGGCCTTCACAAAAATTACCGTCTCAATCGAGCCGGCCAATGTGTCGACGCGACAAGCGATCCGCCGGCTGAATGATGAACTGGAGGGGCGAGTCTCACCTTCGGATACGTTCGCATCCAAAACTGCATCCTGATCCGCGCTCATGCTTGGCCCATGCACTTTGCATATGAGACAACGGCGTTCTCGAGCACGGAGTTGATGCAAGGGGACGTTCTGCGAAGGACGCTAGAGCTGGATGCTCTACTGGAGGCAGTTCATCCTCATTTTTTCCACCATCCGAAGAACTTATTCTTCATCGTGCTAACGCAAAGTTGCGACCTAGTACCTCGCGGGCCAGCGGGCGGATGCAAGGCACCGTACATTGCCATTGCACCGGTGCGCAGTCTCGAATTGGTCGTAGAACGACAGGTCGGTCAATTCCAGGCTCCTGCTGTGAAATCCGATCTCCCTATCGTTGGACTTCGGGCGAGAAATAAGATCTCGGAGTTTATGGGCCGGCTTTTGAATTACAACGAGCCTGGCTATTTCTTTCTGGATTCCGAGGGCACAGATCTCAGGTAGACTGCATAGCGTTTCTCAAACTTTCCATCGCTGTGAAGGCCGATCTCCACCTAGCAACCTGCGTTGCGGCGAAGATCTTGCAATTGACAGACACGTTTCAGGCAAAACTTGGTTGGCTAGGGTCTGTACCTAAATAGCGCCAC
>NZ_AJQE01000458.1 GCF_000261685.1 Bradyrhizobium genomosp. I (2014) | reverse complement strand
TCGTCGCTTCGCTCCTCGCAATGACGGGGGGCACCTACCGCCGCGCGCGAAAGAACTCCCTGAGCAGCCGCGCCGCCTCGCTCTCGCCGACGCCGGAGTAGATGTCCGGCGCGTGATGGCAGGTCGGCGAGGCAAAGAAGCGCACGCCTGATTCCACCGCGCCGCCCTTGGGGTCGGCCGCGCCGTAATAGAGCCGCCTGACCCTTGCAAACGAGATCGCGCCCGCACACATGGTGCAGGGCTCCAGCGTCACGTAGAGGTCGCAGTCGACGAGGCGCTCGCTGCCGATCTTCGCGGCGGCCTCGCGCAGCGCGATGATCTCGGCATGGGCGGTCGGATCATGGTCGGTCAGGGTCCGGTTGGCGGCGGCGGCGATGACCTCGTCGTTGCGGACCACCACGCATCCAATCGGAACTTCGCCCGATTTTCCGGCATTTTCGGCCGTCAGAAGCGCCAAATCCATGAAAGAAGGGGCTTTCATGCCTCGTATCATCGCCAGAAACCTGCTACTAGCTCCGCCTTCAGCAAGAGTGGATACCGATTTTGCCTGAGCATGCGGCTCGCAGCGAGCGCGCGCAATGCTCATCGCGCCACCCCTAAGTGAGATCATTCATGCCTCGCGACAGCGACAAAGACAACGATTCCCGCGGCCGGCGAGGCCCGGCCAAAGGCCGTAGCGGCAAGCCGCGTGGCCCGGAGAAGAAATTCGCCAAGCGCGGCTTCGAAGGCAAGGGCGACCGCGACAGCCGCCCGTCCCGTGGCGATCGCGATAGCCGTCCGTTCCGCCGCCGCGAGGAGAGTGATGCCCCGCGCCGGGATTTTTCTGACCGCCCGCGCTTCAAGCGCGACGATCGCAGCGGTGAAGGCCGCGGCGAGCGCAGCTTCAGGCCGCGGGGCGACCGGCCGTCTTCCGCTCGTGGATCGCGCGATGGCGAGAAGCGCTCCTTCAAGCCGCGCGGTGATCGCCCGTCCTATGGCCGCGACGAGCGTCCGCCGCGCAGCCGGGACCGCGACGAATCCCGCCCCGCCGGCCGGTTCGGCGACAAGAAGTTCGGCGACAGGCGCCCTTACGCATCGCGTGGCGATCGCCCCGAGCGCAAGTTCGACGGCGAACGCAAGTTTTCGCGGGGCGGACCGGATCGCGACCGTGGGGATCGCGGCGACCGCCCGCGCAAGTCCTTCGACAAGGATTTCGGCGGCCGCGACCGCAGCGACGAGAAGCCCTGGCGTCAGCGCGACGACCGCCGCGACGGTGGCCGCGGCGAAGATCGTCCCCGCTTCTCGCGGCGTCGTGACGAAGGCGGCGATGACCGTCCGCGTTTCTCGCGCCCGCGCGAGGAGCGTTCCGGCGACGATCGTCCGCGCTTCAATCGTTCGCGCGAGAAGCGTCCGGAAGGCCGGATGGACTGGCAGGAGCATCCGCGCAACGAAGGCCGCTTCCGCGATCGACCGCGCCGCGACAACGAGGACGACAGCAGGATTTTCGAGAAACGCCCCGCCTTCGGCGGCCGCGGCGCCTATCGCGAGCGCGATCGTGATTTCGACCGCCGTCCGCGGCGCGAAGAGCCGCCGAAGCCGAAGAAGGCCGGCGAGCGCATCGCCAAAGCGCTGGCCCGTGCGGGCCTTGCCTCGCGCCGCGATGCCGAGGAGATGGTCACGCAGGGGCGCGTCACCGTCAATGGCCGTGTCATCAATTCGCCGGCGCTCGACATCACGAAGAACGACGTCGTCATGGTCGACGGCAAGCCGTTGCCCGAGCGCGAGCGCACGCGGCTGTTCCTTTATCACAAGCCGCGCGGGCTGATGACGACGCATGACGACCCCGAGGGGCGTCCGACCGTGTTCGACAATCTCCCGGAAGGCTTGCCGCGCCTGATCAGCGTCGGCCGGCTCGACTTCAACACCGAGGGCCTGCTCTTGCTCACCAATGACGGCGGGCTCGCGCGTACGCTCGAACTGCCCGACACCGGCTGGCTGCGCCGCTATCGCGTCCGCGCCCATGGCGACGTCACCCAGGCGCAGCTCGACGAGCTCAAGAACGGCATCGAGGTCGAGGGGGTCAAATACGGTCCGATCGAGGCGACGCTCGAGCGCGACCAGGGGGCCAATGTCTGGCTGGTGTTCGCAATCCGCGAAGGCAAGAACCGCGAAGTGCGCAATGTCTGCGCCCATCTCGGGCTCGAGGTGAACCGGCTGATCCGGGTCTCCTACGGCCCGTTCCAGCTCGGCGAGATTCCCGAGGGCCAGGTCGAGGAGATCCGCTCGCGCGTGCTGCGCGAGCAGCTCGGCGACAAGGTCATCGAGAAGTCGGGTGCGCAGTTCGACGTGCCCTCGAAATCCTCTTCGCGCGTCGACGACGCACCGAGCGAGAACAAGCCCGCCAGCAAGCGCGCCGTGATCAACGACCGCAAGGGCCGCCGCGTGCTGGTGCAGCGCACCGGCAGCGAGGAGGCGCGCGAGCGCAACGAGATGGAAGCGAACGGATACGGCCCGCCGCGCCGTCCCAAGCGCGGCTATCACGGCAAGCGCGACCTGACGCCGCGGGATGATTGAGGTGGAGTGCGTCGCATCACTCGGCTCTCTCGCGTTCCCTCCCCCCTTGCGGGGGAGGGTTAGGGAGGGGGGTACCCCACGAGAGGTCTGCGTTTGCGGCACCCCCTTCCCCAACCCCTCCCCGCAAGGGGGAGGGGAGCTCACCATTCGTGTGGCCACAGGACGGGCAACGTAATGCGCGTCGTCGGTGGTCGATTGAAGGGGCGCAATCTGGCCTCACCGTCCTCGCGCGACATCCGCCCCACGGCGGATCGCCTGCGTGAGTCCGTGTTCAACATCCTCGTGCACGCCTATGGCGATCCGATCGAGGACGCGCGCGTGCTCGATCTCTTCGCCGGCACCGGGGCGCTCGGCATCGAGGCGGCCTCGCGCGGCGCCAAGTTCACGCTGTTCGTGGACAATGGCGCGGAGGCGCGCGCGCTGCTCCGTAACAATGTCGAGTCGCTCGGCCTCGGCGGCGTCACCAAGGTCTATCGCCGCGATGCCACCGATCTCGGTCCTGCGCATCCCGTCGAGCCATTTTCGCTGGTGTTCCTCGACCCGCCTTATGGCAAGGGATTTGCGGAGAAGGCGCTCGCGAGCTTGCGCGACGGCGGCTGGCTGACGTCGGGTGCGCTGCTTGTGGTGGAGGAGGCCAAGGCCGCGCAGTTCGTGACGCCGGAGGGTTTCGAGGAGCTGGAGCGGCGCGCCTATGACGACACGGAGTTCGTGTTTTTGAAGAGGTTGTAGCGTTGCTACGTAGGGTGGGTTAGTCTTACTGAGTC
>NZ_AJQE01000457.1 GCF_000261685.1 Bradyrhizobium genomosp. I (2014) | reverse complement strand
ACGTTCCAAGAAAAGTGGGTACTAGTTGACGATCAGCACTACCGGCTTGTCAACCGAGTGGCAGGGTCCCCTAGCCAAGGTGGTACAAGTCGACGTCCTCGAGGGTGTAGGCGCTGAAGCTCCCGAAATGGGCGAACAAGTTGTTGCGCTTGGCGCCGCAGCTGATCCGGTGATCCGGTCGGCGAGGCCGCGGCCCAGAGGCTATCGGGCGAGCGCATCGGCGCCTCGCGGAAGATGCGAGCATCGATTGAGCGCCAGCCTGCAGATCGCAGCGTCAGGACAGGACGACCTAGTCACGTGAATCTAATGTTCGCCACATAAAGTCTGCTGGGTTTTGTGGCAGAAGCGTTTGACGGAAGCCAAAATCTGGTCTGCGGACTTGGTCCATTTGAAGGGCTTCGGGTTTTGGTTGTGCAGGTGGATGAAGGTGCAGATGTCGGCCTCGAGTTGCCCGACGGAGGTGTCGTCTAATCGCTGCTGGGACGTCAAGCATTTAGTTTCGTCAAGAGACGCTGCCGGGTGCGTGGTTGTCTTCGCGGTCGACATTGGTCGCCGCATGATGGAGCTTCGCGGACGAGCCTTCAATGTGGACGACGCACTTTGCTGAGTCAGCAGTGCAACCCCATCAGCGGAATGGCTCGGCTCACGTCCTGGCAGGGATACCTTAGGCGTTCAGGTTCTGAACGCTATCCGAGCTTATGCGGCAGCTCCGGCATTCGGATTGAACAGCTCGCCGGTCTTAAGCATCGTATGCTTATCACCGCCAGTTTCCGTGCCACAGCCACGGCGGCTCTTTTGAAGCCGATCCTCTCCCGGAGATGCCGTCCCCACGTCCGCAGAGCGCTGTCGGTTGAGCTGCGCGTCAGAATGACCGCTGCCGCTTCATAGAGAAGCCCACGCAAATGGCGGTCGCCACGTCGGGATATATGGCCATCATAATCGACTTCTCCGGATTGGTAGCGGCGCGTTGTCAGGCCGATCCACGCGCCAACAGATCGGGATTTCCTAAAGTTGTCAGGCTCCTCAATAGCTGTGGCAAAAGAGGTTGCGGTGATCGCACCGATGCCCGGAATCGACATGAGGATGCGGCAGGCCTGACTCTCGCGCGCATCCCGAACCAACTGGCGACCGAGTTCGGCGGCGCGGATGCGAATGCCACGCCAGGCTTCCAGCATCGGAAGCACGATGGATGCAAGTCCGTCCTGATCAGCCAGAAGGTTCCGGACGTTCTCGAAGGTGCTTCCCTTTCCGGCGGGAACAAGCAGACCGAAGGTCTTCATGACGCCGCGGATCTGGTTCGAAAGCTCGGTGGTGATCCGGACCAGCCGCGTGCGCGCCGCGACAAGCGTGCGGGTCAGCATGCTGTTGAATCCCTTCACGCGCACCTCACGAAAGAACCCGACTTCCGCGAGCTGCGCCAGACCATCGGCGTCGTTCGCGTCCGTCTTGTTCGCCGCCATATCGAGCGCCGCTTTATCATGGCGCGCATCGACGCAGATCGCCGGCAATCCTTCGGTGCGCAAAGAATGATAGAACCATACCGACAGCGGTCCCGTCTCGAACACCACGCGTTTCACGGCCGGCGCCCGCTTGCGGATGAGCGCGGCGATGACACTGGGATCAGATGCACACTTGCCGCGCCAGATCCGTTCACCTGCTCGACGGATCGAGACCGCCGTCTCTTTCATCGACACATCGAGACCGATATACTCTTCCATGGCTGTTCTCCATTCGATGCTTGGGCCCGGCGTCCAGTCGTGAGCCCGTATTTCCATCCTATCGGGGAACAGCCACCCTCCAAGACTATTGATTGCCTTTAGGGCAACACGCTCCTGCGATTACCCCATGTGGACGCCCCCTCACGGCATCGCTGTGCCAAAGTGGTGTCGTTGACCACCACTTGAACGGAGGCGTCCATGTCGGAATTTAGCATAATCGCGTTGGATCTGGCGAAGAATGTGTTCCAGATGCACGGCGCGGATGCATCAGGAACCGTGCTTTTCCGCAAGAAGCTGCGCCGGGATCAGATCCTTAAATGTCTTGCCGCGCAGCCGACGTGCACGGTCGCAACGCGACTTTGCGGCATGGCTGGGGCTTACCCCGCTGCAGCGCTCCACCGGAGGCAAGCAGAAGCTCGGCAAGACGTCACGTATGGGCGAACGAACCCTGCGACGACTACTGATCATCGGCGCGAGCGCGGCCGTGCGCTGGGCAATGCGCAAAGACTCGACAGCGGATTCTTGGCTTGCGCGCATGCTTGCCCTCAAGCCGCCCATGCTGGTGATCGTCGCCCTCGCTAACAAGATGGCGCGCATCGTCTGGGCATTGATGGCGAGAGGCGGAACCTATCGGGCTCCGGCTGCGGCGAAGTAGTTCCGCGGCAGGGACCGTGAGTGTGAGAAGGTCAACCGGAGAGTATGGCGCACGGTCACGAGACAGGAATGGGAAAACCAGATCATGGATACGCGCCTCGAGCACGCGAAGTTGAATTGGACCCGTTCCGCGAACTCCCATACGGGCCAGCGGCATGTGGCAGCCGCAACAAAAGGCCGAACACATGTCAGCGCCCGACCACGCTCCGCACTCTTCGAAAGATTCTTCTTGCACCAACGGGGGCGTCTACACATGTCCATGACGATATGGACATCGAGGCCTTCAGGAACTTGAGCATCGATCTCTTTTAAAAACTTCAAGACTCGACTGCCCGGTGGCGCTTGTAGCATTTGCCGATGACGAACCCCGAGGCGACATCGAGCGCGGCAAACAGCGTGGTCGCACCATGCCGCACATAGCTGTGCGTACGACGCTCCGGTATGCCGGGCATCATTGGCAAGACCGGCTGCTCGCGATCGAGTGCCTGAATCTGGCTTTTCTCATCGATGCTGAGGACAAGGGCTCGGTTCGGCGGGGACAGGTAAAGCCGACGATGTCGCGTGCCTTGTCGACGAGCCGCGGATCGCTCGACAACTTGAATGTCTGGCTACGGTGCGGTTGCAAGCCGAACGCCGACCACATTCGGCGGATCGTGGTGCGGGAAAAGCCAGTTTCCGCAGCCATCGAGCGGATCAACCATTGCGTCGCCTCGGCCGGCGTCGTACGCAGCGTGCGATCGATCATGGCGGCAACCTGATCGTCGTTGATGGTGCGAGGGCGGCCAGGGCGTGCCTCGTCAAGCAAGCCATCACAGCGATCCTTCAAAAATCGGCGGCGCGACTTGCCAACGGTGTGTTCGTGGAGGCCGAGTTCGGCAGCCACAGACTTGCTTGGCAAGCCATCCGCCCACCGCAGGATCGCGCGGCATCGCTCAGGAAAGCAACCGCGCAGCACGATGACGACGAACTTGCCTCTCCAAGTACGCCCGCTCCTGCGGACTCAGCACCAACGGCGCGATCGGCCGGCCTTTCCCACCTGCATTCGCCACAAGCGCTCTCCTCTCTCGAGATTCAAGCTATCAACCAATGCGACGAACTTGCGTTCCGGATGACTAGGGTCTGTACCTAAATAGCGCC
>NZ_AJQE01000456.1 GCF_000261685.1 Bradyrhizobium genomosp. I (2014) | reverse complement strand
TGGTAATACGCGCCGTCGGGGCGCACCGAATGGCTTCACATATTGAGGTAGCAGCAGTTTGACGTCATGACCCAAAGCCGCGATCTCGCGCGCCCAAAACCGACATGGCTGAAGTGGAACAGTTCTGCGCGTTCGTCGAACTCGAGCTTTCCCAGCACAGCCGTGACCGCCTGCCCGCTATTGCGCGCCTCGGTCGTGGTGGTGACGTCCCCCGACGTGACCCGCATGCGCCGCTATCCGTGCCTCAGAAGCCGATTGCGATCGTCCCGAATGTTCGTAGACCTATACTTAGCATGTAGGTCTCATTCAAGACGGGGGGCACGCCGCCTACCGTATAATTGTAGGATTTCAGATAGTTCAATCCCAGCACCAAGCAATCGTCGACATAGCCGGCACCGACCACATACTGGTTGATCTCGTTGGCCTCGAGGTCCCAGCGCGCCGAGCCCGTGACCACCCAGTTGGTCGCGACCTTCAGCGAGCCGGTGGTGAGGATGCCTTCGCGGCGGGTCAGATAGCCGAGCTCCGGCTGTGCCGCGTAGTTGCCGTACATCACGCTGATCGACCAGCGATCGAAGTTGGCGCGGCCTTCGGCCTCGAAACGCTGGACGTTCCAGGTCTGCTCGTCCATGCGGGAGCGGACGCTGAAGGTGTAGGTGCGGTTGGGCGAGTAGTCGATACTCGCCACGTAGTCGGAGCGGGGCTTGTCGAGACCGGAATCGAGGCCCGTGTTGATGGAGTCCCGGACCGCGTAGGAGTTCATGCCGAACAGCTGGTAGGACTGGCCGAACAGCACCTTGGCCGCGCCGCCCTTGTCGAACTGCGTGGTGGCCTGCACGCCGACATTGGCGCGGCCGCCCCCCTCGACGCGGTCGTAACCGGAGAACTTGTCGACGCTGAACAGGTTCGACGTTTCGAATACAAAACTCTGCGCATCCTCGTTGGGAAACTTGCCGGCATAAGTCTCGTTCGGGCGGATGATGATCTGCGCGATCGGCTCGACGGTGGTCGAGCCCCAGGGCTGAACGTTGATGAAGGGATAGCGGTATTCGAGGCCGACCGTCGGCATCAGGCGGAATGCCTGGGTGTCGCCGACCGGTAGGTAGTTCGACACGCCCGGCTGGTTCGAGACCGAGGAGTTGATTGCATCGGCGCGCAGGCCGGCGAACGGCGTCCAGATCTGGCCGAGCGGGTCGGTGAAGGATTTGCGCCACTGCGCTTCCGCCGACAGGCGGGTATAGGTGCCGGGGAAGCCGCGCAGCAGGCACTGCGATGGCGTGCGCGCGAGCGGATCGGCCGACGCCGTCGTGCACAGGCTGTTGGTGTTGGCGAGCGTGGTGATCGGATCGAACACGGCGCTGTCACGCGACAGGTTGACGGAGTTGGTCTTGTAGCTGAACTCGCCGCCGAACACCGGATAGTTGAGCACGTTCGAGTAGTCGATCACGGGGTAGACGATCGGGACCTTGTCCTGGTTGCCCGAGAAGCTCCGCCAGTACATCGTGCGTGCGTCGAAGAAGCTGCGATTGCCGGCGCCGGTCAGATAGAGCTGCGAGACCGCGTCGGTCGGCAGGTTCAGGAACGAACCGAGCGGGTCACGGTACTGCGACAGGCGGTAGTCCGAGAAGAAATAGTAGTCGGACATCACGACGCCGTCCCAACCCCAGACCCATTTGTCGTTCAGCGCGAACTGACCCTTGGTCTCGACGGCGCCGCGCCACTGGCGGTCGCCGGGCTGCCCGGCGAAGGCGCCGCGATCGAGCTGGTCGATGCCGTAAGCACGGATCTGGTAGGCGCCGCCCATCAGGCGCTGGCGGAACTCCGCCTGGAACAGCACGCCCTGCCTGGAGGTGATGCGCGGGTTGAAGGTCACGTCCATATCGGGCGCGATCGCCCAGTAGAACGGGACCTCCACGCCGTAGCCGTAGCCCGTGTTCGAGGTGAAGCCCGGCATCAGGAAGCCGGACTTGCGCTTCACGGTCGGGTCGGGCGTCGAGAAGTAGGGCATGTAAGCGAGCGGCACGCCGAAGAACTCGAGCTGCGCCGTCTCGAAGTACAGCATCTTCTCCTGCTGGTCGTGGATGATGCGGGCACCCTTGACCTGCCAGAGCGGTGGCTTCTTCGGATCGTCCTTGCACGGAGCGCAGGCCGTGTAGACGCCGTTCTCGAACACGGTGTAGTTGCCGCTGGAACGGTCGGCGCGCGTTGCGGCCATCCGTGTCCGGTCGGCGGTATCGACCCGGAGCGAACCGACGAATCCGTCGCGATAGTCGTCGGACAGATCGATCGTCTCGGCATAGGTGATCTTGCCCTCGGCATCCGTCATGCGGATGTTGCCTTCGGCATGGAGCCGCTTGGTCTTCTGGTCGTAGGCGACCTTGTTAGCCTCGACGCTGGTGCCGTTGTAGAACAGCTGGACGTTACCGACCGCCGAGATCCGCGAATTATTGTAGTCGTAGACGACCTCGGTCGCCTGAACCAGCATCTGGTTGTCGTTGGCGGCCTTCGGCGGCTTCGGACGCGGCGGCTGCGTATTGTAGGAGACGTTCTGCGCCGATGCCTTTACGACGGGGCCGAAACCAGTCGCGATGACAACGGCTATGGCAAGCAAGCAGTCGCAGACTAGCGACGTGAAGAGCCACGGATCGTGCCCTGGCGCAACCGCAGTCAGTTTGTGACGATGCGCAGCCACAGCCACTAACCTTTCCGTCGGGTCAGCAAGGCCAACAATCTGATGAAGCGGCCAACGCAGACTGGCGGCCAGACCGAAGTCTCCAGTTGCATGAACTCACACTTACTTGACGTCCTGATACAACTAGCCACAACAGCGAGCAGGAAAATGGTGAACACGTTACCTTAAATTCTCGGCATCGAGCCGTAGCACTGGCTCCAGCCCTCTTGCGGTTGCGCAGAAACCCTCGGCAATCGACGCGAACCGCTACGCTGAAATCTCTTCAAGTCGGCCTCGCTTCGGCCCAGGGAATTCGTGCTGAAGGCGTCGCGCTGGAAGGTTTGCGGAAGCATGTGATGGCTGATCTGACGGGTTATCAGGTTCATCCGAACCGAACTATGCCTGGAAGCACAGCTACTGGAGCAAGCTGCGAGAGCCCAGGAGCAGCAGCAGCGCTATGGGCGGAGCGCGAAATGCCGATCGCGGAGAAACTCCGCGTCTCCGATAGGCGATCTTGGGCGGCAGCTTTTTCAGCAAAGGGATCAGGAACACGAGCAGTCCGCGCTCATTGGCCAAAGCTTTGACGAACTGTCGGTCCGCCGACCATGCCACTTGGTTCGCGTGGGTCGTTCCGATATCTGTCAGCTGCGACCTACTCCGAAGGATGCTGATCTGTTGTTGTTGCGGCGAATATGCCAGCTGCTTGCTAATCGGCCGTTTCACGCCCCCCGGCGCATGACGGCCATTATGCGGGCCGGGAGCCATGCGGTGAAGCGCGAGCGGGTGAAACCGTTGATGTGCAGAATGGGAAGGCTCAGGCCGAAGCCGCGAATAACGCAACCGTCGGGGCCAGAGGCCAATGTTGTGTTCTGCTCCGCCGTTTGCGGATTGGTGCCAGAGGATCAGACACAGCTTCACTGCTGGCCCAAAGTCGGCCGGGCCGGCCTGCCGCGGGCTAGAAGCGCAATGGTTGTGGCTTCCCAAAGACGAACTCCAGATCGCATCATGCACTCCGCTGCCCCTTCCTGTCCAATAACGAGCGCCTGCGCAAACGAAGCAAGCTGCGTGCCGCTCGAAGATGGAGATCCTCAAGCGGGTTTGTTCATGGTACATGCGTCCGGTTGTGGACATTGGTCCGAACCAGACAATCGAGTCCTTGGCAGTGATATCGGTAGTTGGTGGAACGCACGATTGCACTAGGGTCCAGACTCAATTGAGCCAA
>NZ_AJQE01000455.1 GCF_000261685.1 Bradyrhizobium genomosp. I (2014) | reverse complement strand
CTGTCCGAATTTGCGGGGCCAGCTCTATAGTTTCCATTCATTCGCGCAGACCCCCGAGCCACAGCTGTAGCAGCGGCATTGGAGGCGGGCAATTGTGCATCATTCTCGTTGGCTTCAGCGCCAACTCCACCAGACGGCGGAATCGCCAGTTTGCGGCCATCTCGAGGCACCCAGGCAGACTTGACTTACAATGCAGATGCATTACATTGGGATGTCGTGACGACGCAAGGAGCCGCTATGGCCAAGACCGCCGAAATCCTCGAGATCCCCGCGACCATCACAGACCGCGGCCAGACGACCGTGCCCGCCGCCATCCGCAAAATGCTGGCCCTGGGAAAGCGCGACCAGGTCGTGTTTCGGGGGCTCGCTGACGGCACCGTTGTGATCGCGAAGAAGCAGTTGAGCGCCGACCACGGCGATCCGGTGATCGGCACGTTCCTCGCGTTCCTGGCCCGCGACATGGGGAGCGAGCCAGCCCGGATCCGGCCGGTGCCGAAGTCGCTGGTCGCGCGCGGCAAGGGCTTGGTCAAGGGTGTTAAGGTCGATCTCGACGCGGCGCTGCCGGAAGACGATACGTGAGCGACGACACCTTCGGGGTTAACGGTTGGACGGTCTACGCCCATCCGCTATTTCTCGACCAGTTCGAGACTATGATCGCGGCGGTCGAGAAGGCGCGCAAGAAGGATCCGAAGGGATACAAGAAGAAGCGCGCCGCGAAGCTCCTGTCGGCTGTCTTGAAGGTGGCGTTCGACGACATTCCGAGTGACCCAACGCGTGACGTCTATCGGCAGGGCGGCACTCTCGGCGACGAGTACAAGCACTGGTTCCGCGCGAAATTGCTGCAGCAGTTCCGCCTGTTCTTCCGCTATCAGCAATCGGCGGACGCCAAGATCATCGTTCTCGCCTGGGTGAACGACGACTCGACGCTGCGCGCCTACGAGAGCGCGAACGACGCCTACGCCGTGTTCAGGAAGATGCTGGACCGCGGGAACCCGCCGGACTCGTGGAACGAACTCGTAGCCGCGGCCTCGACTGGCGAATCCAAGACGCGTCTATCGCGCTCGACGCGCGGGAGATGACCCCAGCTGGCCTCGTTCGGCCGCGACCGCCCGCTGATCCGGCCCGCGCCGCCGGCACCGGTCTGCAGCGAGAGACACGATTCGGCCAGGAAGAGTCCGTGAAATGCCCACCATCCAGCTGTCGGCTACGCCCAAAGGCAGCGGCGAATGCGCCGACTGTCCGGCGACATCATCATCAGCATTCCACCTGTTAAGCCGTGTAGACGGAGGCGACATTTCAGCCCTCCGATGCGGGTGAACCGGTTCGTGTTCCTCAACCTTCCAATACTTCAGCCTCGATCCCCTTTACCTGCGGGCATCAATGCACCTCCGACCTGCCCGCGGGTTCCCGTCACCAGTATCCGCCCGTACAATGGAAGTTTTGGATGTCGGCAAGCAGCGGCGCGGCCGCGTCCTTGGCCGAGAGCGACGGCTTTTTGATACCCCAGTTTATACCGATCACCGGGTCGTCCCAGCGGATCGAAACCTCGTTCTCCGGATTATAGAAATCATCGCATTTGTAGAAAAAGTCCGCGGTCTCTGAGAGCACACAACGAAACCGTGCGCGAATCCGCGCGGAACCCATAGTTGCCGCCGGTTATGCTCGCTTAATTCGACGGCAACGTAGCGTCCGAAATTCGGGCTCCGGACGCGGACGTCGACCGCGAGGTCGAGCACCTTGCCCCTCATTGATGGATGTCCAGACAATCGGACTCGCGGCGCACTAAGCGGAGTTGAGTGAACGCTAGTGAGGCTCGCGACAATTAACTACAGTCGCCTTAAGATCGTGGAGCATGCCCGTGATCCCGTCGATGAGCTCGTCGATTTGATCCTTGTTGACGATCAGAGGTGGGCATATCGACAATGCATCGTCTACATTCCGCACGATGATCCCTCGCTCGTGCAGCAACCGGCTCGCAATGCTGCCAACATCGCCCGGAGTAGTAGCGGCGACTTTCCGTTTCTTGTCCAGCACCAGCTCGATTGCCGCAATAAGGCCAACGCCACGGACCTCCCCAACGAGTGGATGGTCAACGAGCGTGCGCAGCCGTTCCTGCATGTAGGCCCCGATGCGGCCAACGTTCGCAATCAGACCCCGCTCCTCGATGAGTTTGAGGTTTTCGAGCGCTACGGCGGCTCCGACCGGGTGACCACCGCCCGTGAAGCCATGAGCCAGCAGTCCAACCTTATTGCTCTCGTCCGCGATTGGTTCGAACATGTAGTCATTCATTATGATCGCAGATAACGGAAAATAACTGGACGTGAGCTGCTTCGACACCACGATTACATCGGGCGCGATGTTGTAGGTTTCGCAACCGAACATTTTTCCTGTCCGGCCAAAGCCGCAAATCACCTCATCAGCGACCAAAAGGATGCTATGCTTTTTTAGCACACTTTGAATTTTGTCCCAGTAAGTCGGCGGCGGAACGATGACGCCGCCCGCGCCCATGACAGGCTCACCGAAGAATGCTGCAATGGTATCGGCACCTTCGCGCTGAATCAGCGACTCGAGCTCCTCGGCCCGACGCGTAGCAAAGGTCTCCTCCGATTCGCCCGCACGGCTGTCCTTGTAGAAATGGGGGGAGCCCGTGTGCATAATGTTGGGGAGCGGCAGATCGAAAGAGCGGTGGTTGTCTGGAAATCCGGTCAGGCTTGCCGCACCGATCGTGACGCCGTGATAGCCGCGCAACCGGCTGATGACCTTCTTGCGCTGAGGCTGGCCCGCTGCATTCGATCGATAGGCGATCAGCTTCAACACCGTATCGTTCGCTTCCGAGCCGGAATTTGTGAAGAACACCTTACTCATTGGCACCGGAGACATCTTCACCAGCTTCTCGGCAAGCGCGATGGAAGGCCCATTCGATCGTGATGCGAAGGTATGATAGAATGGCAGGATTTGCATCTGGCGATGCGCGGCTTCGATAAGCCGCTTTTCGCTGAAGCCAAGACCCGCACTCCAGAGACCGGCCATCGCATCGAGGTAGCGTTTTCCTGCCGTGTCGAAGACGTAGGGGCCCTCGCCGCGTTCAATTATGAGCGGCCCGGTCCGTTGGTGCGACCGCGCGTTGGTATAGGCGTGAAGCTGATAGGCCACATCTCGGGCCTGTTGAGAACTGGGCAGCATGGTCGGCGTCACATCATCGGTTCAGAATTGGATAGGGACCGGAGCATCATGTGGGGAAGCGCCGGTCCGTTTCCGGCTTCTCTGGGCCTTGCGATAGTCGTCGTTGACGATCGCTTTAAAGGGATTCGCTTTTGCCTATGCCTGACCACAGGCTTAACTGGCGGCGCGACGCACTGTCTGGAAGTGATCACAGAAAGGTGACGATGTTCAGCACGACAAAGCGTCGGATTTCCGGGACGCGTTAGTCGCCGACGGGAGCTTCCATCAAACTGCCGGCGGCGTTCAGGCCGTAGAGAGTCGGTGGTCGTAGCGCCGTGGACCGCGGTTACGTATTCGAGCCCACCACGTTCAGGCCGTCCGCTCCGCTAAAGGCCAGCGTGTCATGTGTGTTTAGCACGTTATCCCAGCTGCTGCCGCGCGTCGTCACGGACTGGTTGGGCTCCGAGCCAACACGCGTGATGAGTAACACTGTAAGCAACAACCCGCTCTGATTGACCAGTTTCTTGTGGGCCATCAGTGATCTCCTTGATCTGGTCGGTGTCCCGGCTTTGCGCGGTGATCTGCGACCGAGTTTGCCCCAGAATACCTTAACTCGTTGAGTTGGTCGCCTGCCAAAGCTTGTAGGCTCACTCCCAACCGGCACCGTCAAGTTAACGAATAGGGGTGGCCGATGGGGTAGACGACCGGCATGCCGACCGCCCGGGCCCCTCTTTATCGCCGCCATCGCTTCC
>NZ_AJQE01000454.1 GCF_000261685.1 Bradyrhizobium genomosp. I (2014) | reverse complement strand
TCCCGAGTGCCCCCGGCGAGGAGCTCCAAAGCCTAGCGCGAGATGCTCCGTCAGCTCAACCACACAATGCAGGGCTGCATCGTTTATCCGAAGAAACGCAGGCATGAGCCGGAGCCCCTGCAACTCTCGCATCGCTGATGGACTTTAGTCGTTCATTTCGGAAGTCCACCGCAGCTTCCTGCAGTTAAGCAACTGGTTGCTGTGTGCATGGCACGCAATGCGCTCCGTTCGGGCTTGTCTCGCATTCTGCAGGAGCCGCCAACAGCCGGCGCAGCCACTTCTGGTCTGCCTCCCGCCGGGCGTTGAAGCGATCGACGCATTTCCTGGAGCAAAGGGCCGTTCGCCACCAGTAATGGCGGATCAGCCCGAACCTTCCACCACACACCGCACAGCACCCTCGGTTTTCGGAGCTATGAGAGCTATTCTGCATTTTCGCCTCCTTTGGCGGACCCTCGTGCGGCAACATCGTGCCCGCACGTAAAGAGCGGCACCGTTTCTGCTAAATGTGGCTGCATTTTCGGGCACCGGGCGCACGAGCTCGGCTCTTTGTGCGCCCTCGTGGCGAAGCGATACGCTCGATCGCGTTGCGTCGCCCGATTAATCGGCGACTGTAGCCAGGTTTTGATCTCGAATGATGCAATGAGCAGCGCTGGAGAGACAAAATCCTGCGCAGATGCATACAACGCCGGCGTTTTTCGCCGGATACCTCCTCGGGGTAGCAGCATCCCACTGTACCCGCGAGTCCAGTTCCGGCGCGGTCGACTCAGGAGGGGCGACGTGTGATCGCCCTATTGACGTTCGCGATCCGCTCCCATCTCGACCATAGTCACGAAGGTGTGCGGCTGCTCTCCGGCGCCGCCAATCTGCAGCCGTCGCGCACAGATCACACGCCGTCCGCGAACGGGGCTGTCGATAGTATCGACAATGGGTTCGAACTGTTGCTTCTGGGCAAGCAACTGCCGGTCGCGCCGTTCGATCAAGTCGGCCGCCTCCGGGGAGAACAATTCGCGGTCCTGCCGACGATTTCGGCCCGCGACATGCCGATCATCTTCTCCGCAGCCTTGTTGACGAAGAGGTAACGCAAGCTGCGCGCGTCCTTGGCGATGATGCCTTCGTGAACGTTCTCGACAATGGTGGCCAGCAGACGCTCAGTCCTCTCCAACATCCGCTGGCCATGTCGCAGGTCGGTGACGTCCTCATGCACGGACACCCACCCGCCGCCATCCATCGGACGCTCGTAGATATTGATGGTGCGGCCGTCATTTAGCGCGATCTCATAGGCGGTCGGCTCGCGCCGGGCGATTCGATCGAGAATCGCCGCGAGATGTTTCGCGATGTCGTCGCTGAAGAGCCCGCTCTTGATACGATGCTGCAGGATTTTCTCCAGCGTAGAGCCAGCCCTGATCGTCTCTGGCAGATTGTAGATCCGCCGATAGTTATTGTTCATCGCGACGACATTGGCCCTGCCGTCAAGCATGATGAGGCCTTGCGGCATGCTGTTGATCGCCGCCGATAACTGCCACTTCTTGGCCTGGTACTTGTCGTTGAACTGGTCGCGCTGGGTTATAGCGGCGTCGCGTTGCTGCGCCGTGTTGAACTCGAGCTGCTCCAGCTCTAGAATCTTTTGCATGGCATCACGGAAGTGCTGCATGTTGCGGGCCAGATGCCCGATCTCGTCGTGCCGCATCAGATGCGGCACCTCGCTCTTGATGTCTCCTGCGGCGATCCGGTCGGTTGCTTGCGCGATATCGGAGAGCCGCCCGACCACGGAGTCGCGCATGACGAGGACGTTGATCGCGGCAAGGACCAGCGCCGCGAGTCCAAGCATGAATAGGTACCAGGCCGCATAGCGGTTCTCGTCAGCAAGCTGGTCGGCTTCGCGGGCTCGCTTATCGTAGGATCGCTGCAGTGCCTCGAGGTCAGCATTGAGCTTGCTGCGCACGGTGCGATTGGCCTGGTTATCGCCCCATTCACGAGCCGCGGCCGGACTGATCTCGAGCCCCGCCGCACCAGTTCCAGCCGAAAGTCGATGAACTGCATCACTCGCTGTTTGAACGCCTCGAATTGCTCGAGATCGTCGGGATGGACAGTCTGCTCCCAGCGCATCATCACCGCCGTGAGCTCGCCGCTGCACTTGACCAACTCGTCCGCGAATTGCTTTACTTTCGCCGGTTCGGTGGACATGTAGATCCCGCGCGACTCCATCACGATCGCGTAGATCAGGGCGTTGACGCGCCCGATATTGACGGCAGCCGACGCCGAATCGATCTGCATGTGCCGATAGTTCGTCTGCAGGCGCACGCATTGGACCGACATCACCAACAGAAACATTGTGACGATCGTCAAAAATCCGGCGATGGAATAGACTTTGTCGGCCACGCTCAGGCTACCGGAGCCGCGCACAAAGCGGACAAACCTTTGCAGCGTCGTGGTCGCGGTCTGCGCCCCAAAGCCCACCGTCACTGCGTTCATGATGCACCTATCCGGTCTAGAATGGCAGAGAATTGGTCCCGCAGGGCTAGCGGAGACTTCACGGCCTCGCCTCGGTTTATCTTTCGAAGGTCCCACGCGCCAGAGCATCTCTTCGCGAAACGGTCTGAGGAGGCTGCGCTGCGGCTGCACCGGTTGATATGTCGCCCCCGCGATCAAAGTCTAAGGGCAGCCGGCGTAGGCAGGGATGATGGCCTGAACGCACAAGGCACTCCAACGGCGCGCGATAACGGCTGCTGGTCCGCTTGCAAGTGGCCGGCCTGCTGAGGCGCGCAAGTGGGCGACGTCACCTGAAAGAGCAGCCGCGATGGCGCGGGACAGGCAACGACTGAGAGATAAGGTGGTGAACTATCAGACAATCACGCTGGAAAAACGCGTTCTTTCCGAGGATTTGCATGAATAGCGCGTAGGATTCCCTGGTCGACGCAAGGCAACGCTCGGCGAGCTCTTTGCGCGGCACTGAGGGCGCCAATCGCGACCTTGTCTCTCTCGGGTAGTTCCGACCAGGAGGCAATTTCACCTCGCGTCGACGGTGTGCTCGTTCCTTCGAATGTGAAGGCGAAGGCAAACTGGGGCTCCATAGCCCCTGTCAACAGGTCTGCGCTCCGCGCGGGCCCGTTGGCCACCGCTCATCTTGACGCTTGCTCAGCTTGAGCTTTCCGAATCAACGCCAGGGGTTTCCCGGGCCCGACCGGTTCTGCGTTGACCACTTCGTACTCGCACCGACCGTTTTCGACTGCGCCAGCCAGCATGTGCGGTATCAATGCCGCGGTTCCGATGGGTTCGAACAGTCTGCTGTGTTCAGAATAGCCTGCTGCATCCTTGCCGGGCTGCCGCTCCAAGACGATTGAACGTCCGTTCGGCATGATCAGCCGCGTCCAGTCCAGCAGAACGCGCGACTGGCCAAAAGCGACCTGGCTGTCGTACCCGCCGATGAGCCTTGCTCCCTGAGGCCGCTATGTTGACGGCCAGTCGTGGCGCTTCTCGGCATGGCCAAGCACGCCGTCGCCTCTGGGCTCCCCCAAGACTGCACCCACGGCACGTCGCCGGCTTCAAGCTCGCCGATAATTTTGTGGTGATTTTGCCTTAAAGGCTTGTCTGGTCCTCGCCAGTGCACGCCCGAAGGTCGTGTCTGGGCATCGCGGATCTCCGCGGCGGGCGCCGCGAGCCTCTCTCGCGGCCTGTGACCCGTCACGGCAAACCCGGCCAAAACTCTTATTCTCAGCCTCTTCGGACGGAAGCGACGCCACTTGACCAAGCGGCCGCGTGGTTCGGTTAGCGAGCGCGCTGCACGCACACAGATGACAGAATGCAAAATCTGCGACGCGCTCGGCCTTCTATTTCATTCTTCGGGACTTGGCCTTTAGGTGCCTTGGGGCCCAAACCTACCAGGCGTGCGCCAAGGGCGCATCGCCTCAAGGCAAAATGGCACCCGGAGAGCGTGAGC
>NZ_AJQE01000453.1 GCF_000261685.1 Bradyrhizobium genomosp. I (2014) | reverse complement strand
GTGGCGCTATTTAGGTACAGACCCTAGAACATGTCTCCGCGCAAAGCGCTCGATGGAGTCGAGCGGGTTCGCTCAAACGGCGCAATTGCCTTTCCCTAGAAGGTTTCGATCGACTAGGAATTGTTTTCAGACTCGAAGACAGCGTTCGATCATACTGGCCAGCCCGCTCAACGCGTAGCAGATCACAAAGAATATGCTCAGCACGCCCAGATAGATCTCGATGGCGTGTGAGTCTCCGGTTCCGACATACGCTAGTCTTTCTATCATTTGACGCGCCGATCCCAAGAGATCCGACACCCCAACAACGGACGTCAGTGCACTCGCCTGGACGAGAACGGTGAGCTGCCCGACGTAGGGCGGCAACGCACGCCGAAATGCTTGTGGCAAAATGACGAACACAAGCGCTTCCGTTGCGCTCAAGCCAAGCGCTCGGGCGCCCTGCTCTTGGCGATGTGGAATTGAATCCAAGGCGCCTCGAAAGACCTCACCGATGTTCGCCCCGCCCCAGAGCCCCAATCCGATTATTGCGGCCGTGAGTGGGCCCGTGCGGAGACCAATTTGCGGAAGGGCAAAGAACACGAAGAGGAGTATCATAAGCGACGGCACGCCGCGGAACAACTCAACGTAAAGCCGTCCGACAAAGCGCGCGAACGTGAGCGTGCTTTGCGACAGCGCCGCGATCAGGAGACCAAGGATTGTCGCCAAAATGACGGTGAGCAGCGAGATCCACAAAGTAACCAAAAGGCTCTTACCAAGGTAAAGGGTGACAGGCCAAACCCAGTTGGTCATTTAACTACTCCCAGCCCCGGAACCGCGAGCCTGCGCTCGAACGTACGAGACAAAGCGCTTAGGATGCTGCACACCAGCAGGTACATGAGACAAGCGATTCCGAAGGTCTCAAACACTTTAAACGTATCTGACACGATCCGGTTGGCGACATAGGTCAATTCCTGATAGCCGACGACGATCATGAAGGAGGACGACCTGAACTGCGTGATCGCCGTGGTTGTTGTTCCGGTGATCGCGATGCGCAACGCGATCGGGAGTGTGATGTCAAGAAAGGTCTGGAACGCCGGCAAGCCGAGAGCGCGAGCTGCCGTCACTTCGCCTTTCGGCACAGCTTCGAATGCGGCCCTGAAGACCTCCGTTTGATAAGCACCGCCCCACAATGCGAGCGCTAGCCAGGAAGTCTCGAACGGCGTCAGACGGATGCCTATGTCGGGTAGCGCGCAGAACAGAAAGAGCTGGCTCCGGAAATCTGGACAGGGCGATGAGTGGAGTTTCTGCCTGACGGCGGGCAAGATTGTCCCGCGAATCAGGAGAGACGATGAGCAGACGAGCCCGCCGGCAGCACGCACTCGCATTCAAGGCCAAGGTGGCGTTAGCGGCGATCAAGGATCAAGGGCGAGATGACGCTGGCCGAGCTGGCTGAGCATTTCGACATGCATCCGAACCGGATCACGCAGTGGAAGTCCCAGCTTCAGGAAGCGGCGGCCGAGGTCTTTGGTCCTCGCGGTGGCAACAGAACGAGCGAGCCCGCGGGGGACGTGAAAACGCTGCACGCCAAGATCGGGGAGCTGACGCGCTCCAAGGGCAGGTGAACAAAGCCGAATGCCTTGGCACGCCGCTGCAAATTGTTGACCACTCGCGTCCGGTAGCGCGTCTCGTAGGACGAGGCCCCGGGATCGACATAGTCCATTCCGTATCGCACAGCATTGTAGAACAGAACTGCGATCTTCCGGGCCGTGGCGGTCACGGCCTTGGTCTTGCCAAAGCACTACTGCCGCTTCACAGCATAATGGCTGATCAGCCGTCGCAGTTCAGTTTCCGCCGCTGCGGTTGAACCAATACCTCGCTCAGGCAGTTGCTTGATCCTTCGATCTGGATGAAGGACCGCGTGGTCAAGCAGCAGACGCCGCTTCACAGACTGAGGCCGCGTTTGTTGAGCACCGTGTCCCTCAGAGCACCCTTGATCTCGCGAGCGATGTCCTTGCTGACCTGGGGTCCGAACTCCCGCTCGGCATCCGCAACGACATCGGCCTCAGCGCCGATCAGTCCCGCTTCAACGAGCTTTTGCTTCAGTCGGCCCGGGAACTCCTCCTCCAAGGCATCGGCGAGCTTTTCCTCCATCGTGGCATGGTGTTCCGGTTCAATGCGGAGCACCACATCGTCCCAAGGTTTCCAGTCCGTCGCCAAATAGTCGGCGAACCCCGTCGCCTCCTTGCTCCGCACAGACGTCTCAGCCCTGTCAATGTCTTCCTCGGTGAGGTGAGAGTCGTAGAAGTAGTTCATGTCCGGGGCGATGTGCTGCAGCCCCAGCCGCTCGCGCAGCGTGGCCTGATAGGCAAGGTAGACCTCGATTTCGTCGACGTTGTTGATGGTGCCGCCTGTGCGGAGCGATTGGACCTTCTCGCGCGCGATCCCCCCCAGTGCCTCCAAGCGGAACATGACACGGCCTAGATCAACGAGGGCCGCTACCCCCTCGTTATTGTCATAGAGCCCGTTCTCGACGTTGGCGATCAGGCGCGCGGTTTGCATGCCGTTCCAGGTCAAAGTTCTGCGATCCGCGCAGCTCTCGTTGGCGTCAAGAGCAAGCTGGAAGTACTGCGCGCGCAATTGCGGGTTGGCCGCTGCCTGCCGCAGATCATTGGCCACCCCCTGCTGGAATCCTTCGTTCCCAGAGTTCACGGTATTCCGCAGCCCGTTGAGGAAGTCTGCGTATTGCTGGGCACCGGGTTCTTCTGCAAAGCTCTGCCACTTGGCCACCACCTCGGGATCGCCCTCCTTCGGATCCCCGTTGAGCCAGTCCGCTACTGCCTCGGGAAGAGACTCCGCAGCTACTGTCTCGAGAGGAAACGGCGCAACGGCGGCGTCCTCCCACTGATCTTCGTGCGTCTCAGACAAATCAAAGACGACCCTCGGGCCGGCATACCCATCGGTACTTTGGATTGTGTCCAGGTTCATCAGCATCTCCTGGGGCAGCGGATTGCCAGACACAACCACCTCCGCAGCAGCCCCCAACTGCGTTAGCAAGCCCGTGGGTAGGCTGGTTAGCTGGTTATCGTTAAGGTAAAGTCTTCCGAGACTGGTCGGGAGAGTCTCGGGCAGGCTCGTCAATTGGTTTACACCAACGTCAAGGCTTCCGAGACTGGC
>NZ_AJQE01000452.1 GCF_000261685.1 Bradyrhizobium genomosp. I (2014) | reverse complement strand
CGGGCAGGCTCGTCAATTGGTTTACACTAACGTCAAGGCTTTCGAGCCTGGCCGGGAGGGCCTCGGGCAGGCTCGTCAATTGGTTGTTGCCGACGTTGAGGCCCTCGAGCGCGGCCGGGAGGGTCTCAGGCAGGCTGGTGAGCCGATTGCTCCACACGTCCAGCAAGGCGAGCCCGGCCGGAAGCGCGGGCAAGCTGACCAACTGATTCCCATTAACATTGAGCGAATTGAGCGCGTCAGGGAGAGTCTCGGGCAGACTGGTCAGCCGGTTGAAGGACGCGTCGAGCGAGTGGAGCCCGGCTGGAAGTGGAGGCAGGCTGGTGAGGCGCAGCATTGCAAGATTCAGCTCGCCCTGATTCCAAGCATTCACTCGCCTTACAGCCTCTTGTCGATCCTCGAGCGGGTTCTGCCCCTCTTCGGCAGCCCACTCCTCCAGCATCTGGTCGTGCCCCCCCTCCGCAGGAGCAGAATCCCCGAGATTTGCCGGATCGTCAGCGGCGAGCACCGCGTGGGTCAAGACTCCAACCCACTGCGCCTCCTCACCTTCCCGGTCCTCGCGGCCGGAAGATTCGGTGCTGCCATTACCGCGCTGAGCCTGCCCTGCATCAAAGGGATCCATTTCCTGCTCCTTGTCGGACTGAGCAAATTATGCGACCTCTCGGCCCACATCGAACGTTGCAGCCTCTAAGACATTTAGCTTACGTCGAGCTGACGAGCGTTGAACCATGTTGAGGAAGCGATCTGCGCAATTTGTGAAGGAGTTCGGCTTCGATTCGGTGCAGCCTTTCGGCTTGAGCCAGATGAGGTCAGAGGGTACCGTCAAGTTAACGAATTGGAGCGGCGGAGGGGGTAGACGAGCGGCATGCGGACTGCCAA
>NZ_AJQE01000451.1 GCF_000261685.1 Bradyrhizobium genomosp. I (2014) | reverse complement strand
GGACGCGCCGACAGGCGCGCACGCCGGGTCGAGCTGCTGCTCAGTTCCTGCTCCAGCGCCGCCGAGAGCGCGACGATACGTTCTGTCCTCCCGGGATCGTGACTGAATGGAGCGACGGGGAACTGCGGCATGTGAACCGTCTCATATTCCACCACTTTCTTTTCGAGCTATGACTCCAGCAAGAAATTGCCGCACCCGGAGCTAACTGACAGACACGGGTGAGATGCAGTGCCTGCGACGCCGCGTGCTCGCAGCTTTGGATTGGTTCTGGTCCTGCTCACGAGGACGCCAGTCCCATCACTCAGCACAGATCTTTCAGAAATTGGAATCAAGAGCATCGCGAAACGGGTTGACGCAGCTCCTATTCGGGGTCGGCCGGTAGGCTGCTACTTACCAAGGAGCCCCCCATGAAGCTAAGCAATGAAGTTTACAGTGCATTGTCCCTGACAAGATACGCCGGCAGTTTTCGGATTGCTCGTTCGAGTCTGATCAAGTCGGTCCATCTTCTCGAGAGAATTGGCCTCGCAGCCGTTGGGGCCACTTGCGGTCTCTATGTGGGTGCGACCCTCCTGCGTCAGAAGGGTGAATTTTTCGGCGGCGGCTGGATCGTGCTGCTAACGATGCTCTACGGAGCAGTTAGCTTCTATGTTGGAATTGATTTGTCGCGTACGTTCGCTCGGACGTCGATTTCGAGCACCTCGGAGCAATACGATGGATCCGAGGCGGTTGAGGTCATGAGTGCGGCCGGAACATTCACCGCGGCGATTGCAGCAGCGCTGTCCGTCAGCATCCTTGTCCTTGATCAAAGCCTTCCCAATGGCCTGCTAGTCTTTGTTGCCGGCTGTTGGATGGTTGGATCTTCGCTTCAAGTTGCGGCGGGAACGATAGCGCGCAGCTACGAAGTGCCGATGGACGAGAAGTGAAGACGACTGTGCTCACGGAAGAACGCCCGCCCGGCGTCGCGCCGTGGGCACAAGCCTGGTGTCGGGTCGGCTTCAGCTCTGAACGAGTAGTCGGCGATGCGTGGCAACCTCCATCCTTCAATGCTGCGTGCGGACGATTTTTGGTAGCGTTCGCATCGACGTTTCTGCTTGGACGCGTGCCGGTACCGAGCAACCTAATTTGTCGCGCAACAAACAAGACGTGCCATCATGATGGCGTTGGGATACTGTCCCCGCACGCCGTGGTCCAAAATTCTGCTAACCGCCAACCTCACGATCGGTGGGAGCCATGCAGATTTCGGAGTGGCTCGAGAAGCTGGGGCTTGGGCAATACGCGGAGCGTTTTGCCCAAAATGGGATCGACATGGGGGTCCTTCCCGAACTGATGGACGAGGACTTCGACAAGCTCGGAGTCCTGCTCGGTCATCGCCGCAAGATGCTGCGTGCGATTGCGGATCTCGATCCAGCCGCGTTGATCGCATCGCCCGTTCCTCCTCAGGACGCCGAGCGGCGACACCTCACCGTGATGTTCTGCGATCTGGTCGGCTCGACTGCGCTCTCGGCGCGGCTCGATCCCGAAGATATGTGGGAAGTGATCCGCGCCTATCGCACCGCCTGCGCGAGCGTCATCGCGGCTTATGATGGCAGGATAGCCAGGTTCGTCGGTGACGGAATACTCGTCTATTTCGGTTATCCTCGCGCCCACGAGGATGATGCGGAACGGGCAGTGCGAGCGGGCCTCGACATCATCTCTGCGGTCGGGCAACTCAAGACAGGCGCTGACGAGAAGGTTGAGCTGCGGATCGCAATCGCGACCGGGCTTGTGGTGGTCGGCGACCTCGTCAGCGGAGATGCGTCAGAGGAGCACGCAACGATCGGCGACACACCGAATCTCGCTGCCCGGCTCCAGAGCCTGGCGGAGCCGGGGGCGGTCGTCGTTGCTTCGTCCACGCGCCGGCTGTTGGGAGATCTCTTCACTTTTCGCAATCTCGGCCGCCGCGAGGTCAAGGGAATAGCCGAACCCATCGCGGTCTGGGCGGTCGAGGGGGCGACCGCATCAGAGAGCCGCTTCGAAGCGGTCCACGCGGCGCGCTCGATCGGTTTTGTCGGTCGCAAGGAAGAGATCGGGTTCGTGCTCTCGCGCCAGCGGCTGGCATGGCAGGGGCATGGCCAGATGGTGTTGATTGCTGGCGAAGCGGGCATCGGCAAGTCGCGCATGGTCGCAACGCTGTCCGAAAGCCCCGCGTTGGAGGCGCACCGGCGGGTGCGATATCAATGTTCGCCCTACCACACCAACAGTGCGCTCCATCCCTTTGTTGCGCAGCTCGAGCGCGCCGCCGGCATCCGTTCCCACGACACGTCGGAGCAGAAGCTCGAAAAGCTCGAGGCAATGCTGGCGCTTGGAACACAGCAGGTCGCCCGGGTGACGCCGCTCATTGCGGCTCTCCTTTCCATTCCAACCGGCGACCGCTATCCGCCGCTCGGTTTGAGCCCGGCGCAGCAACGGCGACAGACATTTACTGCGCTTCTCGATCAGCTCGAGCGGTTGGCGCGGGAGCAGCCCCTGCTGATCATCTGCGAGGACATGCATTGGGCCGATGCCACCACACTTGAGCTGTTCGATCTCGGGGTCGACCGGATCAGGGGATTGCCGATACTCGTGCTCATGACGTCCCGGCCAGAGTTCGAGCCTTCCTGGTCGGGCCTTGCCAACGTCAGTCTGTTGCGGCTCGACCGACTGGACCGGCAGGACACGCGCGCGCTGGTGGAGCAGGTGGCGGTTGGTCGCCAGCTCCCATGCGAGATGATGAAGCAGATCATCGACCGGACGGATGGTGTCCCGCTATTCGTCGAGGAACTGACCAAGATGGTGCTGGAGTCCGGAATGCTCGTGGAGGAATCCGGACGCTATCGCCTCGATAGTCCGTTCCCGCCGCTCGCCATTCCCGCGACGCTGCAGGATTCGCTGATGGCGCGGCTCGACCGGCTGGCTCCGGTCAAGGAGGTGGCGCAAATAGGCGCCGCCATCGGCCGCGAATTTTCATACGCGCTGCTGAGATATGTGGCGGGACGCGATGATGTGACGCTGAACACCGCGCTGGGACAGCTCGAAGGGGCCGAGTTGCTGGTGCGTCGCGGAACTCCGCCCGAAGCAAATTACAGCTTCAGGCACGCTCTCGTTCAGGAAGCGGCCTACGAAGGCCTGCTCAGGAGCAAACGGCAGCTGCTCCACAAGCGCATCGGCGATGTCCTGCGCGAGAAGTTTCCGTTCGTCGCCGAGACCGAGCCGGAAGTTCTGGCGCACCACTTCACGGAGGCGGGACTGAACGAGATCGCCCTCGAATGGTGGCGCAAGGCGGGCCAGCAGGCGCTGAAGCGCTCGGCCTATTCCGAGGCGATCGCACATCTCGGCAAGGCGATTGCCGCCGCCGATGAGCTGTCTGATGAGCCTCACCGGAAGATGAGCAGGCTGCATCTCCAAATCGCATATGGTCGTGCCTTGCGAGGCAGTCTCGGACACAGTGCTCCCGAGACCGTAGCCGCTTGGACGCGCGCCCGGCAGTTCGCGGCCGATATCGATGATCCCATCGAACTTGCGCCGGTCCACTCGGGACTCTTCAATGCCTGCCTGACCCACGGCGAGCTCGCTCCGATGCGGGAGCTTGCGGATGCCATCGGGAGCGCCGCTGACCGCCGGCCGGACTCGCCGGTGGCCGCTGTCGTCGCCCATTGGACGGGCGGCGTCACCTGCTGGTTTGGTGGCGACTACTCGAACGCGAGAACCCATCTCGAGCGGGCGCTGGCGATCTACGATGCCGAACCGGATCCCGCGATGTTCAGGGCTTCGGCGCTGGATCTTCCGTTCGTGATCATGAGGTTTCTTGCCCTGGTGCTCTGGCCACTTGGCGCGGTCGCTCGCGCGCGCGGGCTCGCCGCCGAAGCGGTGCGTGCTTCAGGAGAAAAACGGGCACTTTCCCAGGCCAACGCGCTCGTTCATCGCGCCGTGTTCGACGGACTATGCGGAGGCATGTTGCAGCAGACGGAGACGATCCTGGCGCTCGGTCTCGCACGCGATCATACGATGCCGCTGTACGTCGCCGCCGGCACCTACCTGAATGGCCTCGCCAAGTGGCGTGCCGGAGACCGAACGGCCGGACTGGCGGACATGCGTCACGGCTGGGCCTTGCTGCACGAGAACGATTGCTACCTCTGCGAACCGTTTTGGGGAATGCATGTCGCCGTGGCGAATGCAGAGGTGGGCCAGGTCGAAACCGGGTTGGAAATCTTGAGCGAATTGATCGCCTCGACGGGGCAATCCGGCCAGCATTGGCTCGATGCCGAGCTGCACCGCGTCCGGGGAGAACTCCTGTCGCGCCATGATCCTTCGAACGAATCCAGTGCCGAAGACGCCCTCAGGCGAGCGTTGGAAATCGCCCGACGCCAACGGACGAGGACTTTCGAGCTGCGCAGTGCCCTTGCACTTGCGCGCCTGTACAGCACGGCTGGCCGAGCGGGCACGGCATCCGAGCTGCTCGCTCCCGTCCTCGTTGAATTCGATGCGGAGCGAAATCTTTCGGAAGTCGAGGACGCGAAGCAGCTGCTCAGGCAAGAGCGTTAGAGCATGATCCGGAAACGTGCGCAGCGGTTTTCCGAAAGGATCATGCTCAAACGACAACCTAAAGCGCGATGACG
>NZ_AJQE01000450.1 GCF_000261685.1 Bradyrhizobium genomosp. I (2014) | reverse complement strand
TCAACAATCTGCCAAAGTAGTGCTAGTGAGGCTAGCAGCGAAATTCTGACCTACGTGCGCGGTCAGGCGCGCACTTGGATCGATCGGCCAACAGGTTGGCTGTGGCGTTTGTCGATCAGCGCTGAGTCATCCAATCTGAAGTCTTTGGAGACTCATGGCGTGGGGCGGTAGCCTGGTTAGGGCCGCGCGCTGATGCTGTAGAGGCTGTTGGTGTGATCGCCCGTATCCCCACAGATCGCGTCCGGAATCTTCGGATCGCCGCTGGCGGCAATAGCGGCGTGGCCGGAGCGGTTGGAATGCTGCTTCCCAGATCCGCTGGAGTGACTGGCGGAATTGCGGCGACCGCGTCACTTATCGACAGAATGATATGCCTCTCGGTCCCGATGATTGTTGCATCAAGAGCAAGCGGCGTGAATCTCGCATGCAACAGGACCGATCGGCGCAGCCGACATCGGACAGTCGATCGATGTTAACGAAGCGACGTATCACATGTGATCGGCGGGCGTCGATAGTTGCCTGAGATGGTCCGTCGTGACGGCCGGCCGCCGCGAGCAACCATGCGATCCGCACCCCTCGGATGCTACGAGGGTTGCGATGCTCAGTCGGTGGTTCATTGTCGTCAGCTTTTCGACAGGTGCTGCAGGTAGAGTCCCTGCGAGTTCGATGGGCGCGATATGCTCGCGCCGAGCCGCTGCGAAGGTGATGAGAGAGGGGGCTCATCGAGGCTGCCGGGGCTGGTGGCGAGAGGCATTCATTCGCTCACCATCGGGCCAAGGGTGCGGCCTGAAATGCTTCCTGTTGATGCGCGCATAACGCTCGCAGTTTTACCGCTTTCTTCGATGCAATCAGGAGTGAACTAAATGGCGTATCTTCCCGTGGCCGGTCTCCCCGTGGTCGGCGCACTCGATTCGACGGTGAATGGGGTGGGGTCAGAGGGGGTGGTTGCCAGCCCAGCTTTCAGCACACTGTTGGGACAGTATGTCACGCCGGGTGCC
>NZ_AJQE01000449.1 GCF_000261685.1 Bradyrhizobium genomosp. I (2014) | reverse complement strand
GGGCCCTGCCGTCGTTGTCGCTCCGGTGGTCGTTCCTGCAGGTGGCGTCACAACCGCTGTCGTGGCTCCGGCGGTCGTCACTCCAGTCGTGGCTGCTCCCGTGTACATGATGGCTCCGCCTCCTCCTTTCATGCTGTTGAGCCAGCAAAGTTCGGGTTCGGAGCCTTCCGTCGATCCGGTATGGACGCATGAGGTCAAGGATGGCAAGGCCACGATCAACCTCGGCGACAAATATACGATCACAGCCAATGAGAAGGATGGCACCTGGACCGTCCGCAACAACCAGACCGGCCATGTCACGAAGATCCATGGCGATCCCCATGTTGACGCTAACGGGGACGGCAAGGATGACTTCGACTTCAAGAAAGATATGACCTTCCAGCTCGACGATGGGACCAAGATTACCGTCAATAATGTCGACTACGGTAATGGTGAGACCATCTCCTCAAGGCTGACCATTACGAACGGCCACAACGCGATGGTTGTGGAGGGGCTCGGCGACGACAAGGATGGCAAAAACAATCTGAGGGTGACTCAGTCCAACGCTGGCATGACTCTTGATGAGCTGACACCCGATGGTGCCCAGACGATCCATGAGAGCGGCCAAGGCTGGGTCGATGGCGCCGGCGGCGTGGTGAATCAGGCGAGTATCGATGCCGGCGAACAGGGTCGCGCGCCGGGCAACTACCAGTCTGCAAGCGCAACGCCTGCCAGTGCAACACCCGTGTTCTTCGTTCCTCCTCCACCGCCGCCTCTTGCGATGGTTCCGTTTGCCGTCGCTCAGACGCCAGCGCCGTCATCTCAGCCAGCGCCAGTGTGGTCGCACGAGGTCAAGGACGGCAAGGCGACGATCAACCTTGGTGATAAGTATACGATCACGGCCGATGAGAAGGACGGCACCTGGACCGTTAGGAACAACCAGACCGGCCATGTCTCGAGGATCCACGGCGATCCTCACGTCGATGCTAATGGCGACGGCAAGGACGATTTCGACTTCAAGAAAGGTATGACCTTCCAGCTCGACGACGGCACGAAGATTACGGTGGACACGGTCGATTATGGCAAGGGAAAAACCATCTCCTCGAAGCTCACCATCACCAACGGCGACAATGCCATGGTTGTGGAGGGACTCGGCGACGACAAGGATGGGAAAAACAATCTGAAGGTCACGCAGTCTAATGCTGGGCGAACGCTTGATCAGCTGACGTCCGATGGAGCTCAGACAATCCATGAGACAAATCAGGGGTGGGTTGACAACTCCGGACGCAAGGTGACGCAGTCGGTGATCAACCACAATGAGAACCCGGATGCGCCGCCGGATTTCAAGACGATGATGCGCGAGGCCATGTTCCGGCGCATTTTCGGTCGCGATGCACAGCCGGCATGAGGCCTGATCCCGGGGATGTCGGAAACTCGTGGAAGCGGGCGCTAGCGCCCGCCTTTCATTTTCGCCAAACGGCCGCGAGAAGGGCAGCTTGGCGATCTATCGATTTAGGATCGACGGTAACAGCCAGATTGTCTTGGCAATCGCAGCCTTGGCGCCGACAAACGGGCGGAGGGCCTCCAGGCCCGGCTACCCGGCTAGAATTGCTGCGGCGCGTTGCCGGCGATGGAGGCGCTGCACGGGAACGGTGCTCTCAGGTCTGTCTGCACGTCAACGTCCTGCAGATGCAGGCGTCGCAGCGAAAATCCCGGCCAAGATCGTAGATTGGATTGGGGACGGCCTCGGCGGCGCGATCTACCCTCGGCTCAAAAGCATAAGCCACTGTTTCGCGTTGAGCCCTGCCTGTCTTTAGCCTACGAAGCCGGGCGTGAACCCTTGCGCTCCCAGAACATCCATCATCCTCTCACGAAGCCGGAGGCGCCATGGCTTTGAGCATCACCATTTCCGTCAAAGTCTGCTGTTGGGGACGCCAAAGGGACGTCGCAGCAGCCCGCTGCCAAAAAGATCCAGGTGCATTCGGATTCGCGGAGCAGTTCGCAGCGGACCTGAAAGATCATAGAATGCGCATCTAACTGCTGGCGTGTGCCAAGTCTCACTTGGCACGTCTTCGATTCAATCACCAGGCGGCCGTATCGCTATCTGGCGCCGACCATCGGCTCATCCATCATCAAGCTCGCTCATGGCCTCATCCATATCCGACTGCGAATCGCTTATGACTTGCGTCGCGACGGAAACGAGAGCCTTTTCGAATGCTCGGCGCAGTAGCGCTGCACGCGTGTCATCGCCGCCGTTCTCGGCGGTGTCGGAGGGGGCGCCAACCTGCGACGCTGTTGCATTGATATCGGCTGCGTCTGCGTTCATGTCGTAACACCCGGATAGCGGCGTCGCCTAGATGACCTATCCTCTTCATGCTAGCAGGAGCAGCTTGCGAAAAGCTGACTAAGATCGAGCTTCCTTGGCGGCTTCATCCATGATCGAGAAGGATCATGAGCACGCGCCAGCGGAAGTGATGACATTCAAAGCGGCGCGCGATGCTGCTGTCGAGCTGGCTGCACGCAAGCGGGCCAATCTCGTCAAGGTGCTGCCTTAAAGCATTGCGGACTCAGGGCTTTACCTCCGACGGTTCAATCACGAAGTAGCATGTACCGGGGCGAAGGCCGCATACGTTATCGCAGGTGCACGGGCCGCCATCACATTCGTCTCCTTTTCCGCCAGTTAGCAATTCGTGGAACAGAAACGCGCCCTCTGCAAATTCCTTTGCGTTGCCTTGGCGAACTCCTCGGATACCGTTTTTCGATTGAGCGATTGCTTTCGTATACAGATGAAGTTTCGGGCAGTTCGCAGCAATGCCGAACGCCGCGCCCTGCAGAAATGCAACGCTTCGGCCATCGGCGTGCGCTGATGATGAGCACGGCCGTTGTTGGCGATTTGAACAACATCAGACCTCTTGTCCCCATAACACCATACCGATTGCGGCGCTAAAGCATCGCTACCCTGCTGTTGGCTGATCTTCCTTATCCGCGCCGCGCATCACGATCTTCAGCGCATCATCCGGCAACGGCCGCTGCAGTGCCTTTGCTTCATCCCGCGGCGCGCGCATCCATACGTCGCGCTCCTCATCGGTCGTCAGGAAGCCATAAACGAGGTGAGGGCCGGGGGCCGGCTTGGACTTGGTGCCCCGGTCGCCCTTGAACCCGGTCCAGATGCCCGCGATCAGATGGGCATGGCGGCTACCGGCCGGTTGTACACGCCGCTCGCGGGAGAGATCGACAGGCGCGCAGCCAGCCAAGGAGCAAGGTTGTGTTCCAGCCAGCCATGGCAATCGCTGATGAGCGATCCTCATCAGTGGTCGCGTTGTCGACCGTGGTGAGGCATCCGGGCGAAACTTTGCGCCGCAATGCTGCTCGAAGAACAGGGAGTCGTCCAGAAACCTGACGGCGTTTGCCAATGAGGTTGGTGAGCGTGATTTTGGTTTGATGAGCGCTCATCCATGCGAATAAGTTGCTGAGAAACACGATGCCAGCAGGTCGGACAAAGCCGAGATTGCCGAAATCGTTGATGACCTCCGGCGGCCAGCCGTTGACGGCGTGCGCCGCAAGATTGGCCGCAACCTTCGACAGGGACAGTCCATTGAACGGTACCGTCAAATTAACGAATTGGAGCGGCGGAGGGGTAGACGACCGGCAGACCGCCCGGGACCCTCTTTATCGCCGCCATCGCACCGGAAGTGATCAGTTATCCCGTTTGGTTATATTTCCGGCTTCCCTTAAGCTTGCGGATGGTCGAGGAAATGCTGGCGGCGCGTGGCATTGGCGTGACCTATGAAACCGTGCGCCAGTGGGGACGGAAATTCGGCAAGCCGTTCTCCGATCGGATCCGCCAGCGCACTCCCCCTCGCGGTGACAAATGGCATCTGGACGAAGTCGTTATCTCGATCGCGGGCGAACAACATTGGCTCTGGCGCGCTGTCGACCAGAGTGGCTTCGTTCCTGACGTCTTGATCCAGCGCCGAAGAAACTCGCGCGTTGCGCAGCGGCTCATGAAGAAGCTCTT
>NZ_AJQE01000448.1 GCF_000261685.1 Bradyrhizobium genomosp. I (2014) | reverse complement strand
CTCGGCCATTCGTCGGGACAGCAAAGTACGCAAAGTGGCCGGTCAAGACCTGCCTCAGCCATTTCCCTTGTGCAGGGATCGGCCAGTGCATTCGGCGCCTTAGCTCCTCCTTGATTTCGCGGAGTTTGGTTCGCAAGCGGTCGCTACGGGTCTTCCGTTGAAGCTGGAAGCGCCCTTGGCGTGATTTGCCGCAGATAAACGTGAACCCCATGAACGCAAAGGTTTCCGGCTTTCCGAGTCCGCGCTGCTTGCGTTGAGCCGCCGCATGGCGACCAAACTCAATCAGGCGGGTCTTGGCCGGATGGAGCGTCAGCTCGAACTCCTCCAGTCTCGCGCGCATCGCGTCAAGGAAACGACGTGCGTCATCCTCGCGCTCAAAGCCGACTACTACATCGTCCGCGTAACGCACGATGATCATGCCGCCGGAGACCTCGCGCTGTCGCCGGCGTTTGGCCCACAGGTCGAGAGCGTAGTGCAGGTAGATGTTGCCGAGAAGCGGTGAAATCACCGAACCTTGACCCGTTCCCCTGTCATCAGCGGCTACGACGCTGTCTTCGAGAACACCCCCGCCTTCAGCCATTTCTGAATGAGGCGGATGATGCGCTTGTCGCCGATCCTATGTTCCAAGAAGCGAACCAGCCAAGGTTGACTGACTGCGCCAAAGAAGTTTTGGATGTCGGCGTCAATGATCCAGTTCACGTTCCGCGTCTCGATCGCTGTGCAGAGCGCGTCCAACGCATCATGTGGTCCTCTGCCGGGCCGAAACCCGTAGGAAAAGCCACAGAAGTCTCCTTCGTAGATGGCGTTGAGCACGATGACGGTTGGCGCCCTGGACGATTTTGTCTTCGAGAGCCGCGATCGCTAACGGGCGCTGCTTGCCGTCTGCCTTTGGTATGTACGTCCGGCGAGACGGTTGCGGGCGATACGCTCCTCGTTGGACCCGTTTGTGCAGATCGGCGAGCCGGGGCTCGAGATCTTCCTCGTAGTCCTCCCACGTCATGCCATCCACTCCGGGAGCAGCCTTACGCCTGAGCGCAAAGAACGCCGCCCGCAGTGTATCGACATTGATGTGGTGAAAGAGCGCGGTGAACCGGTCCTTCTTCCTCAGCCTTGCGGCTGTCCGTACGCGGTCCAGCGACTGGGTCATGCGAGCCCGGCCCTGTGTCCGGTGCATGCGCTGCTGTTCCGCGTTTCCCTTGGTCCCCGGCCTTGGCTCCGCCCACTCCGCCGCCAGTAATCCGGCTTTGTTCGTTGGCTTCTCAGCTACTATGCCAGAGTCAGACTTCTCCGTGTCGTGCATCAGCGGCTACAGCTCCTCGCCTTCCCGCTGCGGACCATCTCCTCCGAGAAGGAAGATGGCCGACCCGGAGATATCCCGGTTCCCGTACAAGGAGCTTCCATACATGCCAGGGTCTACGACCACGCCGGGTTGGACGGGTGCTCGCGTTTGCGCACTCGCCCATATTGCCTTCCGCTCTTTGGACAGCGTCGGCTCCCGAGATAACACTGTTTCGCGGCTCAATGGCTGGCCTGCATGCTCCCCTACCGACGCTTCGCCGACACCCTCGCGGACGCCTGCGCACGGCTCGGGGCCGATGTGGTTCGCTACACCTTCATCGCAATGGACTTCCACCATCTATTCCTTGCCGGTCTCCCGGCGCACCCAAAGTAGTGATAGGGCTTCAATATCGCTGCGCGTGCGATTGTAGACGATGAGATGATGGCTAGCCTTTAGCAGGTTCCGCGCCATTGGCGCACCCATGTGGCCAAGCCCGATGAAGCCGAGGTCCATCGCAGGCATCGTCAACTAATCGATCGCCGAGCTGAAGGAGGCGAGTCTCAGAGGTCGAGAGTCGGCGATAGCGCTTGTCCTGGAGATCTCGCGCCAAGTCGCAAAGGCTCGTTCGCGCGAAGCTCGACGGAAGTCGGCCGTGACGGCTCCGGGATAGGGGATGTGGAAAAGGTTCGCGACCTGATCGTGAACTGACAGAAACCGTTGAGCCTGATGGGGACGATTTTAAACGCTTCATGATCCGCTCGCGTCGCCGCGTCGGCTGATGAGAATTCTCGGCCCGATTGTTGAGAGCTTTGTGCTGGCGATGTTCGACGTGAAAGCCCATCTTCGCCCTCGCAGCGCCGTACGAACGCAGCTTATCCGTGATCATCACGCGCGGCGGCGTGCCGGCGGATTTCAAGAGCTTCTTCATGAGCCGCTGGGCAGCGCGCGAGTCTCTCTTCGGCGCTGGATCAAGACGTCGAGAACGAAGCCATTCTGGTCGACAGCGCGCCAGAGCCAATGTTGTTCGCCCGCGATCGAGATAACGACCTCGTCCAGATGCCATTTGTCACCGCGGGTGGGAGCGCGCTCGACGGATCCGATCGGAGAACAGCTTGCCGAATTTCCGTCCCCCCTGGCGCACGGTTTCATAGGTCATGCCAATGCCACGCGCCGCCAGCATTTCCTTGACCAAGCGCAAGCTTAAGGGAAACCGGAAATACAACCACCGTTCATGATGAAGGATTTCGCACAAAACCCGAATGCGCAAGTGGCAGGACTGGCGATAGCAGGACCACTCCGAACACCGTCATCCATGGGCGGAGGTCAAAATCCATCCCTGCAACGAACCTGCTTGTCTTGTCATGCATTTCCCCTGTCGTGACATGCTTGTTGTCGGCCAAAATGCTACAGAGTTTACCTTCAGTCCACGGATGTGGCCGATCCACCGCGGTAGCGACGTCCGTCAAATTCCCATGTGACTTCGCCTGCTTCTAATCAGACGGGCGCAGCCAGAAACGCGTAGCCTTCACGAAGAAGGCCCATCGAATAGTCGCGGCCATGCTCCGGTTTGCGCTCTTCCCGGCAAATGGCGTATGCAATGTCGTATACGCGCCCGACTCTTTCTTCGCGGCGTCGGCAATAGGTCTTGAGCGCAGTCTCCAGATCGTCGTTGCGATTCAGTTCCTGGGCCAGAACCAGCGCATCCTCGATCGCCATTCCGCCGCCGGATGTCATTTGCGGCATCAACGAATGGGCAGCATCGCCGAGCAGCACGACACGGCCACGGTGCCAGGGGGCTGGCATCATCAAGACATCAAATGGGCGGTAGCTTATGTGCTTGTCTTCGCCGATCACCTTGGCAGCCGCGACCAGTTCGGGCGCCGTAAAGGGGGCGAGCAGGTTACGGAGATAGTCGCACACCCGATCTTGCGGAATACGAAGCTTTTCGTCCGTGCTTTCCAGGAAGAATAGATAGCACAATTCCTTCGATAGCGGCAGCGCGCCAACTACGCGGCCCGTCGGAAGGCGGTACAGGACGAAGCCATTCATCGCCTCGGTGCGAGAAACCGTATAACGCCATACCCCTTGGCCGGCGTAGTGCGGCTTGAACTCGTCGCCGAAGATGCTCTGGCGGATCTTGGAATAGACTCCATCCGCAGCGATCAGCAGATCGGCGCGATCTGTCTCGCCGTTCGATAGCTGAACCGTCACCCCTCGATCGTCCTGATCAATACGGGTGATCGTTGTGTTGAAATCGATTTTCGCGCCGCTCTTCGTCGCAAAGTCTTCCAGAATCTGTCCCAGACGTGGCCGCATGAGTCCCAGTGCGGCTGGACGATCAGCGTCCCAAATTCTTGGTGAGGACTGTTCGCTCAGAATCGTTCCCGCGCCATCGCGTACCGACACGGTATCCCAACCAAGGCCGCCTTCGAGGCAGGCATCCACCAATCCCAATTCGGCAAGTGCCCGCAAGGCATTCCCCAGCAGCGTGATACCGGTGCCGATCCGGTCACGCTTATCTCCCATCTCAATGACTCTGGTAGATACGCCTATCCGCTGAAGCGCATGGGCGACCGTCAAGCCGCCAATCCCGCCACCTACGATGAAAACCTTCTTCACCGCGCCCATTTCTCCTCCTCCACTTGTTGGTATCTTTTTTATTTCTTGGCGATCACCCCCCGGGGGCCGCCGCGTTCTATGAAAAGCATTGTATTCTGTAACCTACCAATCCTGCTCTCGCCGAGCACCACCAAGCGCAACACCGATCCCGCTTACATCCATTTCAATGACGTCGTCGGGCTCGATCCGCTCGTCCAAAGATCGGCACACGACTACCCATCGCGCGCTAGAGCGAGACCGCAATGTACTTTGGTTTCAAGGTATTCCTTGATGCCTTCGGTTCGAGCCTTCACGACCGAGGCCGCTTGCCTTGCTGCCACCGAAGGGCGCCGCCCGATCGGACGCAAGTCCTCTGTTCAGCGCGACCATGCCGCTCTGCATTTGCCCGGAAAGGCGCAAACCACGCTTCAGGTCCTCGGTGTAGACGTAGGAAATCGGCCCAAATTCGGTGTCGTTGGCCAACTTCACGGCGCGCGCCTCATCGTCGAAGGGTGTTCGCCGTCAGGACCTGTGAGACAAATTGAAGGATTTTGCGGAGGGAGGATTTCTGGTTCATCGTAGCCACCAGGAGCGAAGATGAAGCAGAAATCCGTACCGGGCAAAGTGCCGCAGAACAAGTTCTAAAAGACATTCTGCGACAAACCCGCCGGCATTATTCGTCGGAGGAGAAGATCCGCATTGTGCTGGAAGGATTGCGCGGCGAGGAAAATATCTCCGAGCTCTGTCGCCGCGAGGGCATTGCCGCCTCGATGTATTACGGCTGGTCCAAGGAGTTCCTCGAGGCCGGCAAGCGCCGCCTGGCGGGCGACACGGCACGAGCTGCGACCTCCGGCGAGGTGAAGGATCTCCGCCGGGAGACTGTTGCCCTGAAGGAGGCCGTAGCCGATCTGACCCTGGAGAACCGTCTGCTCAAAAATAGCATGAACGGGCTCTATAGGTGAATGCTCCGCATTCACCTGTCGGGTGAGAGAGGGGGAGGACGAGGCATGAGGTATCCCGCCTCTGAGAAGGCCGAGATCATCCAGCAGGTCGAGCAATCGCATCTTCCCGCCAAGCGCACGCTGGACAAGCTCGGTATCCCGCGCGCCACATTCTATCGCTGGTATGATCGCTACCGCGAGGGAGGCGTTGAAGCGCTGGCCGATCACCGGTCTCGACCAGACCGGGTCTGGAATCGCATCCCCGACGATGTGCGGGGTCAGATCATCGACCTGGCGTTGGAGTTGCCTGAGCTGTCGCCACGCGAGCTGGCCGTGCGGTTCACTGACGAACGAAAGTACTTTGTATCCGAGGCCTCGGTCTACCGGCTGCTGAAGGCAGAGCTGGCCCCGCAAATTCGGACAG
>NZ_AJQE01000447.1 GCF_000261685.1 Bradyrhizobium genomosp. I (2014) | reverse complement strand
GTTCCAAGAAAAGTGGGTACTAGCGAGAAAAGAGGCAGGAGCTTTTTCAGGGTTTCGCTTTCGCACTCAAGGGCTACCGGCCATCTGAACGCTTGTGCAACATTTTTGCCAAGCCGATGACGGGACTGACGGACTAGGTATTGGTCCGCCTACGAAGATCCATATGCACGTCGCTCCACTTGCCTCACGCGATTAAGGACGACGTAGGGATCCTGCGGACGCAGCTTGTCGTTCTCGTTACGATGCGCGCTGCGTTAGCAGAGCATGGTGGGTGTGATCAGCGTGAATGGCACTCGACAAAGCCGTGGCGAGTCATACGAGGCTGCCCTGCGTTCTGCGACGCCGCTCGCTTCCAGCGGAACCAGTTTTTCGCAGCTAAAGCGCGATAAGATTGGAACGAATCATCATCGCGCGTAGGACTCGCGCGACTCCGGCTTCTGTGTCGGCAGGCGAACTTGCGCTTTCTTCGCGGGAGCGGCTGAGTCGGGGAGACGAGTCATTGGGCAGCTTTTTTCTGATCCTTGCCGGTCCGGAGGCGCGCCTTCGAACCTATCGGCTGAACTGAAACCACTGTCCTCATTCCGCGGCCTAATGGGGCGCATTGGCCGTAGGCTCGAGCGATGCGCAAAAGCGGACGTTTCAGCTTCGACTAAAGTCGCGTCAGCGACACCTACTGAAGGTTTAGGACAAATATACGTATGTTTATAATGCGTTTTTTCCCCGCGCGTGCTGAGTTCGGCAGCCGATGATCGATCTTGCACACGCTATCATGCGGACCCAAGTGTTCAAGATTGCCTCATTTTTGCCTAAAATGCTATAGCTCTCCCGCCGGATAACAGGCCGGACGGTCTCAAAATGTATAGGATCAGCAGTTTCAAACGTTCAGCCCCTCAGTTGACCTTGGGCAGCATAGCGCTAGCCGCGGTTACACTGACTTGCGTGTACTTTCAGGCGCATTTCGCCGCCGCGGCGTTCGCCTATTTGTTAGTAGTCTTACTATTTTCGTTGATGGGCAGCTTCATTGCTTCATCAGCGCTTTGCATCGTCGCAATCGCTGCTCTCGCATACTACTTTGCGCCGCCGGCGTTTAGTTTACGAATCGATGATCCCCGCGATGTTCCTGTGGTTGTTGCATTTCTTATTGTCTCTGTTGTCGGAACGTACCTGATTGGAAAACTCCGCCAGGAAAGAGAGGCTGCACGTGTGGCTGCGGCCAAGCTTCAGCGGAGTGCCTCGGATTTGGAGGATCGTGAAAAACGGTGGCGCGCAATTTTCGAGCACAATCCAGCCATGTACTTCATGGTCGATGAGGCCGGCATTGTCCTCAACGTCAATACGTTGGGCGCGACACAACTGGGATTTGCTTGTGCAGAACTATTGGGCCAATCCGTGCTCGACGTATTTCTGGAGGAGGATCGCGCATTCGTCCGCAAATGCATTCAGACGTGTCTTGAGGATGTTGGACAATCGCGCACTTGGGACGTCCGGAAAGTCAGGAAGGACGGTTCTGTATTGTGGGTGCGTGAAAACGCCAAGGCCATGCTTTGGGCCGGCGACCGCCCCGTCATCCTCATGGCGTGCGAAGATATTACGGAGCGCAAGCAGACCGAGCTTGCGCTGCAGCGGAGCGAAGCGCATTTGGCTCACGCGCAGGAGTTGAGTCATACAGGCAGCTTCAGCTGGAACGCCTCTACCGGCGAGGCCTTCTGGTCTAAGGAGACATTTCGGATTTTCCAAATCGATCTTCAGACGACACCGGCGCCACAACTCGTCATTGAGCGCACGCACCCAGATGATAGGGCTTCTGTCAAAGAGATTATCGATGAAGCGATGCGAGACCTGAGGGATTTCGAGCACGAGTACCGGCTGCTGCTACCTGACGGCTCCGTGAAGCACATCCATGCGCAGGCACGAGTCACGCGAACCGCCTCTGGTGAAATTGAGTTTGTTGGGGCAGCCACCGATATTACGGCAGCTAGGCGAGCAGAACAGCAGTTGCGCCGAAGCGAGGCCTATCTGGCCGAGGCTCAGCATCTCACTCACACAGGCAGCTGGTCCTGGGACGTCCACACACGAGATTTCGTTTATCGCTCCGCTGAGGTCGACCGCCTGTTTGGCTTTAACCCACAAGAGCCGGTTTCGCTAGAGACTATTCGATCGCGCATCCATCCGGAAGACTTGCCAGGGTTGCAGGAGGTGCAGCGTCAGGCGATTGACCAGGAGCACGAACGGTTCGAATATGATTTCCGTGTTATTCTGCCAGATGGCGGGATAAGGCGCATACACTCCGTTGCACACGTTGTCGTCGGCAGCGATGGTAATGTCAGCGAGCTGATCGGAACACATATGGATGTTACCGAGCAACACGCAGCTAGGGAACGCTTGGAAAACACGCTTGTAGCGCTGCGCGAGAGCGAACAGCGCTTTCGCGACTATGCCGAGACTGCTTCCGACTGGCTCTGGGAAACCGGGCCAGATCATCGGGTCACTCACTTGTCCGAGCACACCAGCGCTGCGGGAATTTTGGCGACAGGGTTAACGGGCCTGCTTCGCTGGGACATCGCGTGCGACATGGAAGAAGAACCGGAGAAGTGGCGTCAGCATCGGGCGACGTTGCAGGCACACCTGCCGTTCCGGGATCTCATCTACCGTACCGTAAATAGGATGGGATCTCCGATCTACGTCCGCACTAGTGGCAAGCCCTTCTTCGACGGAAACGGAAATTTTTTGGGCTATCGCGGCGTCAGCACTGACATCACCGCTACCATTCGCGCTGATCAGGCCGAACAAGAGCTGCGAAAGGCACAGGCGGAGCTTGCACATGTGACGCGTGTAACGACCTTGGGAGAAATGACAACTTCTATCGCCCACGAGATAACCCAACCACTCGCCGCTATCCTCAGCAACGCCGATGCGTGCCTCGGCTGGATGGCTCGCGATGTTCCCAATCTTGCAGCCGCGCGCTCTTCAGTCGAATGGATCATAGAAGATGCAATCCGGGCAAGCGAGGTGATCCGTAGTATTCGCGCACTCGCGAAAAAGGGCGAGATCGAGATGGTGCCGCTCGACATTAATCAGGTGGTTAGGGACGTCAGCGCGCTGGTAACACGAGAGCTGGTGAGCCACCAAGTGACGTTGCGAAGCGAGTTGGCGTCTGCGCTGCCTAGGGTCCTCGGTGATCGAATTCAGCTACAACAAGTGATCATCAATCTGGTGATGAACGGAATCGAGGCCATGGACGCAGTTACAGACCGGCCGCGTGAACTTCTGATTCAATCATCTACGGACGATCTGGGGTACGTGCAGCTTTCCGTGACCGATTGCGGCGTCGGGATCGCCGAGAATGACGCGGACCGCGTCTTGGACCCCTTCTTCACCACCAAATCGAGCGGCCTAGGAATGGGCCTTTCGATCTGCCGGTCGATCGTGGAAGTTCACGGAGGACGAATTTCAGTGGTTCAGAAAAATGGACCGGGCGCGACGTTCCAGTTTGCCCTTCCGCTGCATAAGGAGGCCATCTCGTGACAGGACGATTTGACTGGAGAGGCCAAGGCGGACATACCGAGGCTTCGACGAAGGCAATCGTCTTTGTCGTCGAGGATGACATCTCTATGCGTCGCTCGCTTACGAACCTTTTTCGATCGGTAGGCTTGGAGGTCGTGGCGTTCGGATCGGCCCGTGAAATGCTGCAGAGCACAATGCCGGACGTCACAAGCTGTCTAGTTCTTGATGTCCGGCTGCCGGGCCTGAGCGGCCTTGACTACCAGACCGAGCTCGCCAGGTTGAACATACACATCCCAATCATCTTCATTACCGGCCATGGCGACATTCCCATGACCGTCAGGGCCATGAAGGGAGGCGCGGTCGATTTCCTCAGCAAGCCCTTCCGCGATCAGGAACTGCTTGATGCCGTCGTTGCGGCGACCGAACGCGATCGCAAAAGACGAGAAGCTCAGCGAACCGTGGCGAACCTGAAATCTCTATTTGAGACCCTAAGCCCGCGAGAACAGGCAGTGATGAAACTGGTCGCGACGGGGCTGATGAACAAGCAGGTAGCCGCCGAACTTGGGCTCGCCGAGATCACCGTCAAGATCTACCGGGGACACGTAATGAAAAAGATGCGTGCCCGCTCGCTGGCTGACTTGATCAGAATGAGCGAGACGCTCGGAATTAGCGCCAATCACACTGAACAAACCCAAGTATGATTTTACAATTCCATCACTTAAGCCCACTTTCGCGAAAGTGGCTGACGGTTTGGCAGCCGCTGTACTGCGTCGGGAGGGCTCATCTTGTCCACGCCTTTGATTTCCGTCGTTGACGACGACCCCTCGGTCCGTGCGGCGACAGAAAACCTTTTGAAATCGCGTGGCTACGTCGTGCAGATATTTGCCTCGGCCGAGGCGCTCCTGCGGTCGCCGCGGTTGAACGAGATATCCTGCGTCATAACTGATGTGCAGATGGCAGCGATGAGCGGGCTGGAGCTGCTGGCAGAGATGCGGACGCGTGGTTACCAAGCACCCTTCATTTTCATTACAGCTTTCCCCAACGAGCGCGTACGCGCGTCAGCCTTGGACGCCGGAGCGATCGGCTTCCTCGCCAAACCATTCGGCGTACAAGAGTTACTCAAGTGTCTCGACAGCGCACTGCAGGCATATGGCGACCGAGGCCGCATCTGATTCGATCAACTGCGCGTTCTTGTCCGATCTAACGACGATCACGCACCGGGCAACCTCTTTGCGGCCGGAACCGCGACCTGCCCTAACGTTATTAGGAGCTAATTCTTGCCCGCCAAAGCATTACCGGCTACTGTCGGCTGCAAAACAACCTTTGACCTTGCGAGAGACGGAGGGTACGCCGGCTCGATTCATTCCAGGTCGTGATCAAAGTAATGCCGGCCCAGAGCGATCAGCGCCCCTAGCATTTAACTCCACCTGGAGCGAAGCTATATGCTCCATTGCAGAGCGGTTCCCGAGAGCGCTCGGCAAGCACGAGATTGGTTGTGCTCAGCCCAGCCGCGGTGACGACGAAATGGAGCTTCGCCAGGACGCCCCTCATGTCTTGGTCACCGCTTTTCCGGTGAAAGCGCTTTGAACGATGCCCAGCCCAAGGAATTGTTACGTCCGCTGACGCGTGCGGGTTGGACTTGTCTATAGGGCCGCCGCTTCGTTATCGATTCCCAGCGCTCCGGCTATCGTCAAGCTCCCACATCATGTGTGGCAGACCTCTGGTCCAACCCGTCAAACGTGCTCGGCGCAACACGTCCCCACCACGGCCGGGCTATCACACAGGTGTCCTCGCCGCAGCGAGCATCGGCAGCAACTGGTTTGTACTGTAGCCCCCAATTTCTTAGGGCAAACAAATCAGTCAGCAACTGCTAAGCTAAGGAGGACCGAGGAGACAGCATTGATGTCTCCTGTGTCAGAACGTAACCTAAGTTCGTCTGAGCTATGCGGGATTTTGGGTGACGAG
>NZ_AJQE01000446.1 GCF_000261685.1 Bradyrhizobium genomosp. I (2014) | reverse complement strand
CGTGTAAGGGCCGTATTCACGTGGACAGCCTCCGCAACTGCTCAATCCGTGATTGTCTCCTCGGCCAATCCGTGGGGCAACACCGTCACCGCGGCAGCAGCAGCGGCGCGAGCGCGTACGCCTCTGGTACGTGGCCGCGACCCGGGCGCGCGACCTGCTGATCCTGCCTAGGCACTCCGCCGACCTGTCGGACAAGTGCTGGGCGAAGCTCGTCGATTTGGGCCTGGCTGGTCTCCCGGCGATCAACCCGAACGACGTCGGCACCGCGAAGGAAAGGAACGTCACGCCGCTAGAGAACGGGCAGACCCGCGAGACCTTCGCCGCCGAGGCGACCGCTATCTTCGATGTGCGCAAGACCGTGATCTGGCGTCGCCCGAGCCGGAGCGAACTTGATCAGGTGGACGAGCCAGAAGCGAAGATCGAAAGCGGGGAAATTCCGGAAACCGGCGCTGCGGAGCCTGCTGCCGTTCTCAGAAGTTCGACGCGTGGCACCATCCTTCACAAGCTAATCGAGGAGGTGCTGACCGGAGAAGCCTGCGACGCCAGGGCGGACTTGAAACGCGGGCTGCGGAACTGATCCGGCAGATGGGGCACGAACCGGCGGAGGATCCGAAGATGGGCATCAGCGCCGTCGAACTGACCGCCACGGTGCTGCGGACGCTCGCTCTTCCGGACGTCGTGACGCCGCGACCGCGTCTCGCCCCCGAGCTCCCGTTGTTCGGAAGCCAGACTCACGAAGGCGGCAAGGTCCTGCTCTCCGGACAGGTTGACGCGATCGCGTTCGACGAGGCCGGCGCCATCGACGCGGTCGTCGATTGGAAGAGCGACGTGGCTCCGGATGCGCCGAGCATCGGCCACTACAGACAGCAGATCGCCGACTATCGGAAGCAGACGAACCTAAGCGGGACAGGTCGTCGATGTGACTTGAGCCCCCGCGGCTGCTGCTCAGGATCCAAGCGCCGTCTCTGCCGGCCTGGTCTACCTTGCCGAGCTGCGGTTGCTCACGCTTGGCTGAGATCGAATCTGAAAGTTCTCCGCAGTTTCACGGATTTCGAAATTGATCGGTCCAGGTCGCCCGTCCGGAGTTCGGGCCCACAGGTATGCGGAGCCTTCATCCAGCACGATCGACTCGACCGAGAAGCCTGCACGCTTAACCAATCCGGCGAGATCGTCCGGCGGGATGAGGCCGTAGAAGGAATGGCCCCTAAGCGAGTCCATGAGGAAGCCGTTGCCGTATGGTTGACAATTCGGGAGATTCTGCATCCTTGTAAAATCAGAATTGCGATAGAGCGTCACAAACAAGCAAGTGCCGTTTGGCTTTAGCTTAGCTCTCATCAGTTGAACGATGCCAAGTCTCACGCTTGCCGATGGGATCACAGAAAGAACGTTTATGCAGAAGCCGCGGTCGTATCTCCGGTCATGGGAGGCAAACTGACCCACGGTGAGGGCGTGGACGTGATTTGATTTGCCGACGTAATCGCGGATGGTGGTCGAACGACCGCGGATCATTTGACCCCTTGAAAGCTGCACTTCCGAATCCACCAACGCAAGTTCGCCGGTGGTTTTGGCTATTGCCCGTTCGTAACGCAGTTTGCCGCAGCCAAAGTCGAAGCTGGAATGAATTGGCTCGAGACGCGAGATCAGCTTCTTAAGATAGGCCGAACTCTGTGTTTCCGGCTTGGCTGCGTTTTCGTTCCGGACGATGATATCCTTCCCGATCTTGTACCACATCAGATGGCCGCCTCTGTGAATGCTTGGCGGTTGCCTGCACTTGCCTCGGCATTCCCGGCTATCTGTTGGATCTGGGGATCCGCCCTTCGTTCCAGCAATCCATACCGAAGATGTATAAATAGAAGCGCGGCCATCGAGGCGGTCCAAAAAATGATCAGAAACCAAGCTGCCCTGGCGAAGGCGGATAAGACCGCGAAGCCTGTGAGTATGAAGAGCCACTCCAAGGCAACCCAATATGTGCCAAGCCTCCAATGCGCTTTCGATGTCGTGCTTGTCGACGAGCGGATGTTCGCTTCGGCTGGACGCGTATTTGTAGAACGTCGCTCTCACGAGGGGATGGCGGTCGCGTTTGAGATTTGCCACCTGACGGGCCGACATCTGCGCACCCGACATGACAGCCAGAGGGAGAAGGATGTTAGCGCGGTCGAACCTCGCCCTGATCTTAAATATGTCCGAAATCCGATCATGGAATCGGGTGACCCTGCTGAAGATGAGCACCAGCAAAGCAAGCGCGAAGCCGCCCACGTTCACCTCAGGAGCTTTAATAGCCGTGGCGAATTCCTTGACGCCGGGCAGATGCTCAACTCGCAAGAAAAGACCGTTAATCCAAGGATCGTACCTCACCAGGAACGAGCAGGCTAAGGTCAGCCAGAAATCCGCCAAAGCGTTCTTCTAGAGCATCTCAGAATAGTTCTTCGGCCCGAAGAAGGGCATCAGAACGCGAAGGATCGAATCCATGCCGCCCCCGAGGTTGTTAAGACCGGTCCATAAACGGCTTGATTGAGTCAGAAAAGTAGCCGACGGTCAACGGATAAGGTGATGGCCGAAGGGAGGAAACACCCTCCCTCGGACGCTTCCCGAGTCGAGTAAGCTCGCGTCTTTGGATCGCCAGTCGTGTGGGGCACGCCGGCTTTTCGGAAGCGACTTGCTCGGCCCAGTTATCCAGCGACGCGTCGGCCTTGCGGAAAAGGGCCGCGCGAACCGGATCATGCAGCATGATCTGCTTCAGCGCCCGGCCAGCTATCGAATCCTTGAACTGAAGTTGATGACCAAGGAAGTTCCTTCGATGGAGGCCGAATTCGTGGTTCAGAAGGCGCACGTCGTCGGAGTGAAGGTATCCTAGAAACATACGTGGCTCGCGCGCGGTGTCGTGACAGACGGCCCAGCCCCGCGGGCCTGAAATCATGCCGCGACGCTGCCAGCCATCTTCGGCGTAGCAGAGACACGGCAGGGCGAATGCCTCGCGATGAGGTCAACACTGGACTCGCGACCGCTCGAGTTCTGCATCTGCAGCACCACGCGTCCGGTCTCGACCATGGCGCGAAACGCGACGCCGGCGACTTCCTGTTCATGGAACACGAACGTCGATGCTGGCTGCTTCATGTCGTCCTCGATGGCGATTGGATGGGAGGTGCAGGCGTTGCAGACGCGACGAAGCTGATTAGACCCCCTCACTTTTTCGGACCCCATTCGGCAGGCTGATCAGGGAGTTCTGAGATCGAGTCGATTCGAAAACGAAATCGAGTCGTTTTCAAAGTGTTCGCACATATTTGTGTGAGGCCACTTTGAAAACGACTCGGCTATCCCGTTGATATTCCTGGAGCTCGCGTTTTGAGAACGACTCGATTGCGACTTTAAGAACGACTCGATGACCCGACTTCCGCTTCAAGACCGATTCGATTGTACATCTAGTTGATATTGAAATCCTTTTTTGCACCCCTTTTACTCCCAGACCGTACGGTAGGGTCGCAGTCTGGAACAAACGGGATCAGCTAAAGGCCGGATCCCGCCGTTCGTAGCTTGCGCCGGGCTTAGTCATCACTACCCATGCGATCCGCGCAATCTTTGCCGCCAAGGCGACGGTGACCTTGTTAGTGTGCATGCGTGCCTGAAGTCCATCAAGCCAGGCGCCAAGGTGATATCGCGAGCGATCAAGATGTGTCACGCAGGAGCGGGCGCCGTGGATGATCATCCGGCGCAGATATCGGTTGCCGCGCTTGCTTATCCCCAGGAGCTTCGTTTTGCCTCCCGTAGAGTATTCTCTAGGAACAAGACCCAGCCAAGCTGCCATATCGCGGGCCTTTTTGAACTGTGGGGCAGATCCAGCTGCTGCCAAAAGCGCTGTCGCCGCGAGTGGCCCAATGCCCGGGATAGTCATTAATCGACGTGCAGTATCGCTTTGAGAGGCAATCGCCTCAATCTCGCGGTTGACTTCAGCAATCCGCAGCTCCAGCTGCCGCAGCTCGTCGAATGTAGATGCAAGAATGCGACGCATGGCCGACGTTAGATCATTCGATTCATCTGCCAAAACCCTCGGCAGATCTGCCTTGAACTTGCCGGCGCCCTGGTGAATAGCGATCCCATATTCAAGGCAAAAAGCGCGCATCTGATTTATGAGGCACGTCCGTTGCGAAATCATCCTATCGCGAACACGATGCAGCGCTTGCAGGTCAATGTGTTCGGGCGACCGTATTTCGACGAAGCGCATTGTTGGTCGCGTCACTGCTTCCGCGATCGCTGCGGCATCGATGATGTCACTTTTGTTGGACTTTACATAAGGCTTGACGAATTGAGCCGGAATAATGCGGACGGTATGCCCCATCGCGGCGATCTTGCGTGCCAACCATTGCGAGCTGGCCTTCCAATTGTAGATCGTCGCTTCGGAGACCCCGTGCTTGCGAGCTAGGTCGGCCGTCTTCGCCCCGGCCTCATGCGCCTTCGACACTGCGATAATCTGCTCTTCCGTGAACCTTGCTCGCTTCATCTGTCCGTCCTTCTTCGGGGCGGACTCTGAATCCTTCTGGAGGAAATGCTCAGTGGCAAGTCACGCCAACGAAAAGAAGCGTTGGTTGCGCAGCCGCGCCAAAATCCATCGCTGCGCGACTTGCACCGCAACTTCGACCTTTGCCTTATCTTTTGGGCGCCGCGGCCGGGCTGCGAGATGGCCGTGCCGTAATGGCTTGCCATCTCGGCATAGGTTCGGTTGAGGCCGGGATCGTGGCGGTCGGGATGTGAGCGGCAAGCCAAGGCCGTCAGTCAGCGTGGCTCATTGGCATAGCGCAGCTCACCTTACCGCCCGCGCGGACTTCACTTCGAAGTCACGGACCAGTTGTTGAAATTGAAGTTCTTTCCCCCCGGGGACGAGGTAATCTCGACGCCGTATTGGACGCTACCGACGTTTATGTCGCCAAAGTACCCCTTCGACTTGATCCACTGCAGGATACTCTTGATGTCCACTGTCCCGCTGTTGGTCTTCGAAGTGCGCAGCAATGAGATGACCTTGTGACCATCGGAGCCTTCGCCTTCAAACACGTTCCAAGTCGCCCCGCCTACATTGACATTGCTGTAGACCGGAATCGCCGCACCGGAAGGGGCATAATGATATGAAATGGGCTTAACGTTGCCGCTCCCGTCCGAGTTTCCGGTGTAGTTTGTCCAGAGCATTATCTCATGTCGGTCTGAGCTGTCCCAGATATCGTAGGCGACATCCCAGGCGCCGCCAGTGGGAACTTCCTGATTGAAGCTCGAGCTCAGAGTGTTGATTGAGCTGAGCGGTTTCCCGATATTGAAAGCCACGTGCGGATAGCTCTTGATGCCAGGAGTATTGGGCTGGTTCGACCACACGCTCCACCGGTTGGCTGCACTCACCGAAATCGTCTGAGGCCCAGGGTGCGGGCCCCATACGTCGTTGTTCCAAGAGTAGCCATCGCGTGAAAAGCTTCCGTATGGAGCGCTCGAACGCCAAATCGGCGTCTGTGCCGACACAGGCCCGGCAGATGATAATGACCGGGCTTCATTCGCGGCCTGCCTAAATAGATCATGATCCTCCTGTGTCCGGACGTAACCCGTTGGAGACCCTTGCGCGCCGGCACCGCTTATCCGATTGGAATCCATAAAGCTCTCCTTTCTGATAACAAAATCTCCTGCAGATCCACTAGCGGGCCCCCTAGTTCAGCATGGGCGGCATCGGCATCTAGAGACCGGGCTTGAATGCTAGGAAGGTTGGCTTTCGAGAAGCTGACGAGCTCGGGAAGAAGGGTGGACCCGCGCCCGGATTTGCCGTCTTTCGGATGACAGCAGCCTGGCTGAGACAGTGGCAACGATTGTCCGTCGTCAGACAATTTGAGACTGATCAGGCTTTTCGAGAAGGGAGGCTCTGGCTCATCAGGGGGCATCGTCAACTTAATCGACCGCCG
>NZ_AJQE01000445.1 GCF_000261685.1 Bradyrhizobium genomosp. I (2014) | reverse complement strand
TCACGAACTTCCGTTCCAGATGACTAGACCACGACGGCGTTACTGCTCGCACACGGCTACTAGCGTGGGTACCCGAGCGTTTGCGCGGAAGGATGGGCCATGCAGTCGATCCCTTGCTAGGTGTCGTCGGTGCCGGGGATCGTGCCGTTCTCGGAATACTGCCAGAGCTTCCGGTGCCGCGACGCCGACGTCTCCGGAGGTGACGATGCTGACGTCGACTCGACTTCAACCATTTCAACAGCGACGATGCAAACTTGGTCGCTTGGATCAGCCCTGCGGGCAGCAGGCCGCCGGAGCCGCCGCCGCCGCCGCCGCGGATGGTCGAGCAGCGCCTGGACGGCCTCGTGCAGATCGTCGAGCGGCTCAAACCCACCTTCGAGAAGGTCGTTCAATTCGAGCCGCAGCATCTCGTCATCCCAATCGGTGCGTCGAAGGCCTCGAAGAGACGCGACCAAGCGCGAAGCTCGAGACAATACCCGAGAGTGTACCAACAGCAACGGGACAGCTCGCAGAGATGGAAGCAAAAGTAAAAAGATCAAACAGCGTCATAGCAAGTCCGCCGATCTGGAAGCTAAGCGCGCGCTGAACCGCCTGAAGGAGGTTGACCCGGAGGGATATGAGGCCTTCCTTCGTAAGCGCGAGAACCGCGGGGACACTGGCGGTTTCGGCCCGGCTGGACGGGCGAGGCCATAGTCACCACCACATTCCTCGCCGTCGCATTCGCACAACTCTGGCGCGTCGTCGCCATGCGCAGCAGCCGCTCCGGTACCGTTTTCAACGAGTTCACGCGCAATCCATGGGTCTGGCTGCGCTCGGCCTGTACGGCCCTCTGCTCGCAGTCCCTCTCTACTGGCCGCCGATGACAGAGGTCTTCCACGTCTGCCACCGACGCTCACGATGTGGAGCATTGTCGCGGGCTACAGCCTGACGCCGATGCTGCTAATTCAGGTCAGCCGCGCCGTCATCGTGCTTGCCAAACGAAGCCGTTAAATGGTAGCCGCGTTGCTTGGCTCGAATTCGCCGTCTGCATCATCGTGATCGGCGTGGCCGGATGTATGCTCATGGTCATTGCGCCCTACGGAGTCCTGATCTCCGAGTGCGAGCCTATTGCCCTCAGGCGCCCGGCCAATTCCGTTCGCTCGCGTTCCCGCGGATTACAGCCCCCCGATCTCCCACAGCGGACCCAACGTCACTGCAAATTCGATCGCGAGGATGGGATGGCGGCTCGAACAAGAGCTCGTCCGAACGCTCTAGATGTTCTTGTTATGCGGTCAAGTTCGCCCATTCCACAGACCACCGATTGTGACGTCAGAAAGAATAGTGATCGCGTCTCAAGGACGTCAACAGCAGGGGTAAGCCTACAAGATCATGTAGTTGTAGTATTACTGTTTGCACGGCTCTCTGCTGGAGGCCGTTCGCTGACACGGGGGAGCCATGTCGACAGTTACCAGCGCAATTCGGCGCCTTTGGTGGCGACGCTTTCTTGTTCTTCTGGCGATCATCGTGGTCATTGCTTTGATCGCAGTCATGACCAGCTCCCAGCTTGGCGCGACAATCGAAGCTCTGACGCCGCCTGGTCTCCCTGAACCGGTTTCCGCGAGCGAGCAGGTTTCGCTCGATCAGGGCTGGAACGCCGAAGACGCCGATCGATTCCATCATAAAGCCCAGGGCACGCAGACCTTACCGATCCCGCTGTCATGGTTTCTCGCCCTGGAAGCGCCGCTGAACTCGCCTTTCGCTATCCCCTTTTTCAAACGAGAACGGTTTTCTGACAACCGCTATTTACTGCGGTTTGGATTCATAGAGTCTGCCGAAAGCGAGAACAATGAGTACGGTTTGCCGATCGGCTTTGCATATTCGCCGTTTCAGTCGATCCGCGGACTTTCGCGTAAGGAGACTGCCGTTGGATTGACCTGTGCCGCGTGCCATACCGGCCAACTGATCTTCAAAGAGAAGCGCTATGTCATTGAAGGCGGCCCCGCCGTGACCGATCTCGGTCAATTGACAAATGCGCTCCGCGCTGCGCTCGCACAGACCGCTTTGTCGGCAAAGCTACCCTTCTTCGACGGTCGCTTCGGGCGGTTCGCGAAGCGCGTTTTAGGAACCGAGTACAGCGATCTTACACGCGTCCAACTGTCCAAGGAGCTCGATGGAATACTTGGTGCTCTGATCGATCAGCCCGCTGGGATCGACGTCACGGAAGGGTTTACCCGCCTCGATGCGCTCAATCGCATCGGCAACCAGGTGTTCGCACTCGACCCCAAGCGCTACGGCAACTACGTCAACCTCAACGCCCCTGTCAGCTACCCGCACATCTGGACATCGTCATGGTTCGATTGGGTGCAGTACGACGGCTCGATTATGCAGCCATTGGTGCGCAATGCCGGCGAGGCGATGGGGGTTTCGGCGGAGCTCAACCTCACCGCCCCGCCCAAGGGGGGACGTTTTGCCAGCAGCATCCCCTTCGATAATCTGCACTGGATCGAACAACAGCTCGCTGGAAAGGACCTGCCGCTGGTGGCGAAAGCCTTCACCGGACTGAATGCGCCAGCCTGGCCCGACAGCTTTCCTGCGATCGACAAAGCCAAGGCCGCCGTGGGAGCCCAACTCTACGACAAACATTGCAGCGGCTGCCATCTTCCAGCGCTGACGCCGGACATCGTGCACGGCAAGGCCCCGGACGCGGAGTTCTGGAAGAACTTCGGCCCTATCCGCTGGCGCGGTCGCGATGGGCAGGAGAAGCAGACGAGGGAATCCGTACTCAACGTCAAGATCATCAAGCAAAGCCATATCGGCACCGATCCGGCCCAGGGCGACGTGCTGCGCAATCGCACCGTGGACACCGCCGGCAGCGAACTGGCCAGGGCGGGCCAGAGCAGCCCAGGGCTCGGCCTCGACATCGATGTCTGCCAACGGAAGGCTGACAACACGCTGGATACGATCCACCTCTCGGACCATGCGATGCAACTCTACGCGCTTGCGCTCGGCGCCGTGGTCCAATCCGGCATCGACGAATGGCTTCGGTCGACCGGGACGGTCCAAGCGGAGATCGAAGGCGATCGGCCGAACTGTCTAGCGGCAGGTTTCGGCTATAAGGCGCGTCCGCTGAACGGCGTATGGGCGACTGCGCCGTTCCTGCACAACGGCTCGGTGCCGACGATCTACGATCTGCTCAGCCCGGTTGCGGAGCGCCCACAAGTCTTCCTGCTCGGTGAGCCCAGCTTCGATCCTGTCCGCGTCGGTATCGTGACACGGACGGTCGCTCCTGAAGGCAGGACCTACGACAGCAAGGGCTACTTCATCATCGATACGTCGAGGCCCGCCAATCGCAATACCGGCCACGAATTCTCGAACGAGAAGCATGAGGGCGTCATTGGCCCTGCGCTGTCTCCGGAGGAGCGCAACGCAATCATCGAGTTCCTCAAGTCGATCTGAAATTGATTGGGTCAGCTCCAACTGGAGCAATAGCGAAGACCATCTCGCTCCCGCAGGGGGAAAGGTGGACGGAAGCCCGGATCGACCGACCAGGCGAAGCTTTTCGGAGTTAGGGTGCGGCAGCAATGGCGGAACAGAAACAGGGGCCGGCGGCGAAGTTCCTGAAATGGATGATCGCCAAACATCCGGATGCATTGTTCGCATTCATCCGGCGCGTCAGGCCCAACCTGGCGTTGGGCGCCGCGGGGCCGGTGTTCATCACCCGCTTCCCCGACGTGCAGGAAGCGCTGAGCCGCCCCGACATCTTCAACGTCACCTATGCGCCAATGATGGACCCTTCGGTCGGCCCCTTCATGCTCGGCCGCGACTGCACCGAAATAAACCAGCGCGACAAGGGTATCATGCGCGCCTTCATGCGCATGGAGGATCTGCCGGCAATTCGCCAGAAGGTGCGCAGCCTCGCCAATGCGTCTGTCGAAAAGCAGATCTATACCCAGAACCAGATCGAGGTGGTCAGCACGTTGTCGCGCCTGGTGCCCATTCAGCTGACCCGAGAATATTTCGGCTTTCCCGGCCCCGATCTGGCCTCGATGTTCCGCTGGTCGCGCGCGACGCAATATGACATGTTTCACAACCTGGACAAAGATCCGAAGGTGCACCAGGACAACATTGACGCTGGGCAGGAGATGCGCGCCTATCTGACACAACTGCTCCCGCAGCGGCGCGAGCAGCTGAAAAATGGGGCGCCGCTCGAGGACGTGTTCAGCCGCCTGCTGAATAGCCATTTTGACGATTCGATCGGCTTCGCCGACGAACGCATTATTACCAATATGATGGGCACACTGGTCGGCGGGATTGAGACCACATCGGCGGCCATCGTGCAGCTGCTCGACGAGTTGTTCAAGCGCCCGAGGATCCTGAAGGAGGCCATCGACGTCGCCAGCAGCAACAACGACCATCTGATGTATCGCTATTGCTGGGAAGCGCTGCGCTTCAACCCGATCAATCCGTTCGTGGTGCGCCACTGCCGGACCGATTACCGGATAGCCAAGGGCTCGCTGCGCGCGACGACAATCAAGGCCGGCAGCACGGTGCTGATCTCGACCCGGTCGGCGATGCGCGATGGCTTGCAACTGCCGGCGCCGTCCAGCTTCGCGATCGACCGGCCGGAGTCGGTCTACATGCATCTGGGCTACGGGATGCACACCTGCCTCGGCGACCAGATCAGCCGCATCCAAGTTCCGGAAATCGTTCGCCGCATCCTGCAAATCCGGGGCGTCCGTCCCGCCGCGGAGATTGACTACGCAGGAGGGCCGTTTCCAGAGCGTTATCCCATCACCTACGACACGCCGGTCTGAAGGCCGGACTTCCCAGCAACGAGCCGCGAGTACCGATCCGGCCGCTGGCGTGGCGGCCTCTGGCGTCAGCACTAGGTCGGTCGTCGCGAAGTCTCCGTCACGCGATGCGCGTGAGATGCGTGAGGCAATAATCAATCGTGTCGGTGGTGTGTTCCGCTTGCGAAACACATCAATAGATGAGAGGCAGAGCTTCGCATGCGCGGCTACTACATTGGCTTACCGAGGAAATGGTTTAAGCGAACGGAAGCCGTACGCTGAAGCGGGCCTCGGCAACCGGCAGTTATGCACGAACATCGCGCAATCAGCGCAACAGCAATGATACGCTCAAACGGCACCTGCAGGATCACCATTACGCACGACGCCGACGACTACAAACAGCGCATAGCATCGAGCGCTGCTTCTGCTCGCTGATACACTCTTTCGACGCTTGGCACCCGTTATGACAGGCGAATAGGACAGGCGAACCGTAATTTTACCGGCTTCTTCATCGATCTCGCGGCCGCATTGGTCTGCGGTTGCACGCGTTTCCCCGTAGCTGTCCGGATTGGCAAGTGTTGGAACACGGTGTTCTACTTGAAAGAACACCGGCTGAGGGATTTTATACTTAAACTGTCTTTTCACTAAATTCCGGTGGCGAGGCCGCGGGACTGCATCGTCTCGCGGCCCCATTGATTTTTCGTCGTTGAGGTCCGGGCGAGCTCCTCCACCGAATTCCGACTCTTTACTCCCAGAAGGGGTAATCGCTTCGATCGCCCGTTGGCATTCAGACGCGTCAAATTCGGGCCGTCGGCAAGTCCTCGCTGGACAGCATTCCGGAGTATGTTGTCGTGGAGTGCACATGGCTGCTGCCAACCTGATCGACAGTAGCGACAGCGATCGTACGAAAACGCGCTCCGCATCGAACATGGCGCGTGCTGTTTGACGTCCCAAGATGGCTGGAGTTCTCCCATCGAGACAGCTTCGGCCGAGCTTGTTTGGCTTTCTGGCTCTGCCAAAGGGCAGAGCCAGACTGATACAACAAAGTCGGCTCGCTGTCGCGCGCGCCATCGAAAACTGCCCCCTCGACGTCACGAGGAATTGCCCCCTCCTTGGATAGCCGAGGAGAGAGCGAATGAACGAGGAACAGAGCTGGCCCCGGTTGTTTGGACAG
>NZ_AJQE01000444.1 GCF_000261685.1 Bradyrhizobium genomosp. I (2014) | reverse complement strand
GTTCCAAGAAAAGTGGGTACTAGCGAGCGAGGAAAACGGGAGACGGGTCGCAAAGGCGGCTGTTTTGGATATTATCTTCATCATGCTTCGTGCAGGAGCCCCTCTCATCGGCTGCCGCTCCTATGCGGGCACGCAAGTATCTGGCACGGGGCAAACCACGGCGCACTTTGGCGCGTCAGAATGCCCCTCACATTGGGTACACTGGGACGGATTGATCACATAGATGTCGTTCTTCAGGCTAATCGCGGCATTGGGACACTCGAACTCGCACGCACCGCAGACCGTGCATTGGGATGCGATTATCTTGTAGGCCATCAGTGCTATTCCATAAGCAAAAGGTGCGGAACAGTTTCTTGCTATCAAGTCTTGTGCCAGACATCTTGAGCTTGATTCATCTGAAGAAATTTCGATAACGCAGGTCGCCGACCCGATACGGTGTCGCAAATCCTACAACGAACATGACAATCTGATCTCGATCCTGTGGTTTGCGCATGATCGGTGTCACGGCCGTCAGCGATCAGGTAAACCACCTTCTCCAGCATTAGGGAACGATCCGAGATCCTTAAGGCCGCCTGCCGCGGCTATGATCGATGTGTCGCGACATCATGGAGCTGTCCGGGCAAGTATCAGGTCGCCCGCGGCGCATCTTGTCGGCTTCACTCAATGGGACCGGAAGGTACATCGTCTCCCTATCCTGGCGGCGGTTGAGGCAGGCGTTCGTCCGGTGATCCTCTGCTTCGTTCCGCACTCCTAATCAATACTGGCGGAGGTCAGTTGATTAATAGCCGAAAAAAAGAGCCACCCCGAAGGGTGGCCTTAGTCAGGGAGGAAACGCCCATGAGGGCCTCTGGGATCAGGCCGCAGCCTGTTCGATCGGGGAGAAGGGCAGCCCGAGGCTCTCGGCCACCGCCTTGTATGTTAGCCGGCCCCGATGGACGTTGAGGCCTGCGCGCAGATGTGGATTCTCGAGTACGGCGGAAAAACCCTTGTTGGCCAGAGCCAAACCAAACGGCAGGGTCGCGTTATTCAGTGCCTGGCTCGAGGTTAGCGGCACGGCACCCGGCATATTGGCCACACAATAATGAATGATGCCATCTACTTCGTATGTTGGATCAGCGTGAGTGGTTGGGCGCGATGTCTCAAAGCAGCCGCCCTGATCGATAGCGACGTCCACGAGTACGGCTCTCTTGCGCATTGAGCTCAGCATGCTCCGGCGGACCAGCTTCGGAGCGCTTGCCCCTGGGACGAGCACCGCACCAATCACCACGTCCGCCGCAAATACCTCTTCCTCCACGGATTCGATGGTCGAAAACCTAGTGCGAACCCGTCCTTCGAATAGCTCGTCCAGCTCACGGAGCCGGATGATCGAACGATCGATGATGGTCACCTCTGCGCCCAGACCAGCCGCCATGCGCGCGGCGTGCGTACCGACGACCCCACCTCCAATCACCACGATTCGGGCAGGCTGAACCCCGGGCACCCCACCGATCAGCAGCCCTCGCCCCCCTGTACTCCGCTTTAGAGCGCTACCCGCCGCTTCGATCGAAAGCCTGCCCGCGACCTCGCTCATCGGCGCCAGCAGTGGAAGACCACCATGAGCATCAGTTACGGTCTCATAGGCGATTGCAATGCATCCAGATTTCAAGAGGCCGGCAGCCTGTTCCGGGTCCGGGGCCAAGTGCAAATAGGTGAACAGGATTTGATCCTCACGCAGCTGGGACCATTCGGCCGGCTGAGGCTCCTTGACCTTTACGATCATCTCGCTCGATGCGAATACCTCAGCTGCCGAAGTTAAGATCGTTGCGCCGGCATTGCGATAATCGCCATCGGTTGCACCAATGCCAGCGCCGGCATTGGTCTCGATCATCACGCGGTGGCCCGCTGCCACGTATTCACGGGCAGCTCCTGGGGTAAGGCCCACGCGATATTCGTGCGCCTTGATTTCCTTTGGAACTCCGACCTTCATTTGAATACTCCCTGCCTGACGCGCCTTCTTATCGGAAGCGCGCAGCGATATCGCGACGCAGCCGGGCAAAATGGCGCAGGAATTCAGCGATATTTGCGAGGCTTCGCAGGATTTCAAACCCAGGGGTGCTGGGTAGATCGTGTGATCCTGTTCGCTGAACTTAGCCGTCGAAAACTGCGCGATGCCGGTGAATCGTTCCGAATTGCAGTCGCGGCCCGCAGAAAAGCCAACAACCGAAATCCAGCCTCGCCGAACTCCTCAAGCAGCAAAGACAGCAATTTGCCAATTAGGTAGGATTGCCTATCAAGCGAAACGCTTGTTGAGCTGAGGGCTAATGGCGTTGTCAGTAAATGGCGGCCAAGAAATGGACGTTGCGCAGCCTGTTCAACAGATCCGAGGCAATTGTTCCCCCCACAGCCAGTCGACGATTCGCCGGCCGCCGAAATCGGTCGTCATCTGCACAAATTTGTGATCGTCAGCCACCGCCTCACCGATATCGGCCGCATTGGACCCGAGGGGGTGCGCCTTCATGGCTGCGAGAACGGCATCGGCAGAATCCGGCGCCACGATCGCGACGAGCTTGCCTTCGTTGGCAACATGGATCGGTTCGAGTCCAAGCAGTTCGCAGGTAGCCGCAACCGCAGGCTTCACCGGAATCATCGATTCCTGCAGATGGAAGCCGAGCTCTGATTGAAGCGCGATCTCATTGAGAGCCGCAGCGAGCCCGCCGCGCGTAGGGTCGCGCATTACCCGGATGCCGCCACCGCCAGCGGCAACCATGGCCGCAGCGAGACTATGCAACGCTGCTGAGTCGGAGACGATTTCGGTTTGAAATGCAACGTTCTGACGCTTTGACATGATCGCCACCCCATGATCACCGAGGCTACCGGACAGCAGCACACGGTCCCCGACCTTTGCCTTGTCAGCGGAAAGATCGAGCCCATCGGCCACCAGCCCGATCCCGGTCATAGAGATGAACAGACCGTCCGCCTTGCCACGCTCGACCACCTTGGTATCCCCGGCAATGATATAGACGCCGGCGGCACATGCCGCCGCGCCCATCGACTCCGCGATCGTCTTGAGATCCGAAAACCGGAAACCCTCCTCGATGATAAAGCTGGCCGACAAATAGAGAGGACGCGCACCGGACATCGCGATGTCATTAATCGTGCCGTGCACAGCCAATGACCCGATGTTGCCGCCAGGAAAGAACAGTGGCGAAATCACATAGCCATCAGTCGTCATCACCATCCTGCCTGCGGTAACATCGAACGCCGACTGATCATTGGAGCCGGCGAGCCATTCATTACCGAAGGCCTGATGAAAGAGGCCGGAGATTAGCTGTGCCATGGCACGGCCTCCGGCCCCGTGGGAAAGTTCAACGCGTCCGTTCTCCACATCGAGCTTGCGTTGATAGGCTTTCACGCTCATGACGTCTGCCTCGCCTGCTCATCGCGAACTCGGCGATAGGTCCAATACGCCGCACAAGCTCCTTCTGATGACACCATGCAGGCTCCTATGGGCGTTTCCGGCGTGCAGATATTGCCAAACAACTTGCAATCGATCGGCCGTTTGGCGCCACGCAGGATCGCGCAGCATTCGCAGGCCGGATTGTCTGCGACACGCAGGTCATGGATCGCAAAGCGCGTCTCGGCGTCGAATTTTGCATATGATTGCTTCAGCTTCAGTCCGCTGTTGGGTACCAGTCCAAGCCCGCGCCATTCAAACTGCTCACGCAGCTCGAAGACCTGCGAGACCTCCTCCTTGGCGCGCCGGTTGCCTTCGCGTGTCACTGCACGGCTGTATTGGTTTTCCACCTCGTGGCGGTTTTGGTTCACTTGCCGCACCAGCATCAGGACAGCCTGCAGCACGTCGAGGGGTTCAAATCCGGCGACCACGATCGGCTTCTCGAATTGTTCCGCCATGGGCTCGTAAGGCTGCGTACCGACAATGGTGCTGACATGTGCAGGCCCGATGAAGCCGTCAATGGGGACCCCGCCCGTGTTGCGGATCTTCGGGTTCTCGAGAATGCGGTGCATCGCAGAGGGCGTAAGAACGTGATTGCAGAACACGCTAAGGCCCTCGAGCCGCTTGTGCTCGGCAATCCTGATCATGACCGCCGTCGGGGGCGTCGTGGTCTCAAATCCGATGGCAAAGAAGACCACTTCGCGGCCCGGCGTCTGTTCGGCGAGCCGGATAGCGTCGAGGGTCGAGTAGACCATCCGAATGTGGGCACCCAGCGCTTTGGCAAGCAACAGGGACTGCCCTTGCGACCCAGGCGCGCGCATCAGGTCGCCGTAGACGCACAGAATGACCTCTGGCCGCTCGGCGAGCCGGATCGCCATGTCGATACGGCTCGCCGGCAGAACGCAGACGGGACAACCGGGCCCGTGGATCATCCGAACGTTCGCGGGCAGCAGATCCTCAAGACCGTAGCGGGAGATTGCATGAGTGTGTCCACCGCAAAATTCCACGAACCGGTAGGCTCGTTGTGAACTGACCTCAGCGTCAATTGCTCGCGCAAGTCCCTGCGCGATAGTCTTGTCGCGAAATTCGCTGGAATATTTCACGATCGGCATTCCTTCGCAGCGCCTAGCTCCTGCAGGAGCTCTAGCGTGCGCTTGGCTTCCGCCGGATCGATCTTAGCGAGCGCATAGCCGACATGGACCAGGACGAAATCGCCGACGTCGAGCTCGTCGAGGAGGGCAATCGATATCTCCAGGTTGACGCCATCGATGAACACGAGGGCCATTTCGTTGGGAAGAATTTTCGCGATCTTTGCCGGAACCGAAAGACACATATCAGGCAGCTCCTGCCCGGCGGGCGGCTGTTGAGCAATCTTTAGAGCCGCAATCCAGGCCTGGCCGAGGCTCAAACCGCCGTCATTGGGCGGCAGCCGTCGCGGTACCAGGGGGGTAAGACCGGCATCGCTGCACCCCCGCGGGATTTTGTCCGCCAGCACCGCGTTCAGGAAGCAGCCGCCGCTCAGAACCACGGTATTGATGCCGGTTGTCCGCGCAGAGCGTGTGACCCAGTCAACGCAGGCAGCGGCTAACGTGCCATGAAACAGCCCGGCTCCTCCGGCAGCGTCAATGTCATCAGCAATCAAACGTGAAAATAGCGGACCAAGGGACAGCACGCCGCCCTCGATCGTCCAGCCGGCTTCCAGAATCGTAGTACCCCGCACCAGCGCTTCGAGCTTCAACGCTGCTTCGCCGTCATAGCTCTGCAGATTCGCAATACCTAGCAGCGCCGCTGCCGCGTCGAACAACCGTCCCGCACTGGTCGTGGTGGTCCCGCCCGGCTGATCGAGCAAGTCCGACAGACAGCCGGCTTGCCGCTGCGCGGCAAAGCGCTGCCCGATTTCGTTACCCCGGCCGAGCCCGTGTAATACTGCGCTGGCCATGCGCCACGGCTCGCGGGCTGCACGATCTCCACCCGGTATCTGCAGGGGCGCTAAGTGCCCGATGCGCTGGGACGACGTCTCTTCGCACAACAATAATTCGCCACCCCAGTTACCGCCGTCGGAGCCAAAGCCATGGCCATCGAGCACCAGGGCAAGCGCAGGTCCCGCATGGCCGTGCTCAGCGATTACTGCGGCAGCGTGTGCATGGTGATGCTGAACCGCGACTAGCGCGCGAGCATTTGCTTCCGCAAACCGGGTAGAAGCCATATCGGGATGCAAATCATGGGCGACGGCGACAGGCTCCACGCCGAGGCTCGATGTGAGGTGCCGGATCGTCTTCTCGAACGCACGGATGCTTTCGGCCGTATTTAGATCGCCAATATGCTGAGAGACGAACGCTTGGTCGTCCCGCGTGATGGTGACGGTCGACTTCAGTATCCCGCCGACGGCGAGCACGGGCGGGACAGACCTTGCAAGCCGAATTGGCTCGGGAACATAGCCGCGAGCACGACGGATGAATTGGTCCCGGCCAGCGGCCACCGAAACCACGGAATCATCAGCGCACGCCAAGATATCGCGATCATGGGTCACGACCAGGTCGGCGACCCCCTTGAGCTGTCTCAACGCCTCCACGTTATCGATCAGCAGGGGTTCGCCGTAGAGATTTGCACTGGTGACAACGATGACCGGGCCAGCCTCTCCACGCTGCGGCAACGCGGCAATAAACTCAGACGTACGGTGCCCCTCGACCTCGATGAGAACGCCCTCGGGACCATTGATGACAAATCCCGCCAATCCGTACCGCATGGCTAGTCCATAGACGTAGGGACGAAAGCCAACCCCTTGCACTGCTCCACTCACGCGCACGCGCAGTCGCTTTCGATCGCAGGTGGCTGCGGCGCTCATCGCCTTGCGTCCTCTAAGGCGCGCCTCTGACGGCGCGCCTGCCTGTTGATCCAGGCGTAGAGCGCGCCAAAGCCCTCGCCAGTACGAGCCGAAACGACAAGCACGTCAATCTTTGGGTTGACCCGTCTGGCATACTCAGAGCTGGCCCCGGTTGTTTGGAC
>NZ_AJQE01000443.1 GCF_000261685.1 Bradyrhizobium genomosp. I (2014) | reverse complement strand
TGGCGCTATTTAGGTACAGACCCTAGTACGAGCTGAACTTGCAACGGCCGGCTGGTTGCCATCAGGCAGCTCGCGGAGTGAAAAGAACACTAGGCTTGAAATCTCACGGCTCATCCAAGCTGAACCAGCTTGTGCTCACCGGGCAGACCACAAAGTTCCGGCACATGCACGTGCCTTGGACGCTAGCTCCGCAATGCAGCGAACCTCGACACTCGTTCGTCCGCCTTCCACCCAATGTAGGGAAGTTGACGCGGCACGCTCTTAGTAAGCTCCTGCAGAACAAAGGAATTGCTCCGGCACGCGGCTTGCTACGTTGAGGACGTCATCACCAATCGTCGTGCGGTGATCTTCGGAGCGGCCCCGGCTCGTTATTGGGGGCCTGGTGCTCCGACGATTTGCCGTGCGGCGATACTTAGCGAGCGCGACTACAACTCGGGAAAGTTCAGGGCAATCTTTATGCGATCAAGAGTTCTCTTTTTGGGGGCTGCGACCATGGCGATCGCCACAACGGGTACATCTATGGCGAACCTCGGGCGAGAAGCCCTGCCACCGTCGGTGTGGAACTGGTCCGGAGGCTACATTGGCGGGCATGTAGGCGGCGGGTACGGTCGAACCTCTTTCACCAATCCGTTCGGCCCACCGATCTACGGCGACGTCGTCGATATTCCCTCCTTCGTCGCAGGTGGCCAAATCGGCTACAATTGGCAGAACAATAGTTGGGTGTACGGCCTCGAACTGGATGCCAGCGCAGCTGTCGCGAGCGGCTCAAACACCTGCCTCGCAGCCTCAGACTTGATTGTAAGCGCAAACTGCAACGCAGCTCCGAACCTCTTTGCGACCGGGACCGGTCGCATCGGTTACGCCTTCGGCTCGCTCGGGCAAACGCTTGCCTATCTCAAGGCAGGTGCAGCCTGGCAAAATAATCGAGGCGACATCGTCAACAACTTTGAAGGGGGCGACCTGCCACAGGAGAAAACCCATTTCGACTATGGCCAAGTTGGTGGCGTCATCGGGCTCGGTGTGGAGCAAGCCCTTACGCCTTCATGGTCGGTGAACGTCGAGTATGACTATCTGCATTTTGGCGGGCCGAGCGTCGCGACCGCTTCGACCGCGAAGTTATCTCCGTCTACGATTTTGCCGGCGAGCACGACCAGCCTGTCCAGCAACTATCACATTGGGAAAATTGGTCTGAACTACCACTTTGGTGCGGACCCAGAAGCCGCACCAAAGTCCGATTCGCCGCTGCATGCGAGATCAGCCGGCAGCGTACCACCCATTCCCTACACGTCCGGTTGGTCGTTCGAAGGGGGCTCGCGGCTCTGGCTGAGCCGGGGAAGATTCCAGTGGGATCAAAGCGCAGTCCCGTATGGCTGGCCTGAAGACCCCAGCATACTGATTTCCAGGCTCACTTATCATGCACTGGACGGACTTTCGGGGGAGGTATTCGGCCGTGTCGACAGTCCCTGGGGAGTGTTCTTGAAGAGTAGCCTTGGTATCGGGTTCTTCAACAAAGGGAAATCGAACGATGAAGATTGGCTGCCCCACGAGGGATACCCCTACCTAAATACTCGTTCAGGTGAGTCAAACGGGCGATTTGCATATTACACGGCCGACGCCGGTTACGATGTCCTGCGCAGTACGAACTACAAGATCGGCGGATTTATAGGCTGGGCCTATTACAGCCAGAGCTCAGACTCGAGGGGTTGCGTTCCGCTCACAAATCCGCAGGACTTTTGTCGTATCAAGCCGAGCGACGATAGGATCGTTGGCAGCCAAGATACTCAATGGAATGCGCCTCGAATCGGCTTGAGCGCCGAAACTATGCTGACCGAGCGCTGGCGCCTGAATGCGGACATCGCTTACCTGCCCTGGACCGACTTCAAGGGCCGCGATAATCATCTCTTGCGCAAAAAGACCACCTTTAGTGAGCAACACGGCAATGGTGGCGGCGGCGTCCAGGTTGAAGGCCTTCTGTCCTACTTTGTCACCAACAATATCAGCCTAGGCGTTGGAGGCCGCTATTGGGCCATGTGGACGAAAAAGGAAGCGGACTCCGCGGACTGCGGAAACGGCTGCGGCTCGCTAGGATTTGCGAACTACAGCATGGAACGGTGGGGTACGTTCTTCCAGGCGTCTTACAAGCTCAACTAAGGGCTTCACTGTTACGAGGCTCCAAACTGCAGATGCTTAGGGGCCGTTCTGAAGTTCGCTGATGGCCCCAGTCCTCGGCGCCCATTCGCCGCCGAGGACTATGTCGCGATCACGCCTGTACACCGGCTTGCTTCGATTGCAAACCGCCCGCATGGACAAGGCGAGCGCAACTCCGCTCGCGAACCGGAGCTCGTTTCTGGTGATAAGAGCTCGATCCGTTGACCCGGAATTCGCTCCAAAGCCGATTCCGCGTACCATTGCGAAGGCGCCGACCGACCGGGAAGCCGCGGCCGTTGTCTCATCGCGCGGCGGCCGGAGGCGGGCGCAAAGTGCCTGGCGAAAGATCAACGGCTTATTCACCGAGGGGAGAGTTGAACGGCTGGCGGTCTGCAACGGACGAGCCGCTCACAGAGGAATTCAAGCCGTGGGTACACAGCGTCGGTGAGGTTCTGCGCGAGGATCCATCCAGCGCAACGACTCGGGCAGTATTGCTTGGCGAGCTACCCGCCCTTGCATCGCCACGCGAACTCACGCGGGTCATTTCCTTTCATGTAACAGCAGAAGATCACCAGATGGAATGCGAGCCGCGCGTCCTTGCCCCCGATCACCAGACGTGACCAAGGATTCCAGACCGTCCTGATTCCTACACTCCCCGCTATGGCCCGGTCGTCTGCCCCTGCTGGGACCTTCATGAGCAGCATCATCCGACATCAAATTCAGCTTACTGATCGTGTGAAGGGCGAGCGCAAGTTCAGTTTTTGCAATCTGCTCATCGTATTTGCCTGCACTTTGGTGCCACCCCCACGGGCAGATCCTCGGCGCTAGAAGTGAATGCGGCCCAATTGGCTGGGGGAGACTAAAGGCAATCGGCATTCGGCCACTTTTCCTCGCCAGCCAAACACGTAACCGGCGGCAGGGCGCCGAGCCCGTATGGAAGGCGCGCCCCACGATTCCTAAATTCCGCAGCGGGATCTCTCCTGGGCAATCCTGACCGCGGCGAGCCCCAACATCACGTCGCCGGTGAACCCGAAATGGAGACGATAGAGCCACCAGATTGCGCAGCACCGGTCAAGATCGGACAAGGCTAGCCCGCGCCTAATTGCTGCGAGCATCCGCGCCATGGGCTTCATTCCGTGGATCATGTGGAAGCCTCGGCGTCTCGGGGCCGGCGCTCGCCATTCAATGACTTTCCGGGCGGTGGCGGCTCGCTGTCCGGCGCGTGCACCTGCAATAGATTGGGAGCTGAGATTGATGTTCGCCATGACGTTCTTTTCCGGTTTTTGAGGCTGGTTGCACACGCCTATGTGCATGCGATCTTGCGTGACTCTACGGTGGAGCTACTGCTTGCAGAACGCCCAGATTTGGTAGTGTTAAATTGACACGATTTCCTCGACAAATACGCTCACGCAATCCCACTGCTACGCAAAGCGACTGCGCCACTTGCGACGGTCCTTGCGGCTAGGCGATCTTTGCTGCCACCTCCTTGAGAATACCTTCGCGTCCGCCAAGACAATCCAGCCTCGCACTTGCAGGGCCTCCGCCGTTTCCAAGCAAGTGCTCAACGGGCACCGGTTTCTGCCCAATTTGCCGAACCCAGCCGACATCGAGCGCTGGCTTGCGGCCGAGCCCCGTTTGCCCTGGTAATTCTCGGTCACCTCGCGAAGCACCGCCCCGAGCAGTTCGGCCGCGGCACACCGTCGTGCAGCGCTCACGGGGATCCCTCAGACGCAAAGCAGCCGAGAAGACGATCATCCCGCGCACGGCTAACAGTGCGGCGCTGGCCGGTGATCCCGGGACCGGGGCGCGGCGGCGTGCCTTGGGCACTCCGCGACGCACCCCGGTTCTTCCGATCCCGCGCGCAATGGTGCAACCTCGGACTGGCCCACAGCCGGAGCTGTATCGGTCAAGCGCCAGCAACATCCTCGAGTGAAGCAACACGGCGACAATATTGCCGGCCGGATGACAGGTCGGCACCACGCAGACGAATGGCCAGGATGACCGTGCATCTCGAGCGCTGCCAGCGGGCCCGATGATGCGTACCCGCTGGCGGCTCGAACAATCCACTGCTAAGCGATGAACCGTCTATCCAGGTAAGGACAACCAAAGTGACCGCACGACTCAGACCCAGCGCGATCGGCTCACCGTCAAGTTGGTCTCATACCCGCGTAAGCTTAACGAATCCTCCTTCGGCTAGTTCGGCTTTGTAGGCCCGTCCGTTAAGATGGATGGTCGTGGGGCTATTGGCGGTCGGCATGAAACCTTCTTCGCGCAGCTTGTCTATGAGGGCAGGTGTGGCCCATTGCTGTGGTAGCGGCCTTCCATAGCGTCGGTTCTCCGCGAAGAAGGCTCCGAAGTCCGGTACCCCCGCCCGGCCGGCCCCAAGCACTTGGTCTTCCGCAGGGTTATGAACAAGAAGAACGCGATTACACTCATCCAAACCGGCCGTGTAGCGGTGACCCTGGATTTCATAGGTCATTGTCGGCTGGTCCGAGTCCGGCAAGAGACCCCGGTGGAACAGCCTATCGACCATCGAGTCAGGGGCGATTTGCGAACCGTGTGAAAATCTCTGGGGAGCGGCGAAGGAGACATCTACCGCTTCCTCAGGTGCGGCAGACGATGATGGTCCAGCTTCATTCATGATCTCGCTGAACAAATCATGATCTTCCTGTGTCCAGACGTGCGCTGTCGGTGATTCTGGTGAACGGGCATTATCGATCGGGCTTGGAGCCATAAAGCCCTCCTTTTTGTTAAGAGACCAAAGGCCTCTAGAATATCTCCCAGAGGGAATGAGCTGAAGTTCGTCACGAATTCCGGCATGGGCAGCTTCGTCATCAAGAGGCCAAGTTCGAGTGTTAGAGAGGCTGGCTTTCGAGAAGCTGACAAAGGTCGAAGAAGAAAGACAAACTCGCGGCTGCATCTACCACGTCTGATGCGATCATCTCCGATCCTGAACTCATTCCACCTCAACTCGCGGTCGGCGCGCAGCTCTGCGTCCTGCATCGTTTCATCTGACGGAAAGCTCGTTAGGAGGTCAGGCGACGCTGACCGCAGCCAGCCCCAGTCCCATACCGAACATGTGCATTTCGATCTCTGTCCGCGACCAGTTGTTCTGGCCTGCACTTGAGCCTATGCTTGGTCCGATAAGCAGAATGACCGCGATAGCCGGGCCAACGCGAGAACAGACGAGAGCGCGATCTGAGAGTCCGGCAAGAGCGGAGCGATCTGTTCACCTGATTAAATGAAGAAAGAAATCGCTCAGACGCAAAGCAGCCCAGACGATCATCCCGCGCACGGCTAAAGGTGCGGCGCTGGCCGATGATCTCGGGACTGCGGCTGCCGCTGCGTTTAATGCGCACTCCGCGATGTCCCCAGTGCGTCCGATCCTGCGCGCCATGATGCAACGTCGGACAGGCCGTCAGCCGGAGCTACATCGGCCAAGCTGAGATTTTCATCGTCAGATGAGGCAATACGATCCGCCAACTTTATCCGGCTGCTATTGATGCTACGCGTCATGCAGATGGCGCACGCGCCTTGTTGTTGGAAAAGAGGATTCACTCGTGTCCTGATTAAGACAAATCGTTGTAATTGTTGGCGAAGCCGCCGCTGAAATGGCCGTCTTCCTCTAAGCGTCCGCTGGCGAAGAAGCGTAGCCGTTTCTTGCTTGCCCGCCCGGGCACACAAACGCTAGCTTCTGCGTGTGGCGCTATCGATTAGCCTTAGCAGCTCTCCACATGGTTGACCAAGATGGGCGACTCTGAAGCTCGCGCTCACCTAACGACTTGAGATCGGCATTCGTCGGTGTTGCGGCCGAACAGCTGGGCCTTCTCACGTCCTGGACGACGCGCTCGCTCGGGCGATAGCCAAGATGCAAGCGAGCGGCGCGGAACGCATGACGGCCTCGGTCCTGATGGTCGCCAGACCCAAGCGGCTCGGGGGAAAGCGGTTTGCCCGTCCGCTGGCGATCCGGCCGCGACGGAAAGTGGAGCACTGGTGAATGGTGATCTTGCTCGCGCGCAAGAGACCGCCTCGGGCGCGTTGATTGGCAGCATCGTCTAGGCGATGACGCAGCCCCGACTGGCTGTTTAAGGAGCGGACGCAACGCGTGACGCTGAGGTGGCTCGCGTCCTCGTCGATCATGTTCGGCGCCAGCCAGTCTTGTCGCAAACCCGCCACAGCAACGTAATGTCTGCGGCGCCCGACAACTGCACCAGGTTCTCATATTTCTCTTACCGTAAGCGACGTTCGCGTCCCACTCGCAAAGGTTTGGCGTGGGGATTGCAGTCTGTTGATCAACGTGTTTGCAAATCGCTGGCGGGGGGTATGGAGGCGGCAACGA
>NZ_AJQE01000442.1 GCF_000261685.1 Bradyrhizobium genomosp. I (2014) | reverse complement strand
ATCAAATGGGAGAAAAGCTCCGCTTACAATTTTTGCTCGTTCAGACCGACACAAATTGCTCAAAGATTCGTGGAGAGAAAAGCAGATGAGCGATGAGCCCGACCTCGAGAGCAGAGTCGTTGCAGCGATACGACACTATCGTGCGGCGCTCGACGTGGCGGAAAACCTGGAACGAGAGGACGCGTGCGCGCATCGAGCGCTGACGAGCACCCTGCTCGATTTGGAGCGTGCCCTGCGAGGCGAAGCGGCCCCGCATCTCAACAACAACCTGTTTGAGACCGGCTCCACGGCGGTTGCACGGTCGGATAAAACATGGGCCGACCTGGTCGAGGCGACTGCGAGATTGGATTCGGCCCGTCGAACCTTAGCTGCTCTGGAACGGCAGTTGGGATATCTTCCAAAAGTCTCGAGGGGAGCGGATCACAAGTGAGGTTAGATAAGAGTCTCGCACGATCGGAAGGTTTCCCGACCATTTCAGAGCGACGGCGGCAACGCTCTGACGGGCTCGTGTCCCAGCCAAAATCCCGCGCCCAAAACAGACCTCTCTGCGTCCTCGTGTTTGGGACCGCCGAGGTACAGCGCGCGAATCGGGACCTTGCTGGATCCCAACCTTCCAACTTTCCCGCCGCCTCGCCGCGTCCTCCTATGCAGGAATAGACCTCGACGCACTGGCTCGATCGTCCTGTCGAGCGTGCACAGTTTCTGATGACGCTGACCAGCGCGAGTCCTGGTTGAGTTTCTTCTGCTTGTGACTCGGCGTGGAAACGGCATTGCAGCCTCTTCGATCTTCGGCGCGGCTGCGATCATGTGATCAAGCTCTAAAAAGTGGTTCGACGACAGGCAGGCGCTTGAGGCCAGCGTCAACGTTGTCGGAAAAGTGGAAGCCGTGCCGGCTCACACCGTAATCAAAACAGACGTCAAGCGCCAATCCAAGGGCCAGAGCTGCGCTTACGATCAACGTCGAACCGATGCGTTCGAACCACCAATCTCATTGGTGGCGCCTGCTCCGGTGCGATCGATGACCCAGGCCACCATGTAGCCCTTGGCCTGCTCGGTCTGCACCTGCCGGAGGGCCTCAGAGTAGGTTAGTAAGGGCTCTTGCGCCGGGTAGACGGCGCGGTCGGTCGGGGTGACAAAGTGATGGCAGCACACGCGATAGTCTTTAGCCTCGAACATCGGAATCCTCCTCTCGCCTCAGGTTGCGCGGCCATACGCGCTTTCAGATACTGCCCTACCACAGAGAATGCGGCCTTTAAGAGGCCGCGCGCTTCTTCAACACCCCATAAGGTTGGTCGGGCTGCCAGACGCAGGTCGGCGATGTCCGACCACATCGCGCGCTTGATTCTCTGCAGCAGCACCGGCAAAGAAGTGCCCGGGTGTCATTCCATAATTCACCCGTGTCCGGACTTCGATTTCCCGTTCGTCCGCAATTGCTCCGTCGATCGCTCAACGGCTGCACCGATGTCACCTAGTCAGCTTTCAAACCTTGCTGAGGCTGCTGGATCGACAATGCTTGGACCGAGCTCCGGCGCGATTCAGTGAGCTTCTCGATCAGTTCAGACTGCGGTCTCGGTTTTGCCGCGAGACGGTGGGGTTCAAATCGGGCCGTGGAGCCTCCACATCATCGCCACAGTCCGAAGACACCCGCCTGGTGCAATTGATGTAGCGAGAGAATGAATCGTTTGGCCCTGATCGATTCATAGAAAGCATTGGACCTCGCTTCCACAGGAAGCGAGAATCCATGCATGCCGAACCTTAAGCTAGGGCCGCTTCACCTTCGCCGCATCGACACCACCCGCAACATGCGGCGGTTTTACTTGCTTTCGATCCAACCGACCTTGTTCGGCGGGGTCTCGCTGATCCGCGACTGGGGCCGGATCGGCACGACCGGCCAGACGATGGTGCAGACTTTCGATGCCAGCGCTGAAGCGGGCGAAGCATTCGGACGGCTGGAGCGCGCCAAGCGCAGGCGCGGATACACCTCTGCTGAGGAGAGAGTCTGAGGTTTCGTCAATTTCCCGGGGATTACGGATCCACTTACGATGCCTGGAACGTGAAGTGACAGAAACCGTTGAGCCTGACGGGACGATTTGAAACGCTTCATGATCCGCCGCGTTGCCGCGTCGGCTGATGAGAATTCTCAGCCCGATTGTTGAGAGCTCTGTGCTGGCGATGTTCGACGAAAAAGCCCATCTTCGCCCTCGCAGCGCCGTGCGAACGCATGTCCGTGATCATCACGCGCGGCCGCGTGCCGGCGGATTTCAAGAGCTTCTTCATGAGACGCTGGGAAACCGGAAGTACAACCAAACGGCATAGCTGATCACTTCCGATGGGAAGCGATGGCGGCGATAAAGAGGGTCCCGGGCGGTCGGCATGCCGGTCGTCTACCCCTCGGCCGCTCCAATTCGTTAACTTGACGGTACCCGCTGCTCGTCGACAGCGATGGCACGATCATCGCGGGCGAAGGCCGATACCTGGCCGCGCGAAAGCTCGGTCTCCTCGAGGCGCCGGTCAGCTGACCGGTCTTTCCGAAGCGCAGCGTCGCGCGCTCGCCCTTGCCGACAACCGCATCGCGCTGTCGGTGGTCCGGCGGCTCGTCGGATACGGGCGCTTCGACGGGGGCGAGACGGCCCGCGTGATGGCACGTCTCTACGCCGCGGCGCGCCTGCTGGTGAACTTCTTCCAGCCGTCATTCAAGCTCAAAGAGAAGCGCCGCGAGGGTCCGCCCACGGCGACATCAACCCCTGAGTCGCGCTTGCAGTGCCTGCCGATTGGCAACGACGTTGCTGAGGTTCAGCTGGTCTGGCTCCCGTCCTTGCGCCAATTGCCTAACCAGCTCCCGCGTGCCGTCCACGACAAAGACGCCGCAATCATAAGTGTTCTGCTGCTGGGCCATGCCGGCGGGCTGCAGGGCGAGGTTCAGCCTTTCTGCGAGTTGTCTTGCATGCGTCTCGTTGTATCTCCCGTAGGAATCGTAGTGATAGGCGACAGGCCGTTGCCGGTTGCTGCGATCAACGAACAGCAGCGACCAATGCCTGCCGCGGTCCGTAGCACTGGCATCGTTCACTGGCAGCAACAGGAAGTCGGCTGTATCGTTATCACGCCGATCATGGACGATGCGATGGAATACGCGTAGCACGTCGCTCTCCGCGCCCAGGCGCAGCCGCAGCGCTTCGAGGGGATCTACGAACCGCGTCCGGGCGGCGAGATCCGAATCGCTCCTCTGCAAATCCAGCTCCTGAAGCTGGTAATCCCTGAGGATATGCTCGTCGCCCAGCCATTCCGTGTCCTCGAGCACCAGCCCGCGGTTGTGGGACAAGGCTATCGGATTCAACGCCCCGATCTGAGCATCGGAGGAGGTGATCGGAAACCGCCGCACGATATCGTCGCGCAATGGGGACGGTGCGGGCGCGGTCAGATCAACCAATGGAAGACCGTCGTAGGTGTCTGAACGAGCCCTGGCAGAAGGCGCTGGCGCAAAGTGAGCACTGTCATCCAACTCGGCCGCATCCGGATCAAGCAGTGCCCCAAACCCACGATAGAGATCCTGAGCCCTGGCAGTTGATGGTGATGCCGGTTCTTGCATCTGCCGCGCAAGCTCCTCGCTCAACCACGCCAAAGCGTCATCGTCCGAGTGGGCGGACACCGGAGAAAGCCCCTGCGGCGAGCCGAGCTGTTGAGCGCCCTGGTGATGCCCCGGTACCGGGCCGGCAAACGGCGGCGGAAAGCCAGGCGCCCGGCTCCAAGCATTGTCGCGCAACTCAAATGATGTGGGCGAATTCGGATTAAACGATACCTCAAGACCGCCGTAGGTGTCTGAGCAAGCCCTGGCAGAAGGCGCTGGCGCAAAGTGAGCACTGTCATCCAACTCGGCCACATCCGGATCAAGGAGTGCCTCAAATCCACGATAGAGATCCTGAGCCCTGGCAGTTGATGGTGATGCCGGTTCTTGCATCTGCCGCGCAAGCTCCTCGCTCAACCACGCCAAAGCGTCATCGTCCGAGTGGGCGGACACCGGAGAAAGCCCCTGCGGCGAGCCGAGCTGTTGAGCGCCCTGGTGATGCCCCGGTACTGGCCCGGCAAACAGCGGCCGAAAGTCAGGCGCCGGGGCCCAAGCATTGTCACGCAACTCGAATGGTGTGCGCGGATTCGGATTAACCGCTGCCTCAAGACCGGCGTAGGTGTCTGAGCGAGCCCTGGCAGCAGGCGCTGGCGCAAAGTGAGCACTGTCATCCAACTCGGCCACATCCGGATCAAGGAGTGCCTCAAATCCACGATAGAGATCCTGAGCCCTGGCAGTTGATGGTGATGCCGGTTCTTGCATCTGCCGCGCAAGCTCCTCGCTCAACCACGCCAAAGCGTCATCGTCCGAGTGGGCGGACACCGGAGAAAGCCCCTGCGGCGAGCCGAGCTGTTGAGCGCCCTGGTGATGCCCCGGTACTGGCCCGGCAAACAGCGGCCGAAAGTCAGGCGCCGGGGCCCAAGCATTGTCACGCAACTCGAATGGTGTGCGCGGATTCGGATTAACCGCTGCCTCAAGACCGGCGTAGGTGTCTGAGCGAGCCCTGGCAGCAGGCGCTGGCGCAAAGTGAGCACTGTCATCCAACTCGGCCACATCCGGATCAAGGAGTGCCTCAAATCCACGATAGAGATCCTGAGCCCTGGCAGTTGATGGTGATGCCGGTTCTTGCATCTGCCGCGCAAGCTCCTCGCTCAACCACGCCAAAGCGTCATCGTCCGAGTGGGCGGACACCGGAGAAAGCCCCTGCGGCGAGCCGAGCTGTTGAGCGCCCTGGTGATGCCCCGGTACCGGGCCGGCAAACGGCGGCGGAAAGCCAGGCGCCCGGCTCCAAGCATTGTCGCGCAACTCAAATGATGTGGGCGAATTCGGATTAAACGATACCTCAAGACCGCCGTAGGTGTCTGAGCAAGCCCTGGCAGAAGGCGCTGGCGCAAAGTGAGCACTGTCATCCAACTCGGCCACATCCGGATCAAGGAGTGCCTCAAATCCACGATAGAGATCCTGAGCCCTGGCAGTTGATGGTGATGCCGGTTCTTGCATCTGCCGCGCAAGCTCCTCGCTCAACCACGCCAAAGCGTCATCGTCCGAGTGGGCGGACACCGGAGAAAGCCCCTGCGGCGAGCCGAGCTGTTGAGCGCCCTGGTGATGCCCCGGTACTGGCCCGGCAAACAGCGGCCGAAAGTCAGGCGCCGGGGCCCAAGCATTGTCACGCAACTCGAATGGTGTGCGCGGATTCGGATTAACCGCTGCCTCAAGACCGGCGTAGGTGTCTGAGCGAGCCCTGGCAGCAGGCGCTGGCGCAAAGTGAGCACTGTCATCCAACTCGGCCACATCCGGATCAAGGAGTGCCTCAAATCCACGATAGAGATCCTGAGCCCTGGCAGTTGATGGTGATGCCGGTTCTTGCATCTGCCGCGCAAGCTCCTCGCTCAACCACGCCAAAGCGTCATCGTCCGAGTGGGCGGACACCGGAGAAAGCCCCTGCGGCGAGCCGAGCTGTTGAGCGCCCTGGTGATGCCCCGGTACTGGCCCGGCAAACAGCGGCCGAAAGTCAGGCGCCGGGGCCCAAGCATTGTCACGCAACTCGAATGGTGTGCGCGGATTCGGATTAACCGCTGCCTCAAGACCGGCGTAGGTGTCTGAGCGAGCCCTGGCAGCAGGCGCTGGCGCAAAGTGAGCACTGTCATCCAACTCGGCCACATCCGGATCAAGGAGTGCCTCAAATCCACGATAGAGATCCTGAGCCCTGGCAGTTGATGGTGATGCCGGTTCTTGCATCTGCCGCGCAAGCTCCTCGCTCAACCACGCCAAAGCGTCATCGTCCGAGTGGGCGGACACCGGAGAAAGCCCCTGCGGCGAGCCGAGCTGTTGAGCGCCCTGGTGATGCCCCGGTACCGGGCCGGCAAACGGCGGCGGAAAGCCAGGCGCCGGGCTCCAAGCATTGTCACGCAACTCAAATGATGCGGGCGAATTCGGATTAAACGACACCTCAATACCGCCGTAGGTATTTGAGCGAGCCCTGGCAGAGTGCGTTGGCGCTGCTTCCACGGTCGGCCGGGCAGGTTCCTGCCCAGCTTGGACTATGTCCTGCGCCTGCTCAGGAGGAACCTCGGGCCACGATGGGCCGTCTTCCACCATTAAGCGCAGATCCTGATCGTAACCTTCCGGGAGGACCAATGGCCGACTGACAGCTCGCTGCCGCGCGCTGTGCTGCGCAGCGGCGCCCCCGACGTACATCGCGACCGCATGCGGCGCCGTGACATCTTCGTAGCCGCTCCGCAGCAGCATCGGCTGCGTCTCCCATGACGACGTACCCTGTTGATGGGTAGGCGCCGGTGTCGGCTGGCCGCCTGAATTGGCGATCTCGCTCAGCTGCCGCTCGCCGGCAACGCCTTGCGGATTGTTTAGGGTCCTCTGCCTCTTCGCTGGCCTCAACTCAGCTGTGTCATGCTCATCGTTGATGAGGACCTCCTCGCTTGGCAGGCGGTTGCTCCTGGCAAGCGCAGCCATCGGCTCGTCCGGGGACTGCTGGCGGTCGGGCTCTCCGGGATCCGGTGCCTGGTCATGGCGCGCGGCTGGCTCGAGAGATGACGACGAGCGGGGTTCGTCCATCAGCCCCAAAAGCAAATCCTGA
>NZ_AJQE01000441.1 GCF_000261685.1 Bradyrhizobium genomosp. I (2014) | reverse complement strand
TAAGATTAGCCGCAGGCGTAACCCACCAACTTTCCTCACCGCGGATGGTCAGTGGTGGGTTACGCTGGCGGACTGCGCTTCGCGCAGCCGCGAGCTAATCCACCCTACGGGAGCAGTGCTAGCTCGCCTCCGCGAGCTCCCGCACCGTCTCGGTGCTGCGGTAGATCGCAAGATCGCGCGAGCCGACGAAGATCGCGCGCGGCTTCAATCCATAGAAGCGGCGGATCGAGTGGCTGAAATGGGTCGAGTCGGGATAGCCGATGTCCTGCGCGAGATGGGCGAGGTTGAGGTCCTGATTGGCGAAGTGCAGCAAATGCCGCGCGCGCTTCCATGCGCGGAAGGAGCGGAACGAGATGCCGGTCTCCTCCTTGAACAGGTGCAGGAAGCGCGAAGCCGACAGCCCTGCTTCAGCCGCGCAGGCATCTGCCGTCACCGGTTCGCCGGAGAAGCGCTCGATGCGGGCGACGGCACGGGTCACACGCGGATCGAGCACGCGGCGCGGAAGCGCCTCGCCGAAGCACATCTCGTCGAACTCGGCGGTGGTGATGTCACCATAGCGACGCTGGCGCAGCAGCGCGTAGGCGGCGAGGATGTTGCGGGCATAGGCGGCCTTGTCCGGTCCGCGCAGCCGCTCGGCCAGGGCCTCGATCACGCCATCCGGCATGCTTTCCGGCTCCAGCGTCACGCTGATGACGGTGCGATAGTCGCTGGCGATGGAATGCCGCTGGTTCGGCAGGGTGACGAACAGCTCACCGGTGGCGAGGACGTCGTCGATCGTCAGGTGCAAATTGCCCTTCACCGCGACATAGACGTGGCAGCAACCGGGGGTCCTCTTACGGGGGCGGCCAAGCAAACCGGCATAAAACACCCGCTCCGGCGTGATCAGCATCAGATGGTCGGATTCGCGACCTTTATCTTCCATTGGGATCCTCCTCGCGCGGCTCTCTGGCCGCTGCGGACGGAGGTCACCTTAGCGGAAATTTGGGCGCTGTCACGATGGGATAGCGCTGTCATGGAAACGCGCGCGGTCGTTCCGGGGCGGTCGGCAGGACCGAGCCGGGAACCTCGAGATTCCGGGCTCGATGCTGCGCATCGCCCCGGAATGACGGAAACTTACGCCCTCACCCTCGGCGCAACATCCTGCTCGGCGCCGGCCTTCCGTTCCGCAGCGACGGCACGCTTGAAACCGTCGCGCTGCTGCAGGCGCGCCCAATAGGCTGCGACATTTGGCCCAAAATCCTTGGCGAGGCCGATGTTGCTCGCGAGACGGAGCGCGTAACCGATGACAATGTCAGCGGTGGTGAAGCGGCCCGCGCACAATGTTTCGGCATTCGCCGTCGCTGCCTCGACGGCGCGCAGTCTCCCCAGGAACCATTTTGCGTAATCGGTGGCGACTTGCGGGTTGCGGCGCTCCTCCGGTTCGAGCTGGGTGTATCGGAGCACCAGCGTCTGCGGGAAGGTTAACGTGGCATCGCTGAAATACATCCAGTTCAGAAAGGCGCCATAGGCGGGATCCTCCGGCCCGACCATCAACGGCGTCGGCCCGTATTTGACGCCGAGATAGTGGCAGATGCCGGAGGATTCGGTCATCTTGGTCTCGCCGTCGACCATGAAGGGAATCGTGCCCAGCGGGTTGAGCGCAAGATATTCCTTGGCGAAGACGCGCGGCGGGAACGGCAGCATCTTCAGCTCATAGGGCAGCCCCATCTCCTCCAGCATCCAGAGCGGGCGGAACGAGCGCGCGGCGTCGCAGTGATAGAGCGTGATCATCAGGACTTTCCCTTGCTGCCGGGCAGCGTGCCCATCATCTTGCACAGGACCATCAGCATGACCTCGTCGGCACCGCCGCCGATCGAGGTCAGGCGGCTGTCGCGATAGGCGCGGCTGACCGGCGTCTCGTTGGTAAAGCCCATCCCGCCCCAATATTGCAAGCAGGCGTCGGTGAGCTCGCGGCCGAGGCGGCCGGCCTTCAGCTTGGCCATGGTCGCAAGCCGCGTCACGTCCTCGCCCGCCACCAGCTGTTCCGCGGCACGATAGATCAGCGCGCGCAGCAGCTCGACCTCGGTCTGCATCTCTGCAAGCTTGAAGTGCACGACCTGGTTGTCGAGGATGCTCTGGCCAAAGGCCTTGCGGTTGCGGGTGTACTCGATCGTCTCGTTGATGATGTATTCGTGCGCCTTGAGGCAGGCGGCCGCGCCCCACAGGCGCTCCTCCTGGAACTGGATCATCTGGTAGGTGAAACCCTTGCCCTCCTCGCCGATCCGGTTGCGCCTGGGCACGCGGACGTTGTCGAAGAAGATTTGCGCCGTGTCGGAGGAGCGCATGCCCATCTTGTCGAGCTTGCGCGCCACAGTGACACCCTTGCTCTTCATGGGGACGCAGATCAGCGACTTGTTGCGGTGAACCGGCCCGTCGCCGGTGTTGGCGAGCAGGCAGATCCAGTCGGCCTGCGTGCCGTTGGTGATCCACATCTTGCCGCCGTTGATGACGTAATCGTCGCCGTCGGAGCGCGCCTGGGTCTTGATCGAGGCGACATCGGAGCCCGCGCCGGGCTCGGACACGCCGATGCAGGCAACGTAATCTCCGGCAATCGAGGGCGCCAGAAATTCGCGACGCACCTCGTCGGAGCCGAATCGTGCCAGCGCCGGCGTCGCCATGTCGGTCTGCACCCCGATCGCCATCGGCACGCCACCGCAGGTGATGGCCCCTAACTCCTCCGCCATCATCAGCGCGTAGGAGTAATCGAGACCAGAGCCGCCGAATTCGACCGGCTTGTTCAGGCCGAGAAAGCCGAGGCTACCCATCTTCTTGAACAGCTCGTGCGCCGGGAAGATGTCAGCCTTCTCCCATTCATCGACATGAGGATTGATCTCGTTCGCGATGAACTTTTGCAGGCTACGACGAATGTCGTCATGGTCGGCGGTGAACAGCATGTTCTTTCCTGTCGTTCCGGGGCGCCGCGAAGCGTCGAACCTCGATATGTCTGGGACTCAGCTCCAGGTCCCGGGTTCACGCTACGCGCGCCCCGGGACGACGCATGTATTCTCACAACCCCATCTGCCTTGAGGCCAGATCCTTCATGATCTCTTCGGTGCCGCCGCCGATGGCGTTGACCTTGACCTCGCGGTAGATGCGCTCGGCCTTGATGCCGCGCATGAAGCCGGCGCCGCCGAAGATCTGCACGGCTTCCGAGGCGCAGAAGGCCATGGTCTGCGTCGCCTGGTTCTTCATCATGCAGATTTCCGCGACCGGGCTTTCGCCCTGCTCGAGCCGCCAGGCCAGCATCTCCAACATCGCCTGCGAGGCTGCGACCTTCTGCGCCATGTCGACGATCTTGTGGCGGATCACCTGGTGCTGGGCCAGCGGCTTGCCGAAGGTCTTGCGCTCCCTGGCATAGGCAATCGCCTCGTCGAGGCAGACCCGGGCGAAGGCGGTGCAGCTTGCCGCCATGCCCATGCGCTCGCTGTTGAAGTTCTGCATGATGATCTTGAACCCCTGACCCTCCTCGCCGATCAGGTTTTCTGCCGGCACGCGGCATTGGTCGAAATGCAGCGTCGCGGTGTCCGAGGCCCACCAACCCATCTTCTTCAGCCTGGTCCGCGACAGGCCGGGCGTGTCGCCTTCGATCAGGAGCAGACTGACCCCGCCGGCGCCCTCGCCGCCGGTGCGCACGGCAACGGTCAGATAGTCGGCGCGCATGCCCGAGGTGATGAAGGTCTTCTCGCCGCTCACGACGTAGTGATCGCCGTCGCGCCGGGCCCGGGTGCTCAAGTTCGCGACATCGGAGCCGCCGCCCGGCTCTGTGATCGCGAGCGCGGAGATCTTCTCGCCCGACAGCACTTGCGGCAGCACGCGCGCCTTCACCTGGGGCCGAGCCGCGCGCGCGATCGGCGGCGATCCGATGGTGTGGCTCATCAGGCTGGCACTGACGCCCCCGGCGCCGGCGCGCGCCAGCTCTTGGCTGGCCACGATCTTCATGAACTGGTCGGCGGCGATCCCGCCATATTCCTCGGGGAAACCGAGCCCCAGGAGGCCGATCCCGGCGGCCTTGCGATAGAGCGCGCGCGGGAATTCACCGGCCTCGTCCCACTCATGGGCGAACGGCGTGATCTCCTTCTCGACGAAACGGCGCATGACGTCCCGGAAGGCGTCATGCTCGGCGGTATGGAACGGGCTCTTCATTAGTCTCGCCCTGTTGGCGGATTCGCTCGTCCACCATGGCTGGAACAATTGCGATTCACTTGCGCAGAGTGGCTGACCATAGGAGCCGCTCCACCGCAGCCTATGGCCTAGCAACTCCACGCAAGACGATTTTCGTCCCACACAGGCTAACTCTGGCTCAAAAAGACGTTGCTGCACAGACTCCGGCTGGCGCCAGTGCGCCGCCGGGCATGGTGCACGGGCAGCAAGAAGGAGGGCGGCACAGACCGTCGAGGGAGGAATTCTTGGCCGTTCGTTACTACGATTGGATCGCCCATCATGGCCGACGCACGCCGAACAAGGTCGCGCTGATCGACCTCGCGAGCGAGCGCCGGTTTACTTATTCGCAGCTCGATGCCCGCGTCTCGCGCCTCGCCTCCTTCCTGCGTCACTCCCTGAACGTTTCCCGCGGCGACCGCGTCGCGGTGCTGGCGCTGAACACGACCGATACGCTGGAGGTGCAGTTCGCCTGCGGCCGCCTGGGTGCGATCTTCGTACCGCTGAACACCCGGCTGACCGTTCCGGAGCTTCAGTTCATCACCAGCGATTGCGCGCCGAAGGTAATGATCCACGACAACGATCTCGCCGAGGCCGCGCTTGCCGTTGCAAAGCTCTGCGGCGTCACGACGAGCCTGCTGCTCGGCCCCGGCGGCACCTACGAAGCCGGCACCGCGGCCGCAAAGCCGCTCGACCGAGCCGAGGAAGTCACGCTCGATGACGTCTCGACTATCATGTACACGTCGGGCACGACCGGGCATCCCAAGGGCGCGACCATCACCCATGGCATGACGTTCTGGAATTGCGTCAATCTCGGCGGCCCCGCCTGCATCGGACCATCCTCGGTGCTGCTCACCGTGCTGCCGCTGTTCCACACCGGCGGGCTCAATTGCTACACCAACCCGGTGTTGCATGCCGGCGGCACCGTGATGGTCATGCGCGCCTTCGATCCCGGCACGGCGCTCGGGCTGATCAACGATCCCGCGCAGGGCATCAACGTGTTCTTCGGCGTGCCCGCGATCTACCAGTTCATGGCGCAGCATCCCGCCTTCGCAACGACCGATCTCAGCCGGCTGATCGTCGGCGGTGTCGGCGGTGCTCCGATGCCGGTGCCCCTGCTCAAGGTGTGGGAGGCGCGCGGCGTCGCGCTTCAGCAGGGTTACGGCATGACCGAGACCTCGCCGGCCGTGCTGGTGCTCGATCGCGAGGATGCGGCGCGCAAAGCCGGCTCCGCCGGCAAGCCGGTGCTGCATACCGAAGTGCGCATCGTGCGTCCCGACGGCAGCGATGCCGATGTCGGCGAGCTCGGTGAGCTCTGGGTCAAGGGACCCAACATCACGCCCGGCTACTGGAACAGGCCGGAAGCGAACAGGATCTCCTTCACCGACGGCTGGCTGCACACCGGCGATGCGACCCGCGTCGACGAAGAAGGCTTCTACTACATCGTCGATCGCTGGAAGGACATGTACATTTCCGGCGGCGAGAACGTCTACCCGGCCGAGGTCGAGAACGTCCTGCACCAGCTCACGGCCATCGCAGAGGCTGCCGTGATCGGCATTCCCGATCCGCAATGGGGCGAGGTGGGCCTTGCCATCGTCGCGGTCAAGCCCGGACAAAAGCTGACGGAGACCGAGGTCTTCGCCCATTGCGCGGCCAATCTGGCGCGTTTCAAATGCCCGCGCCAGATCCGCTTCGTCAAAGCGCTACCGCGCAACGCCACCGGCAAGATCCACAAACCGACCCTGCGCAAGGAGTTCTCGGTGGCTTCCGAAGTCGACAAGAAGGTCGCCAGTGCTTGACCAAAGCGCCCCTCGCGGGCGCTTTTCTTTTTGAAGTGTCTGCCCCCACCCACAAGAAACTCCAAGGAATTTCCATGAAGAACAAGAAAATCACCCTGCTCGCCGCGGCAACGGCCCTGACCTTGCTTTCGATTCAAGGCGCTTATGCGCAAAAGAAATACGATACCGGCGCCAGCGACACGGAAATCAAGATCGGCAACGTCGAGGCCTATTCCGGCCCGGCGTCCGCCTACGGCATCATCGGCAAGACCGAGGAAGCCTATTTCAAGATGATCAACGACCAGGGCGGCATCAACGGCCGCAAGATCAACTGGATCTCCTATGACGACGGCTATTCGCCGCCCAAGACCGTGGAGCAGGTCCGCAAGCTGATCGAAAGCGACGAGGTGTTCCTGGTCTTCAACGCACTGGGCACGCCGACCCAGACCGCCGTGCAGAAGTATCACAACGCCAAGAAGGTCCCGCAGCTCTTCCTCGCCACCGGCGCCAGCAAGTGGAACGACCCCAAGGGATTTCCCTGGACCATGGGCTTCCAGCCGAGCTACCGGGTCGAGGCGCGGATCTTCGCGAAATATATCCTGCAGACGAAGCCCGACTCGAAGGTCGCGATCTTCTATGCCAATGACGATTTCGGCAAGGACTACGTCGCTGGCATCAAGGAGATCTTCGGCGATAAAGCCTCCTCACTGATCGTCGCGGAAGAGAGCTACGAGACGACCGAGCCGTCGATCGATTCCCACATCGTCAAGCTGAAGGGCTCCGGCGCCAACGTCTTCGTCAACATCTCGACGCCGAAATTCGCGGCGCAGGCGATCAAGAAGATCGCCGAGCTCGAATGGAGGCCGATGCATGTGATGACCGACGTGTCGATCTCGATCGGCGCGGTGATGAAGCCGGCCGGGCTCGATGCGTCGGAAGGCGTGCTGTCGGCGAGCTATCTGAAGGACGCATCGGACCCGCAATGGAAGGACGACGAAGGCATGAAGAAGTTTCTCGCCTTCGTCGACAAGTACATGCCGGGCGCCAACGTCTCCGACACCAACATCGTCTACGGCTATGCCGCCGCGCAGACCCTTGTTCAGACCTTGAAGCAGTGCGGCGACAACCTGACGCGGGAGAACGTTATGAAGCAGGCCGCGAGCCTGAAGGATTTTACGCCCGATACGCTGATCCCCGGCATCAAGGTCAACACCGGTCCCAACGACTTCGCGCCGATCGAGCAACTCAAGATGATCCGCTTCAAGGCTGGTCAGTGGGAGCTGTTTGGCGACATCATCAGCGCCGAGACCGGAGGCTAGAGCGTTTCACGTTTTGACTGA
>NZ_AJQE01000440.1 GCF_000261685.1 Bradyrhizobium genomosp. I (2014) | reverse complement strand
CGTTCCAAGAAAAGTGGGTACTAGTATTCACTCGCGTCCGGCTGGTGACACAATCGTCTCGTGCTGCGCAGAAGAGACGCATCATCCTATTGTCATTGAAGCTTAACTACACAGAGTCTCTGGTGGCACATCAATTGCTAGTCCAGACTTTGCCCGGGGATCAGTTCCGGTCCACGCGCTGGGGAGAATCAGCTATGACGAACAAGATGCTAGGCCGATCTGCGCAAGCTCGCGTCGCCACCGGAAGACGTCCGGTGGTCGAGATACCGTCCTCATCACAAGATCAACAAGGAGTTGTTCATGCTGACAACCCCGGAGGCGCGGGTTTGCGCACCTCATCACGGCCTATCGCGCACGGCCTGCGGCCGCACACCGCGGTCATGAATTTCATCGAGGGCGCGCGCGCCATTACCGAGAGTGAGCTGCAAGCCAACAACATCACGCAGTATCACGCCACAAATTTTTATCGCGATCAGATCACCAACAGTGGCTACTACGACCAGCTTAAATACATTGTAGAGCCCACAATTGCTGAGTTCAAGAGTCCCGGAAGTCTTGACACCAGCGGCGAGCATGACAATACCGTCGTGCCCGGGCTTCAGCACAAATACGCGCAGACCGGTCTGCTGCTGGTAACGGACCGTTGCGCGTCCTATTGCCGTTACTGCTTTCGCAAACGCATCGTCGGCAAGGACTCCGATGAGATCGCGCCCGATTTCGCCCGGGTCGCGCAGTATATCGCCGGCCATCCTGAGATGACGAACGTGCTGCTATCTGGAGGCGACCCGTTCGTGCTCAGCACCGCTAAGCTCGGCAAGATTCTTGATCATCTGCTACCGATCCCGCACTTGGAGTCAATTCGATTCGGCACAAAAATAGTCGCCTTCGCACCCAGGCGGTTTGAGGATCCCGCACTCCCGGCGTTGTTCCGGCGGATCAGTGAAGCGGGAAAGACCGCAGTGATCGTCGCGCATTTCGACCACATCGGCGAGATCTCGGTCGATGCGGAGCGCAACATTCGCGCGCTACGCGCACAGGGCGTGCAGTTTCTGAATCAGTCCGTGCTTCTGGCGAAAGTCAACGACGATCCCGAAATCTTGGCGGCGACCTTTGCAAAGTGTCACCAAATGGGCGTCCGCCCTTATTATCTTTTTCAAGGCAGGCCGGTGAAAGGCGCATCGCACTTTCAGGTCTCGCTGCGGCGCGGTATAGAGATCGCGCGCGGCATCAACCGACGTCTCAGCGGTATCCAGAAGACGTTCAAATACATCATGTCCCATTACACGGGGAAGATCGAGGTTCTCGACCTTGGTGCCGATGGCCGCGTGTATATGCGATATCATCAAAACAAGATTCCCGAAGAACTCGGAAAGGTCTTTTCCCGGCGGCACGTCGAGGGCGCCTGCTGGTTGGACGATTTGCCCGAAGGCTGAGATCGAAATGCGCGCGATGCTGATGCCCAACTTGGAGCGCGTGGAGCTCGACGGCCCTGCCGCTTCCGTAGGGCAGCGCCACGAGGCTGTGGTGACGGCTTTCCCGAACGCTACCGAAGCCGGGGTGGAAATCCTGCGCGCCGGCGGAAACGCGATCGACGCCGCTGTGGCCGCCGCCTGGGCGCTTTGCGTGTGCGAACCCAGTGCATCGGGTCTGGGCGGGCAGACCGTGTTGCTCGTCCGTTTTGCGGATGATCGAATTCGGATCATCGACGGACATTCCCGTGCGCCCGCAGCCGCTTCGCTCGACACGATCAAAGCGGGCCAGCAGCGGCGCGGGTATCGCTCCTGCACGATTCCATCGACTCCCGCGACGCTGGACTGGGCGCACAGGAAATACGGCGTGCTCAGCCGCGAAACTGTGATGGCGCCAGCGATCCGCATTGCGGAAGAAGGCTATCCGATCACGCCATTGCAGCACCGACAAGCCCGATGGGTGGCCGATGATCTGCGAGCATCGCCGGCCGGTGAGCTGTTTCTCCAAGACGGTCTGCCACCGGAAATCGGCCACATGTTTCGACAACCGGAGCTCGCGGGCACGCTTCGCCGGTTGGCCGATTTCGGCACCGAGGACTTCTATCACGGCGGAATTGCCCGGCAGATCGCAGCCGATATGCGAGCGGCCGGCGGTCTCATCACCGAAGAAGATCTAGCAAGCTGCGGTCCGCCCGCACAGGTGGAGCCGGTTTCGACGTCCTATCGCGGCCATCGGATTCTCAGCATCCCGCCGCCTAGCGGCGGACTGCAACTCTTGTTTGCACTTAACATCATCGCGCAGATATCAGCGACAAACTCGGAGTCATCCGACGATAGCTGGCACGAAGCGATCGCGCTCGCGTCATCCGCCGTCTTTCGCGAGCGGGAGCTCCGCCCGTTGCTGCCCGATGATCTCATTCCGCAATCGCGTCAAGGGCGGTTGAGCGAAGATTACGCGCGGCAAGTCGCAGATAGCATCCTGGCGCCGCAAAGTACCAAAGAGCTCGCGACCGACAGTGCCGAAGAACCGGGCGATACGACCCATCTTTCGGTCTGCGATCGAGATGGCATCATTGTAGTGCTGACACAGTCTATCCAATCGGTGTTCGGCGCCAAGGTGGCACACCGGGATCTGGGTTTCCTCTACAACAATTATCTGTGCACGTGTCCCCGCCTTTCTCACCCCTATGAGCTCGGACCAGGTTGTCGACCGCGCTCGAACATGGCCCCAACGCTGGTGTTACAGGGCGCCACCGGCCGCCCGCTCCTGGCACTGGGCGCCGCCGGCAGTCGACGGATCATTTCGGCAATTCTCCATGTCCTAAGTGGAGTCATCGACTTGGGCTTGGATATCACGGACGCTGTGGCGGCGCCTCGCGTACATGGACTGGTCGGTCGCAAAGTCTGGATCGAGCGGCCGGCAGCCAGCAATGCCCTGTTGGCAAGATTGCGCGCCCGTAACCGCATCCCAATCGTCAAATCACGACTCAATTTTGCGATGGGTTCGGTCAACGCGCTCCAACTCATGACTGACGGAAGCGCGAAAGGCGCTGCCGATCCCCGGCGTGATGGCCTGGTGGAGGTGCTCTCTTGAGTGAAACGTGCAGAAATAAGAATGCCTCGGCGGACGCCGCGCCAAAGACCGATTGGTTGCTCGTGGGCCTCTTTGTCCTGCCGCTCGGCGTAGCGCTCGCCAAACTGCCGATGCTATCGACTTCGTCCATCAGTGCGAGTTTTGTTTCGCTCACAGAGTTACCGGCCCAGTTCCACAAGTCAGCCGAGAGCGTGGTGTTCGTCTCCTTGGGAGCTGTCTTCGTCGTACTCTTTCGCCTCACTCTTGGCGTCAGGGTGCTGGGGCTTCTTCGGCCGATCTTGTTGGCGATGGCTTTCGATACCGTCAGCATCCCGATCAGCCTTGCCTTCCTGCTGTTCGTACTCCTCGTCGTTGTCGCCTTGCGGCCGCTGCTCAAGACAGACCACAGTTACGCGCGAGTGGCTGTGCTGTTGAGCTTGGCGGCAGCGCTGCTGTTTGCGCCTTTGACCGCGGGGGAATGGTGGCATATCGCCTGGCTTCGTGAGATTGCGTTCTTTCCGGTTATCGCCTTGTGTTTGACCTGCGAAAGCTTCGCAAAAGTGCTCGACCAAAATGGAGTCCGTGAAGCGATCTGGCGCGCCTTCACGACGGTGTTGGCCGCCCTCATCATCGTGGCTCTATCGAGTTTGCCAGGCACGTTGGAACTCTTCCTGCGATTCCCGGAACTGCTGTTGGTGCAGGCCGGGTGCATTTTGCTAATCAACAAGTATCTCGATTTCCGCTTGTTGGAAGGAGTGAACCCGCTCGTCGCCTGGCCTTGGGGCGCGGGCACTCCAGGCGAGCCGTCCCTCTCGATCTGCCAAATCCAGGCGAATGAACGTGAAAGCCGGCAACATACAGGGAGCAGCTCATGCGGGTAGCCGTCGTGTGGAACGATGATCATAGGGGCGTGATCAACCACTTCGGTCAACCTTGCCCGGAGAAATACGGCCGCAAGACGGTCGAAAGCGTGGTGGCGGCACTGCAAGAGGGTAACCACGACACGCTGCTGTGCGAAGGTGATAAAGGACTGCTCGCGACGCTTGAGCGGTTCATGCCACCCGATTCGCAAGCCCGCCCTTCAGGGATCGTTTTCAACATGGCGTACGGAATTCAGGGCGAGTGCCGCTACACGCACGTTCCGGCCATGCTCGAGATGGCTGGCGTTCCGTACACCGGCTCCAGCCCGCTCGGGCACGCACTGGCGCTCGACAAGGCCATTACCAAACAGCTCATCCGCGATTGCGGCGTGCCGACGCCGAACTTTCGTGTGATGCGTAGGGGCACCGAGAGTACCGGCGATCTGTGCTTCCCGTTGGTAGTAAAGCCGCGTCATGAATCCACGAGCTTCGGATTGCAGCTCGTATATGAGCCCGCCCAGTTGAGACAGGCCGTAGAAGTGATCGTCACGCAATATGCGCAGGATGCACTCGTAGAAGAATACATCGAAGGGCGGGAGATCTGCGTTGCCCTGCTGGGAAACGGAGAGCTTGAGGCGTTGCCTCTGGTGGAGCAGGACTTCGGCGAGCGCGAGACGCGTCTTATCACTTGGGAAGACAAGATGCACATGGCGGTCGTGGAGCCCCAGAAGATTTGCCCGGCGCAGGTCGGGAGCAATCTCGCGACAATACTGCGGGATATTTCGGTTGCGACCTTCCGCGCCTGCCGCTGCCGGGATTACGCCCGCGTCGACATCCGGATCGACCGCTCCGGGCACCCCTTTGTCCTGGAGATCAACTCGATGGCCGCACTCGGTATCGGCGCGTCTTATGTCCTGGCCGCGAAAGCCGCCGGGTACACCTTCTCGAGTTTGGTCAACGGTATCCTCGACGTCGCCCACGCGCGGTATTTCGGAACTGGCATTTCCCAGGCCGAACAACCGTCAAATCGCGAGCGGATTTATTATGCCGCTGGGTAGTGTGTTGAGAGCTGTCACTTTTTGTCGATCGTATGGTTCGGCGGAGCAACAATAGCGATGTTTGCACAGGCAAATGGAGGGCGGTTTTCCTGCCGGACTCGAAACTGATGATGCAGACGATCGCTGAAGCTGTGCGCTCGGGTTGTTGGTGCCGGCACTTCCGGAGGGATGGGCGGAAACGGCTTGCGTGCGCGAAAGGACCTGGCGGGAAATGCGGCGACATATGCAGACCGCGATAACGACCGGTACCGACTGCCTCGTTATCTTAGCTTTACAGTTGGTGCGCCGGGAGACTGGCAAGGTGCATGGCTCGGATGTTTCAGGAGTCGTCATCTTTCGCAAGACGCTGCGACGAGATCAGCTCCTCAAATTCTTCGCTAGCCGCCCGTGAAGAATTCGGAAGCGATTGATACGTCGCGATGATTTAACCTGAGCAAGTATTCGATTTTGCAAGAAAGCCGGGGGGAGGGTCGGTTTCTTGCGTTTTGGGATACCGGATTTTGGTGGATCGTGATTCCTTTGACGGCAAGATTCGCTGTTGGAGAACGGGCCGTGAGTCAGCCGCGCGACGATCGCCAGGACGACCTATTTCGGGCTTCTCTGGATGCGATCATCAACCTTCGTCATCCGCTGGTGCGGCTTGCGGCGGAGATTGATTGGGATTTTCTGGCGAAGCGCTTCAGCTCGGTGTGTCGCACCGGGCCGGGCCAGCCGCCGCTGCCAACGAGGCTCGTGGCCGGGCTGTTCATCCTCAAACATATGCACAATCTGTCTGACGAAGCGCTGTGCGGGCGGTGCTTGGAATGGATGCCGTCGGCCCAGATGTAGATGTAGCGCTTCGCCGACAGATCGCGCTTCTGCCACGCGGCGTGCTCGTCAATCCGACGTCCTGCAGCCGGCCGATCGCGGATGCCGACAACCCGCCAGCATCGTTGCCGAGCAGCGCCGGCAGCGCCTCGGAGAAGTCGCCGGTCGAGATCCCTTTCAGGTAAAGGATCGGCAGCAGTGTCTCGATCGACTTGGAGTGGCGCATGTTGGCCGCAGCATCGACGGAGAGAACCGGCGCCCAGGTAGCGGCCGCCTCGCGAGCGCGTACACGCGGCCGGCGGACGGCGACCGGACCGATGCCGGCCATCACCTCGCGCTCCGGCAGGTGACCGTGGCGCGCGATGCGCTGGTGGCCGTCCGCGGTCTTCAAATCGGCATGCTGGCCGAGAAAGTCTGCGACTTTGGCCTCGACCGCCTTGGCGAGAAGGCACGTGCCCCGTTGCGCAAGACTTCTGTGAGTTGATCGTCAACGATTCCTGGCTGAATCGGCTGGATGACGTTATCGTTGGACACGGCATATCGCTCCTTCGGTGGAGAAGTGGAGGCGTCAAGCCCCCCCACGGGGTGCCGCCTTTGCGATTCCGCCGTCACCAACTTTCAGCGATAGCTCTCTTGCGCTTCCCGCGCACCGGCCGGTTCAATTCCAGAGGTGGCGCTACCTCACACCGATCTCATCCACCGCGTCCGCCAGCGTCCTCAGAAACGATTGGTGCCAATCATTTTCATCAGACAGCAGCCAAGCCGGTAGGCTGGCTACGTAGCGGCTCAGGGCGATTACGCCCGCAAGCGTAGTAGGCTTGGAGTGGATGAGCACGTCTGCATACTCCTCGAGAGCCAACCCTCTTTCCTCGCTGATCGCGTCGGCGGCATCAAACTCGGGACCTGCGACAAGTTTCGAGGATACCGATGCCGCGGCGGCGTGCTGCGCGGAAAGCTCGCGGTGACGCTCAATCACATCAAAAATCGTATCTAATTCAGTCGCCATGGCGCATTTGCCCCAGGCCACATCAGATCGGCACCAACCAATCTTGGTAGGTGCTTCCAGTCGTTCTCAGCGATACTGTCTGGTAGCGCCCTTGGAATTGAGCCTCTCGGGGAGGTGGTCGGTCTCGCTAATCCAAGGGCGAAGGCTGGCCACCGAAGTTTGCAGCGCGTGGTGGGGACAGCGCTTCCGGAGCCGTGAGCGCCGAGTCACCGCCGCCAACTTCACTGGCAGCGTGGGCGCGGCAGGAACAGCGGCGGGTTTTCACTCTCCACGGCGTCGAGTCATGTCCGCGTGCCTCCAAGTCCGCGTGTGCGCCGCAGAGTGGAGCAACCATGATGCCCACATTTATTGCCTCGTACGATCTAAAAGAGGCTAGGCCAGACCCGCACGAACACTTTCTTACAAATGCGATCGAGTACGGCTGGTTTCCCTGGATTCTGGACCATGACGACACTCTATTTACTCTTCCGAACACCACCTTGGAGGGTTCGTTTGTCGACCAAACGCAAGCGGTCGCAGCACTCAACGCAGCAAGGATAGAGACGGAAAAAGAGCTTGGGATCACGGTCATGATGGAAAAATGGATCGTTTCCCTCGGATGCGTTTTCGTTCTGCGAGGATCGCCTCGGCCCTGCCGAAGTAGGCATCGGCTGCTGTGAGGTTGTCGATGCTCTCATGATAACGGACGTGATTGTAGTGTTCGACGAAGGCCCGTACCTGACGTTCGAGATCACCGGGCAGGTAGTAGTTGTCGAGCAGGATGCGGTTCTTCAGCGTCTGATGCCAGCGCTCGATCTTTCCGCTCGATCTTTCCCTGGGTCATGGTACGGAGCGCCGCGCACATGCTGCATGCCCTTCTGGTCGAGCCACTTGGCCAGATCGTCCGCCACGTAACTCGAACCATTGTCGCTGAGAAGCCTTGGCCGGTGCGCGACGGCGATGTGGTCAAGGCCGGATACAGCGAGTGCCTGGTCGAGGGTGGCTGTGACGTCGGAAGCGCACATGGTGGGACCAAGCCTCCAGGCCACGATGTAGCGCGAGAAGTCGTCAAGCACGGTCGAGAGATAGTACCACCCCCATCCGGTGATCTTGAGGTAGGTGAAGTCGGTCTGCCAGAGCTGACTGACGGCCGTCGTCTTGTCCTTGAACTCGTTCGCGGCCTTGATCACCACATA
>NZ_AJQE01000439.1 GCF_000261685.1 Bradyrhizobium genomosp. I (2014) | reverse complement strand
ATCACCGCGCCTCTCCTCGACTCTACTCAAGCGCGGGAAGACTGATGCTGCCGACGCAGAGGCGATCAGCGAAGCTGTCGCGCGCAATACCATGCGCTTCGTCCCGGTTCGTCGAACACTGCAATCACGTCCGCTATCATGAGAGCATCGACAACCTCACTCCTGTCGATGTCTACTTCGGCAGGGCTGAGGCGATCCTTGCAAGCCCGCAGCAATTGGCTCTTCCATTCGGTCGTCCCCCATCGCGGGTGTCAAGCCGCGCACGCGGGACCGCGATTTTAATCGACCCGAAGCTACCGGTCAGCGACCGCGGCTGGCTGCCGTGTCGATGCCCGTAACGGGGCGTTCCCTCATGGCCGGCCTTCATGCCGCGTCCGTAGCGCGGCCGCGCAAGGGCCGCATCGAGCTCGCTGCGGAGCAATTCCTCTAATGAGTTCCCGCGTTGGTTTCCGCACCGCCGTTTCAACCGGATCGAACCAATTTCGAAAAGCTGCGGAGCCGTCTCTCTTTCACACGGCGGGGAAATGCATCTTTGTGACATTGCTGGTCATGGCATGGTCTCCGATCCGGCGCTCCAAACGGCGGATGATTCGAGGTTGATCACCTCAGAGACTACGCCGCTTTCAATTCCAACCAATCCTGCGGCGGGACCCTGTCTGAAATCCGCCAGCCTGTCGGGAACGCAACCCGGAGCGCGAGAAAAATAGCACGTCTGGCTCTGCGCATAATGGCCCAACTCTTGCGAGGGGCGAGCGGGCAAAGGTCAGGTTGGAGATTGAGAATGGCGAGCGTGTCAAAGCTAAAGGTGTTTGCGGCCCTGAGTGCGGCCAGTGTTGCGCTTGTGCCAATATCGGCAAAAGCTCCGATATGGAGTTCGAGCGCTCAATACGGGAGCTTTTCAATCGATGGCTACAGTTGGAACAACGACGTATGGGGCAGGGGCGCAGGACCCCAGACTATCTCGGTGAGTGCTGTCAACCAGTGGGGGGTGTGGTCGAACCAGCCTGATACTGGTGGCATCAAGAGCTATCCCCACGAGGGTTTCAATGTCGGCAAACCGCTCAGTTCGATCAACACTCTGATCTCGAACTTCAATCAGGAAGTTCCGACTAGCGGCGCCTGGGACGTCGCCTACGATATCTGGGATAGCTCAAATCAGTATGAGATAATGCTCTGGACGAATTACACCGGCAATCCCGATGGTGGCGGCAACGTCAAGCCCATTTCTTACAAGTACGCTTCTTCCGGGGCGGCGATACCGATCTACACAAATGTCGATGTAGGCGGAGCGACTTGGAACGTGTTTCAAGGAGAAAATCACCATAAGGTCATCTCATTCCTGCGCACTTCGAAGACCAACAGTGGGACGGTGGATATCAAGAGTGTCCTGCAGTGGATCAAGTCTAAAGGGTACTTTGGGGAGATAAACGTCGGCAACGTCCAATACGGCGTTGAGATCACCTCCTCTCCAGGTGGGATGAACTTCAACTTCAATAATTGGACCCTGACATCGAGGTGAGTACCCACGGTCGGTGAGGTGAAGTGGCATCGGATTTTGGACCGGCGGCTCAGATGGTGCGGATGCCGTTTTGTTTTGATAAACGGAGACCATGAAGAAGAACGAGACGGAAAATCGAAGCAGCGCTGAAGGCAAAGATCGCCTTGGAGCCGCTGCGAGAACAATCAAAGGTGACGGATCTGGCGCTACCAGCGGTGGAGAGAAAATTACGTGAGGCAACAACTCAGTTCAGGAACATTTTCGGCCAGGCAATGCGACAGCTCCCTAGCAAACATGTGGAGCTGATCGCACCGGACGAAAATCGATTCGCACAATGCTCACGCTGCGTGGGCAGCCCGTCGGGGGCTGGGTGGTTTGTTGCGGGGGCGACGTCGAGAAGTGGACTCTTCGCCTAGTCGCCCTCGATCTTCGTTCGCAATCCCCCGAGGAGAGAAACATGTCGTGGGACGACCAGCAATTCTAACGGACGAAAGCTGTGCCGCTGCTCCTACCTTGCAGTGCGCCCGTTTTTCACAAGCTCAAAGAAATAGCGAGCGAAATACGCAATTTTGGATTTTCGCATCACCACCGAACTTTCGGCACTGTTCTTGAAACGGGCCATTCCGCACCTCGCCGAGTTGGGTGAGAACGATCAATGCCCGCTGCGCGACCTTTCGTGAGCGAAGGTAGCGGGAGATGTCCCGATCGCTGTTGAGCGCCGCGCTCGTGACGTGGGCAACGGGCTTGATCGTCATGCGATCGTGGTGAGCTTGAAGGGCCGCACGCAGAACCGACGATTTCTTATGCGCCTTCAATCATCGGAAACCCTTGTTGGCCTCGATCATGCCGGCCGCGACCCATCGCAAGGTCATACCGGCATCCCGCCGGCGTTTGACGTTGCGCGTGACCCGGCGAATGGTGCCCTGAAATGGACCCCGGTTTTGGGACGAGAGGCCAGGTTGGAAAAGGGCCGCTCCGTTTGATCGACGGAGGGCATGATGACGAAGAAGACGCGACGGAAGATCGACGCGGTGTTGAAGGCAAAGATCGCACTGGAAGCGGTGCGGGAGCAGGCGACGGCTGCCGATCTGGCCCAGCGCTATGAGGTTCACCGAACCAGATCTATGCTTGGAAGAAGCAGCTGCTGGACCAGGCGGCCCGGCTTTTGACGTGGGTGTCGGGCGCGAGAGCGAAGGAAACGCGCGAACGCGAGATCGAGAAGCTGCACGCCAAGATCGGACAAACTGACGGTCGAGCGCGAGTTTTTAGCGCGGAGGTCCGGAAGATGAGCACGCCGGACCGTCGAGGAATGCTCGAGCGCGTCGACCAGGCGCTGTCGATCCGTCGGCAATGCATGTTGCTCGGCATCGCCCGTTCTAGCGTCTACCGGCCGCTACAGCCGGCCAATTCAACGACCTTGCCCTGATGCAGCGGATCGACGAGCTGATCACCGCCTGGCCATTCCTGGGCTCGCGGCGAATGACCGCGATGCTGAGGCTGAGGGGCTTGCGGTCAATCGCAAGCGCGTGCAACAGTTGATGCGCAAGATGGGCATCGCCGCGCTGGGACCGAAGCCGAACACGACAAAGCCGGCGCCGGGCCACAAGATCTCTGTCCCGATCTGCTGCGCAACATGAACGATCGACCGGCCGAACCAGGTGTGGGCGGCCGACATCACGTATCTGCCCATCGGCCGCGGCTTTCTCTATCTCGTCGCCATCATCGACTGAGCGAGCCGTGCGGTTCTGGCGTGGCGGCTGTCGAATACGATGGACGTCTCGTTCTGCGTGGCGGCTCTGGACGAGGCGCGGCGACGTACGGCACGCCGGAGATTTACAACACCGACCATGGCAAAGGCGTTCTCCGATCGCATCCGCCAGCGCGCTTCCGCTCGCGGTTACAAATGGCATCTGGACGAGGTCGTTATTTCGATCGCGGGCGAACAACATTGGCTCTGGCGCGCTGTCGACCAGAATGGCTTCGTTCTCGACGTCTTGATCCAGCCCCGAAGAGACTCGCGCGCTGCGCAGCGGCTCATGAAGAAGCGCTTGAATCCGCCGGCACGCCGCTGCGCGTGATGATCACGGACAAGCTCCGTTCGTACGGCGCTGCGAGGGCGAGCATGGGCTTTCACGTCGGACATCGCCCGCACAAAACTCTCAACAATCGCGCCGAGAATTCTCATCGGCAGACGCGGCGACGCGAGCGGATCATGAAGCGTTTCAAAGCGCCCCATCAGGCTCAACGGTTTTAGTCAGTTCACGATCAGGTCGCGAACGTTTCCGCATCCCCTATCTCGGAGCTGTCGCCGCCGACCTCCGTCGTGCTTCGCGCGAACGAGCCTTTGCGACTTGGCGCGAAATCTCCGCGACAAGCGCTATCGCCGAATCTCGGACCTTTGAAAATCGCCTCCTTCGTCTCGGCGGTCGATTAAGTTGACGATGCCATCCATGCGTCGCCCACACGTTCTTCCTTGGCCTTCTTGCATCATGGCCGACGAAGACCGAGATGCAGCCCGCAAAGCTGATCGGCCGCTACGGCAGGACGTTCTGGTGTGTTCGAGGTCAGACATACGGCTTGCCTCAACAATCGCTAGCCTTGTCGCGTAAGCGACATAGCTATCGGAAGCCGTCGGGAATGCGCATCGCTTCGCTGGCATGGAGTCTGCTCACCACCAGGGGCGTAGAAGCGACGCCACGACATCGAACGTCGTTGCGGATGGCGCGCACATGTGTTGTTCGTGAGGTGATATGCGACCTGGAGTTCTTATACGGGGCGCGGCAGCAGTTACGCTTGCCGCTTGCGGTGGCGCGAATTCGGCGGATCTCGATCCAGCGGTGAAGGTTTCATCCGACACTGTGGAGCTGGACCGGGAATTATATTGGCGTGCACGGCGGTGGCGGCTATGCCGGACATCTTCAGTGACCCCTAGGCCCATCTATCTATGGCGACGTCGTCCATACCCCTGCATCCCTGGCCGGGGGCCAGAGCGGTGATCACAGCTTTAGACCGTGCCGCCCAGTCGCCCACTCAGGTGTCTGGGAGATCGGAGCCTGATTCTGGCCCAAGACTTGCGTGCAACGTTTAGGACGCTTTGTGCGCAAGGGTCAGTGCTGGGCTTTGGAGGAGACACTGAACGCAGCTGCGCCAATTTCGTGAGGTCAACCCCAGCCTCCGTTATCCCCACACAACGAGGACGAGTGAACGATCATGTACAAGCTCGGCGCTTTCATGCTTGCGCTGCTGGGTCAGCAGGGATTGGCAGCCGCGCAGGCTCCGGCCGACAACATTGCAAAGCCGCTGCTGGTGCCGTCCGATTACGAGCGAGCGCTAACGATCGGCGCTCAATATAACCAGCTCACTGTCAATATGCCCGACGTTCCGTTCTGGCTCGCAGAGGGCGAAGCGTTCGTCTACCGACGGACGACTCAAGGCAAGCACCAGTTCATGCAGGTCGATGCTGCCACTGGCGGAAAGCAGCCGGCTTTTGATCATACCCGCCTCGCGGCGGCGCTGGCCAGGGCAAGCCTCGAGAACTATAAGGCCGACAATCTGCCGTTCGACCGTTTCGAGCTGGCCGACGATGCTCGCATGATCACCTTCAACATCGACAACACCCGGTGGACATGCGACCTCGTAAGCTATGGCTGCACAGCCAATGCCATGCACCCGGACGTCCATCAACAGATGGGCTATGACCCCACTCCGCCCGCGGAGAACGATCCGGAGAACACAAGCATATCCCCTGACGGCAAATGGTTGGCCTATACTACAAAATACAATATCTTCCTGCGCAGCGAGGACGGCTTGCAGGACATCCCTTTGACCTGGGACGGATCGGAAGGCAACTACTATGCTTTCTCGACGCTAAGATGGTCTCCAGATTCGCGTCACCTCGCGGCTTACCGCATCCGTCCAGGCCACAAACGTCAGATCCACTACATCGAATCGTCCCCGACGGACGAGCTTCAACCTAGATATTCGACGATGACGTATCCGAAGCCGGGTGATGCCTTGCCGCTGCTCCAGCCGGTGCTGTTTGACATCATCATGCAGAGCAAGATTGAAATCGACAATGCTTCCTTTCCAAATCCCTACCACCTTTCGCCGATCAAGTGGTGGAAGGATGGTCGCGGGTTCACCTTCGAGTATAATCAGCGCGGGCACCAACTCTATCGACTTGTCGAGGTGGAAGCTGCTGCGGGTAAGGTGCGCTCTCTGATTGATGAGCGCAGCATTACCTTCATCGATTACCAGCCTCTGGTGATGGACCAGCAGAAAACTGGAAAGTTCTTCCGCTACGACGTTGAGGACGGAAAGGAGATCATCTGGGCGTCCGAGCGCGATGGATACGAGCATCTGTACCTCTTCGATGGCCGAACCGGCGAGCTCAAAAACCAGATCACTAGAGGAGATTGGGTGGTTCGCGCGGTCTACTACGTCGATCCGGTCAAGCGCCAGATTTGGTTTGGTGCGAGCGGGAGGGACAAAGGGGAAGATCCCTATTTTGTCCATGCTTACCGTGTCGACTTCGATGGGAACGGACTGACCGCGCTCACTCCTGAACCGGCCAACCATCACATTGAGTTTTCGCCTAACGGCCGCTACTATGTCGACCTTTGGTCACGCATCGATGTCCCGCCGCGCTTGGCGCTGTATCGCGCCAGTGATAATGCCGAGCTGATGCAGGTTGAGAGCGCCGATATCTCGGAACTCATCGCCTCCGGCTGGCAGCCGCCCCTCAGCTTCCATGCCAAGGGCCGGGACGGCGAGACCGATATATGGGGGGTTATTCACAAGCCCCTCAACTTCGATCGAAACAAGAGATACCCGGTGGTGGAAAACATCTATGCCGGCCCTACGGGTTCTTTCGTTCCGAAGTCGTTCTCGGCCTTGGTTGAGCCGCTCACCCAAATGGGGTTTATCGTCGTTCAGATCGATGGAATGGGTACGAACAATCGCTCGCGCGCGTTCCACGACATTGCCTGGAAGAATTTAAAGGACGCCGGCTTTCCCGATCGGATTCTATGGCATAAGGCGGCGAGCGCGAAGTATTCATGGTACGATATTTCGAACGTCGGCATTTTTGGCGGGTCCGCCGGCGGGCAGAACGCGGTGAGCGCGCTGCTCTTCCATTCTGATTTTTACAAGGTGGCGGTGGCTAACAGCGGCTGTTACGACAACCGGATGGACAAGATATGGTGGAATGAACAGTGGATGGGTTGGCCGGTTGGTATCGAATATTCGCTGTCCTCCGCCATCGACAACGCCCACAGACTACAGGGTAAGTTGATGCTCGTTGTCGGCGAAATGGACCGCAATGTCGATCCGTCCTCTACCTTCCAGATGGCTGATCGGCTCATCAAGGCAGGAAAATACTTCGACATGCTTGTGGTACCCAGTGCAGATCACGGAGCGCCCGGCAATTATAGCGAGCTCAAGCTTCTGGACTTCTTCGTTCGCAATATTCTTGGGCAGATACCACCTAACTGGAACGCCCTACCGATTGAGCTGCTGAAACCCAATTAAGGGCCATGATTGCGCGAAGAGCTATCATCATTTAGGTCCAACGCCGTGGCGACTCGAACGAGCGCCCTCCGATTTCGCTTGTCTCTCAGCATTAGTAAGCAAAAGCACAGTCATCTATGACTCTTTGGGAGTTTTGGGACAGGCGCTGAACCTCCTCCGAATGAGTGGACACCTGTAGTAGGCTCATTGAGCCCGGAGGTGTCGAATGGAACGTCAACGTCGGTCATTTACCGAGGAGTACAAGCGCCAGGCCGTCGAGTTGGTGGTGTCCAGCCGTCGCACGGTCACGTCGGTGGCCAAGGAGCTCGGTCTGCGCGACTCGGTGCTGCGGCGCTGGGTCGACAAGCTCCGGCAGGAGCCGGCATCGGCGAGGTGGCGCCCCACCACGCAGGTGACGCCGATGTCGGCGGACCAGGCTTCGGAGATCGCCCGGCTGCGCCAGGAGACCGAACGAGCGCGACATTTTAAAAAACTGTCCAGAGCCGTTGCACGCTGCGCGGGTTAGAAACAGCCTTGTGCTATTCTCTGCGGCCGGGAGGGCAGCGGCCGTCAGCTTATTGGAGGCGCAATAGCTTCTTCCATACCTTGAAGACCGAACTCGTTCATCATCGCAACTACAAGACCCGCGCCGACGCCCAGCGTGATATCTTCGCCTTCATCGAGGGCTTCTATAACCGAACAAGGCTCCATTCCGCCGTGGGATATATCGCCCCGATCGAGATGGAGCTAAACGTCGCCTAAACCCGTCTAATTTTTTGGGGGAAGATCATACGGGACATTCACCGTTCAGCTGTTGCTGCCGCTAGCACCCCTGCCGGTTAAAACTCGACGGCGTTCTCAACATCGAACCAAGCATTGGGCCGAGGCTCGTCAGCTTCTCGGAAGCTAGCGCCCCATTCTGAGATCTCTGGACACTTGACCAACGCAATGCCTTCGAAGCGGCTCTTGGCTCGGCCGGTAAATTGCAAAGGTGAGTGTCGATTTCGCCGGGCTGTTGTTTTCGAGCGCGTCAATCAGCTTCTCGAACTGAACCCTCCGTAGCTCGCGCGGAGGATCCGAGCTTAGCTCGGAGGTTGAGAAACCTCTACGTTCTCCAATGAGCGTGGTGAGTCGATCGTTAATAAGCCGAATTGG
>NZ_AJQE01000438.1 GCF_000261685.1 Bradyrhizobium genomosp. I (2014) | reverse complement strand
CCTGTCCAAATTTGTGGAGCCGGCTCTAAGACGCCGTCCGATCTTGAGCGATGATCAGGTGCAGAGCATATCTGCCGCGGATGAACTGCGGGCGCGTGGGGAGGAGTTTTGGCGACGGCGGCTCGAGCAGTTTAGCAGATTGCATCCGCCTTTCGTGTCATCGTCCGTGGCTGCGGCGCCGTCCCGATGGCAGTCGAGTTCATGGTTTAGCCCAAGCGGTTTGGCTATTTCCCCACAAGATCGCTCGGAATATTTGGTAGCAGCTTGGCTGATCTATCTCGCTCGGATCACGGGGCAACAAGAGTTTCAACTGGGATGGAAGCCTGCATGGGACCGATTGCAAACCGGCTCCAAACTCGTGATGGCCTCCGTCGTGCCGATGGATGTTCGCATTGAGCTTGCTCATGATTTTGAAGAAGTACGCAAAACCGTAGCGGCCGAAGTCGCTCAGCTGAGGGCGCACGCTAGCTTTGCCCGAGATCTTATAGCGCGCTGCCCGACATTGCGAGGAGTGGTGGCGCTACGGGCGCGCCAGCCTTGGCCGATTGGCATTGCAATCACGACAGAGAGCTGTCACGCCGCTGATGCTCTGACGACGAACCACAAAGCTGGGCATGCCTTGTGCGGCGATTTGCTGACCTTTGAGGTTTGCGCTCTGGATGGGAGCTTCCGCTGGCATTTTGATGCCGCTCGATTAGCACCGAAGCAGATCGACCGCATGACGCAGCATTTGCAAACTTTGTTACGCGGCGTGATGGCCGATGCTGGGCAGCCTGTCGGCCGAATAGACATTCTGGCCGCCGACGAACGCACGTATCTACTTGAGGATTTGAATCGGACGGCGGCGCCTTATCCGTTTGAGCTATGTATCCATGAGCTGTTCGAGGCGCAGGTGCAAAAGGCACCGGAAGCGGTGGCGGTGGTCTATGAGAAGGAGAGACTGAGCTATGGCGAGCTCAATGCGCGGGCCAACCGGCTGGCGCATCATTTGATCGAGCTCGGGGTCAAGCCGGACCAGCCGGTGGCGATCTGCCTCGAACGCAGCCTGGCGATGGTAGTTGGTCTCTTGGCGATCCTGAAAGCGGGCGGCGCGTATCTGCCGCTAGATCCGGCTTATCCGTCGGCGCGGCTGCGGCAGATTGTTGGCGATGCAGAACCGAAACTGCTGCTTTGCGATGTCGCCGGTCGAACCGCATTGGGCGCCGAAGCCGTGGCCGATGTGACGGTGGTCGATCTGGAGACGGCGACCCCGACTTGGGGCGAGCGGCCGCCTTCGAACCCGGACCCGGGCGCGCTTGGCCTTTCATCGCGCCATCTCGCCTATGTCATCTATACCTCCGGCTCAACCGGAATCCCCAAGGGCGTGGAAATGTCCCATGGCGCGCTTGTGAATTCGCTTGCGGGGATTGGCACGTCAAAACTGCGCACACTTCAATTCGCGACCCTGAACTTCGATGTGTCCTGTCAGGAATTGTTCATCTGTTGGAAGGACGGCGGAGTGCTTGTGCTCGTGCGGGAAGAGACCCGGAGGCACTTCTCCGACCTGCTGGAATTTATAGAGCGGGAGGCGATAGAGCGGCTTTTCCTCCCGTTCGTGGCATTGAATCATTTTGCGGAAGTCTGGAGCGCGCAGCGCGTGCAGCTGCCCTCTTTAAGAGAGCTTTATACAGCCGGCGAGCGATTGCAGGCCACTCCACTGCTTAGGACGTTCTTCGAAGCACATCCGAACGCGAGATTGATCAATCAATATGGGTCCACGGAAATCAGCGTCATTTCCGAGCACCACCTTGCAGCTGATCCGTCATGTTGGCCCCAGATGCCTCACGTCGGGCGTCCAATCGTCAACACGCGGGTGTACCTGCTGGATGGCCATGGCGCGCCCGTGCCGTTCGGTGCGGTCGGCGAGCTTTACATTGGCGGGGCGGGGGTGGCACGGGGCTACCTGAACCGCCCTGAGCTGACCGCGGAGCGGTTCATCGCCAGTCCCTTTGTCGAGGGCGATCGGCTGTACCGGACCGGCGACCTTGCCCGTTATCTGCCGGACGGCAATCTTGAGTTCCTGGGCCGTAACGACGATCAGGTGAAGATTCGCGGCTACCGCATCGAGCCGGGTGAGATCGTCGCGCGGCTCTGCGAGCACGCCTGGGTGCGCGAGGCGGTGGTGCTGGCGCGCGAGAACGACGCCGGTGACAAGCATCTGATCGCCTATGTGGTCTGCGCGCCCGAAGCCGGCTCGGATGAGGGCGGTGGAGGCGGGCTTGCGGGCGCCTTGCGCGCGCACTTAAGTGCGCGACTGCCGGACTACATGGTCCCGAGTGCGTTCGTGCGGCTGGCCGCGCTTCCGCTGACGGTGAACGGCAAGCTCGATCGGAACGCGCTGCCGGCGCCGGCCGATCAGGCCTATGCGCTGGCGGCCTACCAGTCGCCGCAAGGTGCGGTCGAGACGGCGCTGGCGCAGATCTGGGCCGAGCTCCTTGGTGTCGAGCGCATCGGGCGCAACGACCACTTCTTCGAACTGGGCGGCCACTCGCTCTTGGCCGTGCAGATGTCGAGCCGGCTGTCACAGGCTGTCGGGGTCGAACTGCCACTGTCGACGCTGTTCGCAAGGCCAGTGTTGAGTGACCTGGCGGCAAGCATCGTCGAGCTGTTGAGCTGCTCGGGTCCGCAAGAGCTGCCGTCGATTGCAGCCGTGTCGCGGCATGAGCCGCTTGTGCTGTCGTTTGCGCAGCAGCGGCTATGGTTTTTGGCTCAGCTGAACGAAGGCAGCACCAACTATCACATTCCGCTGGCCTTGCGATTGCGCGGGATGCTCGACCGCAGCGCCTGGCAGCGCAGCCTTAACCGTCTGTTTGCACGTCATGAGGCGCTGCGCAGTGTGTTTGTCGCGACCCAGGGCAAGCCCCGGGTTGAGGTTTTGCCGCCGGACGCGGGTCTGCCAATAGTTGAGCATGATCTGCGGGAGAGATCGGATGCGGAAGCGGCATTTTTGGATCTGTGCCATGAAGAGGGGCGCACGCCATTCGATCTTGCGCGCGGTCCGCTGATCCGCGGTCGGCTGATCCGCACCGCCGACGAGGAACACGTCTTCCTGCTGACCCAGCATCACATCGTCTCGGACGGTTGGTCGATGGGCGTGCTGCTGCGTGAACTTAGCCAGCTCTACCGGGCATTCCAGGCCGGGCAGGACGATCCTCTGCCGCCGCTTGCGATCCAATATCCGGATTACGCCGCCTGGCAACGCCAATGGCTGTCGGGGGAACGGTTGCAGCAGCAGGCGCAGTATTGGCGCAGCGCGCTGGCGGGCACAGCCCGTCTTGTCTTGCCGACGGACCATGCGCGGCCTGCCCAGCAGTCGTTTGCCGCGGCCGCGGTCCCGATCACCGTCGATGCGGATTTGACGCGGGAGCTGAAGCGGCTGAGCCTGCAGCATGGCTCGACGTTGTTCATGACGGTGCTGGCGGCCTGGGCGGCGGTGCTGTCGCGTCTGTCCGGGCAGGACGATCTTGTGATTGGCGTGCCGAGCGCCAATCGGGGGCACCGCGAGATCGAAGAGCTGATCGGCTTCTTCGTCAACACTCTGGCGCTTCGGCTGGACCTGTCGGGCAAGCCGCGCGTGTCGGAGCTTCTGGAGCGGACGCGGCGCACGGTGCTGGCTGCGCAGGAGCATCAGGACCTGCCGTTCGAGCAGGTGGTGGAGATCGTGCAGCCGCCCCGGGCTCTTGATCACACACCGTTGTTCCAGGTGATGCTGGCCTGGGAGAACAATGCGGTTGGGCCATTGGACCTGCCGGGGCTGAGTGTCGAAGCTGCCGGGGAGGAGATTGATCAGGCCAAGTTCGATCTGGAGCTGAGCCTTGGCGAGCATGGCGAGGAGATCGCCGGAACGCTGGGTTATGCCACGGCGCTGTTTGATCAGGCGACGATCGAGCGGCAGCGTGGTTATCTGCTGGCGCTGCTGCGGGCGATGGCAGCCGATGCGCAGCAAGAGGTCCACCGGATTGAGCCGCTCTCGACTGCCGAGCGCACGTATCTGCTGGAGGAGCTGAACCGGACGGCGGCGCCGTATCCTGCGGAGCGGTGCATCCACGAGCTGTTTGAAGTGCAGGTGCACAAGGCGCCGGATGCGGTGGCGGTGGTCTGCGAAGATGAGCGGCTGAGCTACGCCGAGCTCAATGCGCGGGCCAATCGCCTGGCGCATCACTTGATCGCCCTCGGGGTCAGGCCGGACCAGCCGGCTGCGATCTGCGTCGAGCGCAGTCCGATGATGGTGGTGGGGCTTTTGGCGATCCTCAAGGCCGGCGGGTCGTATATGCCGCTGGATCCGGCCTATCCGTCGGCGCGGCTGCATCAGGTGCTCGACGATGCGGCGCCGCCGCTGCTGCTGGCCGATGTGGCCGGCCGTGCCGCCTTCGGCGCGGATGTGCCGGCCAAGGTGAGCGTGGTGGAGCTCGATGCTGCGGCGCCGGCCTGGGCCAGCCTGCCGGAAGCGGATCCTGATCGGCGCGCGCTCAGCCTGACCTCCCGCAATCTCGCCTATGTGATCTACACCTCGGGATCCACCGGCAGGCCAAAAGGGGCACAGAATGAGCATCGGGCTATCGTTAATCGCCTGATCTGGATGCAGGACGCCTATGGTCTGAAACCAACAGACGTCGTGTTGCAGAAGACGCCATTTAGCTTCGATGTCTCGGCCTGGGAGTTCTTTTGGACTTTGCTTGAAGGGGCAACGCTGGTACTGGCGCCGCCCGGTGCGCACAGAGATCCCGATACGTTGGTCGACTTGATCGTCAGCCAGCGCATCACGACGGTTCACTTCGTGCCATCCATGCTGGTCAGCTTTTTGGATGCGAAGAGTGTTGACCGCTGCACATCGCTGCGGCAGGTTTTATGCAGCGGCGAGGCGCTCCCTGCCGCCAGTGTGTATAGGGTTCGGCGCGTATTGCCCTGGACGGCCCTGCACAATCTTTACGGTCCGACTGAAGCCGCGATCGACGTGACATCCTGGAGCTGCCCGGCTGAGTTTGATGAGGCCATCGTCCCGATTGGCCGCCCTATTGCCAACACGCGGGTCTACTTGCTGGATGGTCATGGCGCGCCTGTGCCGTTCGGTGCGGTGGGCGAGCTCTGCATTGGCGGGGCGGGGGTGGCGCGGGGCTACCTGAACCGCCCTGAGCTGACCGCGGAGCGGTTCATCCCCAGTCCCTTTGTCGAGGGCGACCGGCTGTACCGGACCGGCGACCTGGCGCGCTACCTGCCGGACGGCAATCTGGAGTTTTTAGGGCGCAACGACGACCAGGTAAAGATTCGCGGCTTCCGCATCGAACCGGGCGAGATTGCGGCGCGGCTTTGCGAGCATGCCTCCGTGCGCGAGGCGGTGGTGGTGGCGCGCGAGGATGGTGGCGGCGAGCAGCGGCTCGTTGCGTATGTCGTTGCCGCCGGAGCTGAGGAATCTGATCTTGCCGGCGGTTTGCGGGCGCATGTGAGTGCGGGGCTGCCGGACTACATGGTCCCGAGTGCGTTCGTGCGGCTGGCGGCGCTTCCGCTGACGCTGAACGGCAAGCTCGATCGAAAAGCGCTACCGGCCCCGGGCGACGAGGCATATGCGCGGCGGACCTACGCGCCGCCTCAGGGCGAGATGGAGACGGTGCTGGCGCAGATCTGGGCCGAGCTGCTGGGGCTGGAGCGGGTCGGACGGCACGACAACTTCTTCGAACTGGGAGGGCACTCGCTCTTGGCGGTGCAGATGATGGAGCATCTGCGGCGGCGGTCACTGCGCATCGAGGTGCGCACCTTGTTCGTCAAGCCAGTGCTCGCGGATCTGGCCGCACGCCTGGGCCGCCATCACGAGGTGGCAGTCCCGGCCAACCTGATCACCGAGCGGAGCGTGGCGATAACGCCGGAGATGTTGCCGCTGATCGAGCTCGCGCAGGACGAGATCGACCGGATCATCGCCACGGTACCCGGCGGGGTTTGCAACATCCAGGACATTTACGGTCTGTCGCCGCTGCAGGACGGCATCCTGTTCCATCATTTGCTAGCGGCAAAGGGCGATCCATACCTCCTGATGTCGCAGATGGCGTTTGCCGAGCGTGGGCTGCTCGCGCGCTATCTTGCCGCGATCCAGCGGGTGGTAGATCGGCATGACATCCTGCGTACCTCGTTTGTCTGGGAGGGGTTGTCGCGGCCGGTCCAGGTGGTGTGGCGGAAGGCGCGACTGGAGGTGATCGAGGTCCAGCTGGATGGCGCTGATGGCGCTGGCGCTGAGCAGCTCAGGAACCGGTTTGATCCGCGCCGGCACCGCATCGAGCTCGGCCGGGCGCCACTGCTGCGGTTTGTGATTGCGCGCGAGCCCGGCAGCGCGCGCTGGCTGTTGCTGGAGCTGCAGCATCATCTGATCGGGGATCACGCAACCCGGGACGTGATGCATGCTGAAGTCCGGGCCAAGCTGGAGGGGCGCGAGCATGAGCTGACGGCGCCGCAGCCATTCCGCAATCTGGTGGCGCAGGCGCATCTACGCGGTGATGCCAAGGCGGATGAAGCGTTCTTCCGGGAGCTGCTGGCCGGCATCGACGAGCCGACCACGCCCTTCAACTTGAGCGAGGTGCGCGGCGACGGCGGCGGGGTTCGTGAGGCGTATCGGATGCTGCCGCCAGCGCTCCATGCGCGGCTGGCGGAACAGGCGCGGCGGCTGGGCGTGAGTCTGGCGAGCCTGTGCCATCTGGCGTGGGGGCAGGTGGTGGCGCGCAGCAGCGGCCGCGAGCAGGTGGTGTTCGGCACGGTGCTGCTGGGCCGCCTGCAGGGCAGCGCCGGCGCCGACCGCGCCATGGGACTGTTCATCAACACCCTGCCGCTGCGGCTTGATCTTGATGGGACCGCCGTCGAGGCGAGCGTGCGGACCACGCACGCCCGGCTGGCCGAGCTGCTGACACATGAGCATGCCTCGCTGGCGCTGGCGCAGCGCTGCAGCGCTATTGCGGCGTCGGCGCCGCTGTTCAGCACGCTGTTGAACTATCGTCACAACAAGGCGCCGGCTGTGCCCGGCTCCGGGACGGATGATGTCTTGTCGGGTATGGAATGGCTGGGCGGGGAGGAACGCACTAACTATCCGCTGACCCTGTCGGTTGAGGATTTTGGCGAGGCGCTGGGCCTCACTGTGCAGGTGGCGGAGCCAATCTCGGCGGATCGGATCTGCGGCTACATGCAGCGGTCGCTCGAGCAGCTGGCAGAGGCGCTGGAGCATGCCCCGGATACGCCGGTACGCGAGCTCGACATCTTGCCGGCTGAGGAGCGCACCTATCTGCTGGAGGATCTGAACCGGACGGAAGAGGCCTATCCAACAGAGCAGTGCGTCCATGAGCTGTTCGAGGCGCAGGTGCAAAAGGCGCCGGAGGCGGTGGCGCTGGTCTGCGAAAACGAGCGGCTGAGCTATGGCGAGCTCAACGCGCGGGCCAACCGGCTGGCGCATCTTCTGATCGAGCTTGGGGTCAAGCCGGACCAGCCGGTGGCAATCTGCCTCGAACGCAGCCTGATGATGATGGTTGGCATCTTGGCGATCCTGAAGGCGGGCGGTGCCTATCTGCCGCTGGACCCAGCCTATCCCAGCGAGCGGCTGCGTCAGGTTGTCAACGATGCCGCGCCGCGGCTGCTGCTATGCGACGTCGTCGGTCGCGCAGCACTCGGCCCCGAAGTGCTGACCGAGGTGACGGTCATTGATTTGGAGACGGCCACGCCCGCCTGGGCCGAACGGCCGGCTTCGAACCCAGACCGGCACACGCTTGGCCTCACATCCGGCCATCTCGCTTATGTGATCTACACCTCAGGCTCAACCGGAACCCCAAAGGGGGTCATGGTCCAGCATCGGGGGTTGGTCAATCTGCTGTCGGCTCAGGTCGGCCTCTTTGGCGCTTCTTCCAACAGCCGAGTCGTGCAGTTCGCCTCCATCGCTTTTGATGCAAGCGCTTGGGAGCTTCTTATGGCGTTTGGCTCCGGAGCGGCTTTGCACTTGCCTGCGGAAGAGATCCGTCAAGCGAGGAACAAGCTATCGGATTATCTCCGAAGCGAAGCCATCACCCACGCGACACTACCCCCAGCGTTGCTTCAGACGAGCAAGGATCCGGAACGTTTGGCTGCGCAAGTTCTCATTCTTGCCGGAGAGCTGCCTAAGCCTGAACTCATCCGAAGTCTGGCCCCAGCATCAATGGTCAATGCTTATGGCCCGACCGAGGCAACAGTCTGCGCGACGATCTGGACTTGCCCGGCTGATTTCAATGGGTCGGTGGTCCCGATCGGGCGCCCAATTGCCAACACGCGGGTGTACCTGCTGGATGGCCATGGCGCGCCCGTGCCGTTCGGTGCGGTGGGCGAGCTTTACATTGGCGGGGCGGGGGTGGCGCGGGG
>NZ_AJQE01000437.1 GCF_000261685.1 Bradyrhizobium genomosp. I (2014) | reverse complement strand
ACTCAGCTCTGATTCCGGGTACTAGATTCGATAACCTGTTTTGTTGAGTAGCGTGATGGTCAAGGTTGCCAAGCCCCGAGCCATGGCTCGATCGCGTCCTCGGCGGGCTTGAACACCGGGATGTGGTAGTTCGAGCGCATTGATGTGACGCGCTCGCGGGTCCAGCGATTGCCGTTGCCGGTCTTGAGGCCGTTGCGATTGAGGAGGCCGGCAATCAGATCGTCGCTGGCGATCAGCACCAGTTGACGCACGGCCTGGACGATATCGGCAGAGGTGCTGTTGCGCTGTCCGCGCCGGCGCTTCGGCAAGCGCAACTCGCTGTGGGCGCCCCCCACCCAATGGACGATGAGAACGATCTCCGAGGCCGCGTCGTCGATATCGGCCACGACCTCATGGATGAGGGTGCGCACAATGCGCTTCTTGAGGCGAGCATCCGTCGTCGGCGCATCCCAGACCGTTTTGAGGTTCGAGGCCAGAACGCCGAGCGAGACTGGATCGGCAAGGGGTGCGGGCGTGGCCGCATCATGCATGGCGATCTTGGCCTCAACCTCCGCCGCGTGAGCGAGCGCCCTGTTCCAGCGCGCTTCCAGCTCACTGGCCACCAGCCGGTTCGCGGGATCAGCGGCATCGTATTGCCGGAAAGCCCTGTCGGCGGCATAGCGCGCCGCTTCGAGGTCGCGACTGAGAGCATCGCGTACCTGATCGCGCCGTTCCCTGGCTCCCTTGGCGGCAGCGGTTGCGGCGGCGACAGCGCCCGGACCGACGACTCCAAGCAGCGATTCTTCGATGGCGTCATCGACGCGCAGTCCGCCGAAGGCGATGCAGTGGGCCCAGCCATTATCCATCCAGGCACGGTTGCAGCTGTAGCGCGGGATATGGTTCTCCATGCCGGAGTACCGGAGTGTGAGCTTGCGACCGCAGCGCTTGCAGCGGATCAGACCGGCCAGCAACGCGTCACCATGGTTGGGCGCGCCGTGATGCCGACTGGTGGGAACATTGCTGCTGACCATGGTGCGAATCGCCTCGAACTTCTCCCAGCTCACATACCCTTCGTGAGTGTTGGGCTTCAGCGTCAGCCATTCGTTCCGCGCCTTGCGGCGGATCTTCAGGCTCACGCCAGCGGTGCTGTATCCCGCCGCCACAGCTGTCTTACCATAGGCATAGGCGCCGCCGTAGACCGGGTTCTCAATGATCCGGTGGATGGCAGAGTAGTTTGGTCGCCGCCAGGCCGTGTCGCCGTTGGTCTGCTTCACCGGCAGATCGAGATTGTACTCATGGAGCCAGCAGAGCGCCTGTCGCGCGCTGCCCAGTTCCTCGACCTTGTCGAACACCAGCTTGATCGCCTCCTGGACACGCCGATCCGGGTCTTTCTCATAACGGTCGCCGGCCTTCACGAAGCCGACGGGCGCTGTCACAACCAACTCGCCCCGGCGCGCCTTCTCGTAGCGGGCCGAGAGCGAGCGCTGGCGCAACAGATCCAGCTCGTACTCGTTGAGGCTGCCCTTGAGCCCGAGCAGCAGGCGGTCGTTGCCGTGCCTTGGCGCATAGATGGTCTCTTGATCGACCAGAACGGTATCGACCACGCGGCACATCTCGATGAGTTGCTGCCAATCCCGGCTGTTGCGGGCGAAGCGCGAGACCTCGCGGGCGCAAACCGCACCAACCCTGCCGAGGCAAACCTCCGCCACCATTCGCTCGAATCCGGCGCGTTGTATGCCGCCGGCGGCTGAACGACCATCTGACGACGGACAATCACGGACAAGCTCCGTTCGTACGGCGCTGCGAGGGCGAAGATGGGCTTTCACGTCGAACATCGCCAGCACAAAGCTCTCAACAATTGGGCCGAGAATTCTCATCAGCCGACGCGGCGGCGCGAGCGGATCATGGAGCGTTTCAAATCGTCCCGTCAGGCTCAACGGTTTCTGTCAGTTCACGATCAGGTCGCGAACCTTTTCCACATCCCCTATTCTGGAGCCGTCACTGCCGACTTCCGTCGTGCTTCGCGCGGGCGAGCCTTTGCGACTTGGCGCGAGGTCTCCGCGACAAGCGCTATCGCCGAATCTCGAACCTTTGAGAAGCGCCTCCTTCGGCTCGCGGTCGATTAAGTTGACGATGCCCCGCTGCCTCCAGCAGCACGCCAGGCGCGATGGAATTGCACCCCACGGTGATCCGGGTTTTCCTGTGAATCGGGGAGAAGCGCCCTACGTCAGCTACTCGTCAGCCAGCCAGTCTATGCAGACTGGCTGCGCACTCTCGACTTTATCGGAGGTGGAATATGACAGGCATTGGCCGAGCTGGTAAATCGCACGTTGGGCCCGCAGGAGCCGACAGCGCATGGGGATCGAGTAGTTCGAGCCCGGAGCTCGGTCCCGCCCCCGGGGAGGGCGGGCAATCTTTCGACTCTGTCGTGGAGCGGATGCGCTCCGGGCCTCGAGATGGAACGGCTCCGCTCGTGAGCCTGCCACCAGCTTCGGCGGTGGCAGTCCAGATTTCCTCAAGTGGCGACGGAATCAAGGCAGCGAAGCAAAAAATGCGCAGCCTGCTTGCGGGGCTTGATGCTTCTAAAAATGCAGCCACACGAGCCCAGAACCCGAACCCGTCGGAGGCGCAAGAGCTGATCGATCAAGTCGTCAAGGCAGGCTCGGAAGTTCTGGGCTATTACGCGAGCCTCCCCCCGGACATGGCGCGCGGGCTTCTTTCCGACGGTCGGGCTCGCCGACTCCGCGAGGAAACTATCGCTGCGGGAAACGAATGCGACATCGTGGCCACCTGGATTATCGGCGACCTGGAGAAGAGCAGGAAGAAAGCAACAGCCTTGCTCAAGAATATGCGAGTTGCCAACGCTCAGCCTGACCAGCTGAGCCGAGCGGTATCCAGCGTGGCGAAGCACTACGAGGCCTGCATGGAGGGGTGGGGAAAGAAGGCATTGCGCATGGAACGGATGCAGTCCGTCTGCGCGGCCACCGCCAACTTGCCGAGCACCACGCCCGAGATGCGGCAGGCCGAAGAGGCCGCACTACGCCTGCAGACCGGCTGGGCACTTTATACGAAGTGCGTGTATCTGCAATCGCAGGTTGCTCTTGCTCAGCTTCTAATTGAGTCGCGGGCGAGCACGTTCGAACCAGCTGTAAGCGACGCCCTCATGGGTGAGGATGGGCGGGTGCGTCTGCTCGGGACCTTTATCGAGGATGTTTTTCCGGCATTTAACTCGGCGTCCGAAGCCGTTCTGAGCAGCAACGGAGCGGCACTCGACGCAGACCACTGCACCGTTCTGGAAGGAGTCATGGAGCGGCTTTCGGAATTTGCCTCAGGGGTGCACGGAATCGTTACCAGGCTAAGGGACGCCGGAACGGATGCCGACCTTCCATTAAAACTGTTGGGCCAGATCGCGGATGGTGCATGGGTCACCGCGGACGACGTCACGCGTCTTTTGGACGTGCAGCCAAAGACGCCCGCCGTGATTGAGCCGACGGCCCGGACTGCCGTAGTGGTTGAGGGGGGCGCGGCCCGCAGGGAGGGGAAGGGCAAGCGCGCACCGGCCGCAGGCG
>NZ_AJQE01000436.1 GCF_000261685.1 Bradyrhizobium genomosp. I (2014) | reverse complement strand
GGCCGGGCCGCGCGAGCCGCAGCTCGCCACGCCCGACGCTGCCACGGCCCCGACAGTCAAGGTGATCGTACTCTCGGATCTGGGTACGAAGAAACTCGCGAGCGCGGAGGAGGCGGCACTCGCGAGGGCGTCATCGTCGGCGACCGGGCACCTGGAGATATTGCAGGCTCCGCCCTCCAGGAACGCACTGACCGGATTACTCAAGCGATTGGACGAACTTTTGCAGTTCGATCTGCCGGCTCAGCAAAGCGCGGTCTCGCAAGCGCGCCACGGGAAGCCCGAGGACGCCGATCACGCCGTGGATCTCGTCGTTAAGCGCCTGCAGACACAGGCCTCCGAGATTGAGGCCAGTGTAGCCGCGCTGGAGGAGCCTCGCCGACGTGTCCTACTCACGCCTGCGCAAGTGCCGGAAGTGCACGACAAAATAGCCCGGCTCAAGGCGATGTTGTCCGAGGTGCAGGGACAGGCAAACTCTTTCACGGCGCAAAAGGCGGTGATCACGATCGATTGCATGAAGACCTACGCGTTTCCGTCCCAGAAGTATCTTGAACAGTTGCGAGCGGCCGGGGAGTTGGCGGCTGTGAATTCACCGCGCGCCTTGAAGGATGATCCGGGGACACTGTTCGAGATCAAGCTGCAGCCCAAGGCCCTGCGCAATGGCGCGACGCCAAGCCCGATGTGGGTGCACATCCATACCAAGCGGCCGGTACATGCCAGGCAGTTGGCAACGCTGAGCGATGCCGGGTTCGCCGCTTGCCACGTGAAGTCCAATGACCAGCGCGGCTACAATCAGGACTGGCAGAGCGCTCGAGCTGCGACGGGGCGCGAGAACGTCGTGATCCACCGCGGCAAGCTCACGCCGGCGTTCTGTAGGTCCTTGTTGCGCACCGCAGCTGGCGGCCAGCCGTGGCATCCCCTTCCCGAGGCGGAGCACGCGTCGATGCAGTTCGCGCGCCTCGGGATGTAGTTACCTGGGTGTCCCGCGCCAGAGCGTCGCTGTGGTGACACGATCAAGTGGACCGTTTCTCACCGAGAGGAAATCCTCGATGAGCTCGAAGCCGGCGCGGGCTTCCTCGAACAGATCGACAACAGGGTCCGATTGAAATTCGATCGGGAGCGTCGTGACCCCAACTTCCTTTCGCTTGGCAGCTGAACCGTCAAATGCCGGCGATGTGTCGTCTCAAGTCCAGGCGCATGCGATCAGCGCTCCAGGCTCTTCATCTTCGAAAGTGAGTACACATGAAATTCGTCTCAATGAATCGGGGGGGCAACAAACGGATAGCGTGGACGCGCAAGATGCCTCTCCAGCCGACTCGTCGGCAGAGGCGGCGGCCTTTCAGCGGCAGCTGAGCGAGGTCGCTGTCCTGTCCGCTCCCGTGCTCATGCAGGTCCGCGCCTATCAAGCGGATGCATCGCGATCTGAGGCGCGACCCATCGTGCGGGCGAGCGGGCAACCATATACGCCGGCTCCGCACGGTGAAGGCGGTGGAACGACGCTGAATGCGTCGGCGCTGCCGCTCGGCCATGCAAATTTGGTTTTCGCAGGAAGCGGCATGGATCCTGTTTATTCCGACGATGCGTCTCTTATTGAGGGGCTCGGGCCGGCACTCTTCAAGGCTGGGGCCACCGAGCGCACCGTCAGGCGCAATGTACGTTGTCTTCTCGGATTGGGGCATTGGCTCGTAAAGAACGGAAAGCCGGGCATTGCTGCCCGGCTTTCCGAAGAGTCGCTGGTCGAGGATGCCCTGGAGTTCGGCAAGCAGGAGGGGCAGGCCATCGCTACGCCACTGGTTCATCTTCGAGCCTCCCAATCGCCGGGCGGCATCGCGCCGATTGCAAGCCGGGTTGAGCTGAATCCCTATTCCCAAGATGCGGATCTCATCAAAGGGTACAAGGAAGATGCAGCGTCAGGCACCGCCAACACCGTCAGGAAGTATGCAACTCTTCTTATCGATTTCAGTGATTACCTCCGTGAGAACGATAAGCCCGGCATTGCTGCTCGACTTGGCGACGGCTCGCTGGATAATGATGTCAGCCAGTATAAGGAGGCGGACCCCCGTGGCCGCAGAAAAGCCGGGGCCGCACTGGCTCATCTCCTGAGGTCGCCGGCGGGTGCTAGAGCGATCGAGCTCCGGCCTCATATTCGCCCCGTTCCTGATTTCGAAGGCGCGGTTCGCGCTGAGCCGAGCCGGACCCGGGCCGCGACTGCACAGCACAGCTCGAGCGGAGCTATCAGCTGGCCGGAGACTCTGCCTGCGAACCAGCAGGATCTGCTTTTGGAGACGATGGACGGACCCAGCTCCTCGCCGCCTATCGAGACAATTGCGCACCATCAACAAGCAGCGGATGCAGGAGGGTCTTTTCGTGACTTGAACTTGCCCCGCGCCGACCATGGGGTTTCACCGCCGCATGGCCTGGCATTGGATGCTGCAGGGTCCCTGAACTGGCGCCACCATGACGACGAACTGACGGATAAACGTCACAGGAACCCGCTCGGGCCAGGCGAGCAGGTTCTCGTCATCAATGAGCATGATATAGGGGAGTTGAGATCAGCGAAGAGGCAGAAGACGCTAAGCAATCCGCAGGGCGTCGCCGTTGAGCGGCAGCTGATGCAGACGCCATCCCATCAACTGGCGGCGTCCCCATTGCAGATGCAGGCTCCGATGCTGTCGCAAAACGAGCTAATCGGCGAGCCGCTCCCGGGGGAAGACGCGGAGCTCTTGGCGAGGTTTCGTGTAGACGCCAAGCGGCGCAAGCTCACCCCAGGCGCCATCAATAACAGTGTTTCCGGGCTTGGGAGATTTGTTCGCTGGGTCAACGCAGAGCATGGGGGGTCCGTAGCTTCTCGGCTACGAAAAGGTACACCGCTGGATGAGGAAATTGCGGCGTACCGGAGATTGGGCCGTGACCCCCAGCACCGCATTACATCGGCCCTGGATGTTCTCCGGCGGCTCTTGCGTGGGGGTGAAGAAGCCGAAGCTCCCGAACCCCGCGTCCTCGGTGCCCCACGTCGCCTGGTTCCTCATCCAGAAGATGCGCCCCTCATCGAGGGCGCGCTGAGCCAAGCTCTGAAACATGTTAAAACTGCGAAGGATAAGGGGTCTGCGCAAAAGCGGGCGACACGTCTTCGCGCGCTGAGTGCGTGGCTTAAAGGGAATCGCAAAGGGAGCATCATCGGGCGACTTAACGGCTCTAGCAAGGAGCAGTTAACGCTGGACAACGATGTGCTGGCGTTCCAACGGACCGGAGGCGCAAGATACCGTCCCGATTTGTCGCATCTTCGCAGCTACTTAAAACTCATCGAGGCGAACCGAGAGCTGGGGCTGCCAGGCCCTGAGCAGCCGAGCTCGCCGGCCGCGTGGGGCGATCGGCATCCCGGCTCGGCGCAGGATCTTCCCTCAACGCCGGCAAGCCCAAGCGCGGGAGCTTGGGTTTGGTTGGGTGAACAGCTGCACGAACCAGCATCACCATCCAGGCCCCCGTCACATGCTAAGGGCAGGCTTGAGCCATCTGTTGATCTGAATGCGCCGACGCCGTCCGAGTTGCGCGACGATGCTCATTTTGCGCCAGCGCATCCTGCCAGGGCCCGTTCAGACACCTACGCTGGTCTTGAGCCATTTGTTGATCTGAATGCGCCGACGCCGTCCGAGTTGCGCGACGATGCTCATTTTGCGCCAGCGCATCCTGCCAGGGCCCGTTCAGACACCTACGCTGGTCTTGAGCCATTTGTTGATCTGAATGCGCCGACGCCGTCCGAGTTGCGCGACGATGCTCATTTTGCGCCAGCGCATCCTGCCAGGGCTCGCTCAGACACCTACGCCGGTCTTGAGGCAGCGGTTAATCCGAATCCGCGCACACCATTCGAGTTGCGTGACAATGCTTGGGCCCCGGCGCCTGACTTTCGGCCGCTGTTTGCCGGGCCAGTACCGGGGCATCACCAGGGCGCTCGACAGCCCGGTTCGCCGCAGGGGCTTTCTCCGGCGCCAGCCTTCTCGGATGATGAAGCTTTGGCGTGGTTGCGCGAGGAGCTGGCGCGACGGCAGATGCAAGAACCGGCCTCACCATCAACCGGCAGGGCTCCCTCAGACATCTACGGCGGCCTTGAGTCATTGGTGCATCTGGATGCGCCCACGCCGTGGGAATTGCGCGACGATGCTCACTTTGCGCCGGCGCCCGCTGCCAGGGCGCGCTCGGACACCTACCGCGGTTTTCCATTGGTTGATCTGACTGCGCCCACGCCGTCCGAATCACGCGACGATGCTAATTCTGTACGGCCGTTTCCGATCACCTCCGCCAACGCTCAGATCGGGGCTTTAGATCCGACAGTCTCGTCTCACGGCCACGGGCTGGTGCTCGAGGACACGGAATGGCTGGGCGACGAGCATATCGACAGGGATTACCGGCTCCAGGAGCAGGATTTGCAGAGGAACGATCCGGATCTCGCCGCCCGGACGCGGTTCGTGAATCCCCTCATCGTCCTAAATTATCTGGGCTCTAACGACGATGGCGTCGTGCAAACCGAGTTCCAGCGCATCGTCCATGATGATGAATTTAATGATACAGCCGACTTCCTGTTCCTGCCCGTGATTAATGCCAACCCTGAAGATCCTAATAACCTCGGCAACCATTGGTCGCTGCTGTTCGTTGATCGCAGTGACCGGGGGCAGCCGGTCGCCTACCACTACGATTCCTACAGGGGACTCAACAAAAAGCATGCAGAGCATCTCGCAAGTAGGCTGCACCTCCGCCTGGAGCCAGCCGGCATGGCCCAGCAGCAGAACACTTATGATTGCGGCGTCTTTGTCGTGGACGGGACGCGGGCGCTGGTTAGGCAATTGGAGCAAGGAGGGCAGACAGTCCACCTGGACCAGCTCGTCGTCGATCGGCAGGCACTGCAAAACCGACTCAGGGGCTGATGTCGCCGTGGGCGAGATAGAGTTGGCTGTGAATCGACGCTGAACATTGACCCCCGTACGCGCGAAGTCAATCAAGTACTTGGGACGCCGATCGGCGTCCGGACCCCACACGATGACATAATTGCGGTCGGCGCCCGCGGGACGAAAGGTCCGCTATCTTCAAGCCTGCACGCAATCACACGAATCGGAGGGGCTATGAAGCAATATGTTGGGCTTGACGTCTCACAAAAGGAGAGAATCAGGAACAGCAGAAGCCCGTTCCCGAAGATCATACGTCCGTCAGCAAGGACGAGGAATCGGGCGCACGAGGGTTGCAGCGCGATTTGCAGGATCGGTTGCAGCCGGCGCACGACGAGCCGGTGAGCGAGCCCGTCAGCGATAGTGCTTCCCATCCCGAAGTACCTGCAGGCTCGCGCCGGTTCGCCGCCTGCTCAAGGTCGGCATTGGCCTTGCGATTGTGGCCGTCTTCGGATGGTTGCCGCTGAAGGCCGTGCTGCAGACCTCGAGCGTTGCGGCCGTGGTCAATGCCAGGATCGTGACGTTGCGCTCGCCGATTGACGGCACCGTGAGCGCGAAGCCGCCGCAAGGCTCGACGCAACTCAGCGTGGTCCATGAGGGCGACGCGATCCTTCATGTCGTCAACGCGCGTGGCGATCGCGTGCGGCTCGACGATCTTCGGCGGCAGATGTCCCGGATGGAAAATGAGCGCCCGAGTTTCGCCGCCAAGCTTGCGGCCGCCGAGACGGCGCAACAGGACCTCGCCCGCCAGGCGGCCCAGTTCCGCGACGGTCGCATCCTCCAGCTCCAGGCGCGCATTGCCGAAATCCAGTCGGCGATCGAGGCCGCGGCCGCGCGACGGGAGAAGGCAGTGGCCGCCGTCGAGCGGGCCTCGTCACTGATCAAATCGGGCAGCGTCTCGACGGTCGAAATGGCCCGCCTGACGCGCGAGCAGGCGATCGCCCAGCAGACTGCGGATTTCACGGATCGTGA
>NZ_AJQE01000435.1 GCF_000261685.1 Bradyrhizobium genomosp. I (2014) | reverse complement strand
GTCATCACCCAGTTTCCCGCATAGCTCCTTGTCCCAACTCGTACAATCTAACGATGCATGCGATTCAAAGTCTCTTCATAAGACCGATGGTCTAAAGCTGTCGGGGGCTGTGGACTAGGGATCGACCGCTTCGGCAGCCGAGCCACGAGCGTCGCTCCTACGTGATGATACGGAGCGTAGGTGTCGCAATTGTTTGATCTACGAATTGCATGCTCTCGGCATGAATCCGAAAAGCAAACTCTACCAACCCGATCACTGGCGAGGCCGCGCGCAAGCAACGCGAAAGAAGGCGGCAGCGCTCGTTGACGGGAAAGCAAAAGACAGGTTGCTTAAGATTGCCTTCGAATACGACAAGTTAGCGCAGCGCGCCCTCGTGTGGCGGATGCGCAAAAATGAGGACGATACGTGGCCTGAGCAAGAGCTGTAAGCGCTGCTACGGCCAATCAAGGCTTCAGCCTTTTGAACTATACCCAACCCAAGGGCGAGGCTGATATCGCTCAACAAGCAAGTCAATCCCGCCTGCTCCGAGCGTTGCGGGAGCGAGGAGCGAGGCGGCCGGGCCGTCCTATGCCATAGGACGTGAGGGCGGAGCCGGCCGCTTGCCCAACGTTCCTTCAGGTCTCTTTGCTTCGTCAGCTTCTCGAAAGCTAGCTTTCACATAACGGTAATGCGGAGTACCAGTTCTCACTTGCAGTCAATCCGTTGCGCCTAACGAGGAAGCCCGGATGCCACCTGCGCGGTACGTCGAGCTGCTACTGGTCATTTTTGGCACTTAGCCGCGGCCGCAACGGCATATCAGTGTCTTTCATTTCAGACATCTGGGTTATGCGTCGGAATTCCTATTGCGGTCGCCGGAACAGCGCACTCTAAATCCAGGTCGCAGCGCGAATTGCGCGCCGGCATCAGGTTATTCGCAGCCGTGGCGGCTGCAGCATGCGATAGGCCCTAGAAGCCTCGCGCGGTCGCCATGCACGGGAGGCTGTCAGAAGAAGGCTGTGATGACCAAGTAGATTCCAGCCCAAAGCACCGCATTTATGAGAAGTGCGACGAGGAGCTCCCAGTTCCACCTTCTCTGCGGTTGCAAGGAGGGACGATCGGCGCCGAAATGCTTGATCATTGGGAGCTTTGTTGCGCGCGAATGTACGTCTCATTGCGCTGAGCGCCGGCCAACAGAAATATGCCAAGCTTTGCATGCCTCCTATCACTCATAAGCTAGCAGTCCTCTCTTCATAGGGCGGTAGGAGAAACGATGTTCGTTGCGTCGCGACCACTCGGCCGATTGATTGCTCGTGTATCTTCGGAACGGCAAGGTCGCGTTCGGCCCACGCAGCAAGCTACATGCCAGAAGGTAGAACTGTCGGCAGCGCCTTTCATTTGATGGGTTGGTCAAACGGAGCCGCTGCGCGACGTCGGAGTCGCGACATTCCTGTCGGAAACAAAACCCGCATTACCGTGTGCAACGAACACCGGCGGCGACGCCGGTGATGCTGTGTTGAAGATGGGAGTTTGGCCTCCCGGAGCCGGCCTTCAGGGGCAGGCTTCAAACCACCTCATGCTGCCGCGTTCAAAAGGCGCGGTGGTGAGCGATGAGGAAAAAGGCGGTGAATGAAACCGTCAGGTAAGTGACAAGAAGATGAGTGCAAGCGAACCGCCGATGACGTATCGAAATGGGTTCAAGATGCTGTCAAGACGGGCGTGGGGTAGTAGCGCTCGGAGGAGTGTGGGCGGAGCCTGTTTACGGCCCACGCGGCAGCCGGTGCATAGGCGGCATGATCTCGTCACAGGCTTCAACACGGAACGTCGGAACCTGACGCAATGCGTCAGGGGCGGAGCAACCCGTAATAGTGAGGAAGCGGCTGTAATGGCCGTGGAGCAAAGGGTTGCGTTATCCTGCCGGCGTCACTGCGCCAACCGGGAAGACCGGGAGGAGCACGGTGAACTCCGGCAAACCGTTGCCCATCACCAAGCGGATGGTGTGGGAAGCCTATAAGCTTGTGAAGAAGGGAAAGGCGGCGGGCGTCGATGGCCAGAGTCTCGAAGACTTTGCCGGCGATCTTGAGAACCACCGCTACCGGCTGTGGAATCGGTTGGTGTCAGGAAGTTACTTCCCGCCACCAGTGCGGCGGGTCGAGATTCCTAAGGCCGGCGGTGGGATTCGTCCTCTTGGCATACCGACGGTCGCGGACCGTATCGCCCAGATGGTGGTCAAACGGTGTCTGGAGCCGGTGTTGGATGGAGAATTTGATCCGGACTCCTGCGGCTACAGGCCCGGAAAATCGGCCCATCAGGCCATAGAGCAGGCGCGTAAGCGGTGCTGGCAGCACGACTGGGTCGTAGATCTCGACATCAAGAGCTTTTTCGACACGATCGATCATGAACTCTTGATGCGCGCGGTCTATCGACACACGAAAGCTGACTGGATCCGGCTCTACATTGAGCGGTGGCTTAAGGCTCCGGTCGAGATGCCCGATGGATCGGTTCGGGCGAGGACGACAGGCAGGTCTCAAGGGGGTGTGGTCAGTCCAATCCTGGCAAACTTGTTCCTGCACTACGTGTTCGATGTTTGGATGAAGGGGTCTTATCCCCACATTCCGTTCGAACGCTACGCCGACGACATCATCTGCCATTGCCGCACGCGGCAGGAAGCGGAGGAACTCAAATCGGCGCTGGAACGACGGTTTGCTGACTGCCATTTATTGCTGCATCCGGAGAAGACTAAAGTGGTCTACTGCGCTGACAGCAATCGACGGCGGTCCTACCCGCAGATCCATTTTGACTTCCTGGGCTTTAGCTTCCGCCCCCGTATGGCGAAGAGGTGGGGCAGGATCTTCACCTGCTTCCTTCCGGGCGTGAGTCCGAACTCTCTCAAGGAGATGAGGGCTCGCATTCGAGGATGGCGCTTGCCTCAGCACTCGCCGCTTCCGCTTGAAGACATCGCGCGTAGTCTCAGCCCCGTCCTTCGGGGCTGGGATCAATACTACGGGCGATTCTACCCGACGGAACTGCGTAGGCTCTATGAGTACTTCGATGAGCGCCTCGGCGCGTGGCTTCGGTGCAAGTACAAGCAACTGAAGGGCCATCGGGGACGGTCGTTGCGGAAACTCAACGAGATGGCGAAGCAAAATCCAAAGCTCTTTGTCCATTGGCAAAAGCTTGGACGGGCTACGGTTGGATAACAGGAGCCGGATGATGCGAGAGTATCACGTCCGGATCTGTGAGCGGCCGAGGGTGAAACTCCCTCGGCCTACTCGACAGCAAAAGGTGAGCGCCTCGCGAGCGTCATGCCGTATGACCTTGCCCCGTGGACTTAATCCAGATTGAAGTTCGCTCTGGCCGATATGAGGACCAGAGCATGAAGCGCAGCCGCTTTACGGAAGAGCAGATCATCGGGATTTTGAAGGAGCACGAAGCTGGCGTGTCGGTTGCCGATCTGTGCCGGAAGCACGGCGTCAGCGATGCCAGCATCTACAAATGGAAAGCCAAGTTTGGCGGGATGGAGGTCTCGGAGGCCAAGCGGCTGAGGACGCTGGAGGATGAGAACACGCGGCTGAAGCGGCTTTTGGCCGATCGTGGACGCCCACGGGATGAGCGAACGGCGGGCGTGTAAAGCCATCGGCTGTTGCCGCATGACCATCAGATATCGGACGACCCGGGCGGACGACGCGGCCCTACGCCAACGCATGAGAGCGATTGCCGAGGTGCGCCGTCGCTTCGGCTATCGGCGCCTGCATGTTCTGCTCAGGCGGGAGGGCTATCTGGTCAACCACAAGAAACTGTTCCGGCTCTACCGGGAAGAGAGGCTCGCGGTCCGTCGCCGTGGTGGCCGCAAGCGGGCGCTCGGGACCAGGGCGCCGATGGTGGTGCCGATAGCGCCGAATGACCGCTGGTCGCTCGACTTCGTCTCGGACCAGCTCACCGATGGCCGCCGCTTCCGCATCCTGACCGTGGTCGACGAGTGCACGCGCGAATGCCTGGCGTTGGTGGCCGACACCTCACTGTCGGGCTCCCGGGTGGCGCGGGAGCTGGACCGGCTGATGATTGAGCGCGGCAAGCCCAAAATGGTGGTCAGCGACAACGGCATCGAATTGACCAGCAACGCCATCCTGACATGGGCCGACCAGAGCCGTGTCGACTGGCATTACATCGCGCCCCGCAAGCCGACGCAGAATGCCTTCATCGAAAGCTTCAATGGCTGTCTCCGAGACGAATTGTTGAACGAGACGCTGTTCACGTCGCTGGCCCAGGCCCGCGTCGAACTCGGACATTGGCGGGCCGACTACAACGATACGCGACCTCACTCGCAACTCGGATGGAAAACACCATCGGAGTTTGCCTTCACCTGCAACCCGCGCCGGGATCTGGCGCTGCGCTATGCCGATGGCTCCGCGCCAGCTCCCGCCGCTGCCACCGCCCAACCGAGCAAATCCAACAGCCGGGGCGAACTCAGGACCGGATAAAACTTGATGTGGTGGAACGGCCCGCTCCAACAGCATCAAAGTGCTAGAACGTGGTCGTTGTTCGAACGCCACAAAGGAGGGACCGTTCCGTGAAACAGGTTATCACCATCGGGCTGGATCTGGCCAAGCACGTTTTCCAGGTTCACGGGGCGGATGCCGAGGGCTCACCCGTGTTCAACCGGAAGCTACGGCGCAGCGAAGTTCTGCGTTTCTTTGAGAAGCTGCCAGCATGCCTGGTGGGGATGGAAGCATGCGGTAGCGCCCACTATTGGGCGCGCGAGATCGCAGCTCTCGGTCATGAGGTCCGGCTCATTCCGCCGGCTTATGTCAAACCCTTCGTCAAGCGTGGCAAGACGGATGCGGCGGACGCTGAGGCCATCAGCGAAGCGGTGACCCGAAAGACCATGCGCTTCGTGCCGATTAAGACGGCTGAGCAACAGGCTGCCGCGATGGTGCTGAAGACCCCGCGCTCTTCTAGTGCGGCAGCGAACGCAATCGGTCAACGCGTTGCGCGCGCATCTGGCAGAATTGGGGATCATCGCCACCGCCGGCCTGGCAAAGGTTGAGGCGCTGGTCGCAATCATACGGGATGAGACAGATGCACGCCTGCCCGCAGCAGCGCGCTTCGCGCTGATGGCTATTGCCGACGAGATTGAAGCTTCAGCCGACCAGATCGAGAGGCTCGAGCGCGCAATCGTCGCGGAGGCCAAGCACGACGAAGGACATGCGTCGGTTGACCACGATCCCTGGCGTCGGCGCCATTACGGCGGCGACCATCAAAGCGCTTGTGCCGGATCCCGGCGGGTTCAAGTCGGCTCGCCACTTTGCCGCCTGGCTGGGATTGACGCCGCGGCCTCATTCAAGCGGAGGCAAAGAGCGGTTGGGACGAATATCGAAGATGGGAAATCCAGAACTCCGCTCTATCCTCGTTGTCGGGGCAACGGCCGTCTTGCGGCTTGTCCGAAACGACGTTCGGGCGCGGCCGTGGCTGAAGGCGCTTCTCGCCAGACGCCCCTTCAAGGTTGCCGCCGTCGCGCAGGCCAATAAGACGGCGCGGATCATCTGGGCGCTCCTGGACAAGGGCGAAATTTATCGGCGTCCCGACCCATTGGCGATTGCCGCGGTGACGCAGTGACCGCCAAAACGATCTGACCGGCGCAGGCCGGCAGAGGGCGAGGTGCAACAACAGGCGATGAACCCATGGGACGAAATCCCGAAACGAGTGAAGCTACTGCCCCCAATGCGCTCAAGCGCGTAAACTTGATTTAGCTCCTCGTTCCGCGGATCTCATCGAGGCCAGCGGCCATATTGTGCCGCGCGCAAAGGCCGGACATATGACCGCACCGTTCCAATGTGTGAAATCGACTGAAAAAGCTCTTGCCTCGCGGGCCGTTCCACATATGGGGGCAAGGTCACGTAGCCAACGCGTTAAGGGCCGCATCTTAGTGAGGCCTATAAATCGAGCGATATTTGCAGTGGCAGCCAATGAGATCGGTTAATCATTGTTCCTGACCGTTAGCTGACGATCGAGGTCGCAGCGGTCCGCTGGATGTGCCAGCTAAGAAGTGCATTCCAGACGTCTGCGGCTATGTACGAGCCGATTTGGACGCCATAAAACTGAATGGTTTTCACATAATTGACGCATTAGGACTGTTCAGCCTTTGCGAGAAGGCCGCAAGGGATCAAGTACACTCCCGCAGAAGCAGCAATGTCGCCCGGAGCTATCTGGTGCGGCAACTGCGAGCATCATGAAGTCTGGATTCCGCCGCCAATAGGAGAGCATGGCATGATGAGGGACAATTCATTGAAGACGAGATGAGGCCTCAAGAGCCGCCGACTTCGCATGCTCAAGCGTGATGTGCGCTCTGCCGGCGATGAGCAGTGAATGCCTGGCACCGATCAAGACTGCTTCGCCGCGGAGAGGCTCAATGGCGGACTTACATAAGTAGCGGGAAGATTCGATCGGCGGGTCGCCTAACTCAACGTACAGATCGTGCCGCCGCCCGTCCTCAGGCAACCGGCGGCACCGAGCGCAATTCGAGCACCAGAGGCATAACTAGAGGAGCGTGAGTGATGATAGACATCTACCGCTTTTGCGGATGGTGCGTTGTAGAGTGGTTCAGGAAAGCTGGGCCGAGAATCGCGGAGGTTGACTTGTTGCGCGACAACGTCCTCTACGTAGAGTTCAGGGCTATCCGAGAGGCAAAGGAGCGGGCGTGCGAGCGCAGGTGGTAGACAAGCTGGAGGCGGGCCGGGTGCAGCATGGCCGGTTCGCGACTGCTCCGGGATCAGGCCCTTGCGGTCTCTTCTTTGTGCAGGGGCCTTGCGGGTGTGAACTAAAGATAAGTGCATTTGTCCGTCCTGGGTGGGAGCATGTCGCTGTTTCGACACCGCGGCGTTGTCCAAACTGGGAGGAGATGTGCTTTGTCAAAGACATGTTCTGGGATGAAGAAGAGTGCGTCATGCAACTGCATCCGCCACATTCGCGTTATGTGAATAACAGCCGATATTGCCTTCATTTGTGGAGACCCATTTATCGAGACATTCCGATGCCGTCTCCGAGCTTCGTAGGCGTCGTTGGATTGAGTCCCTCAGATGCGGCAACGTTGTTCGCGCGGATGAGCGCGACAGCATGACGGACTGAGTTTACAATATCCGAGCACAAGGTGAGGCCGAGCGGGTGCACAAGCACCGGTTCGGCGTCCCGATGAGATGTCACAAGCGGGTGTATGTCAGGCTCGCTCGGCCGTTGCGGCGTGCAAGGCGGGCTGAGATGAAATGCCGCTGTCAAACAGGAGCAGCCTCAGAGCGAACAACAGCATCTCGCTCGCTGATAGCCGATCACGGGGCGAACTGGGGACGCGAATTGCGCGCTCTTTGGAGGCGAAGTTTTGGGCGCCGGGCGGCGCGGCACGATGAGGGTGAGATCGATCTCAAGCCCACGACCGAGCCTGGTTTGGTGAAGGCATCGTCTAACGCAGCCATCATCCTGACTGAAGCTGAAATTACACGAGCGCGACCTCTTTCACTGTGCAAGAGTCACTAGCTGGTCGGCCACCGCCTCACACCTGCAGCAGCGCCCGGAAGCTGGGACTGTCGCACAGCCAATTTGCCATGACGGCGATAGCTTCCCTAAGCTTGTGTGGTGGCCAGCTCCTCGTCAGTTTGCCGCGATATCGGTCGCAGGCAAGATGTGAGCAGCGCGCCCTCTGAGGAGACGCACGCGGAAGAAGCCGGTGAACCAGCATGTATAATCGAGTCGATGGCGAATACGCACATACTGAGCAAGCTGAGGAATCGAGTTGGCCCGCAGACGGTAGCGAATGTGCCCAAACACTCACCGAAATCGCGCGGCTGGAGAGCCTGGCGCCCGGCGAATTGTTCGATAGAATGGGGCTCTGCTTCAGCAAGCCGCATACCTCAGATGCAATCGATGATAGTTCAAACACCTCGGGCCTCAGCACATCCTCTCTGTCCTCCAGCTCCGAGTTATCCGTTGCCACTAGCCCTGTCCGTCCTCTGTTCGATTACAGGACGGCGGAATTGCCCCAAGCCAATGTCAGTGGAATCTGTGTTGGATTGGCCGCGGAGTGGCTCCTTGATCTCCCAAGCAGCGCTTCCTCCCGAATGGGGGTTCTGCTCCCGGGCACGGAAAATCACCGCTCGGCGGCAAGACGGCAGGAACAGTCTGAAAAGCTTAAGACTCAATTGAAAGAGGATAAGGCGGAAGGGTCTCACAATTTCCAGGCAAAAAGCACAATCTTGCGTGACGCCGGCCTAGAACCATCTGCTGAAGAGACGCGATATAGGTTTGGTACATCTTCGTGCATCGACAAGATCGTAAACGAGCTTGCGCAGGATCCATCCGTCCATTTGGTCAGCTTGAAATTCGTCCAACCTGGCGCCGGCACCCACACGATTGCAACGGCAACGTCGAATGGAACGACGATCCTCTCTGATCCTAACTATGGCGAATTTACTGTTCCGTCAGATCGGGTCGGAGGGTTGTTTAAGAGTCTTGCCGAGCGCTATAGCACCCTGAACAAACGTGATATTTCGGCGGTCGTCACACAAAGGATCAGGTATGGGCATCCCAATGCAACGGACCTTGCCCTATTCCCGCGCGCGGAACCTCATCGGTAGACACGAGGCAGCCGCATCGCCCGCTGTTTCACCCGCCGCGGTTTCTGTGGATGTTCAATCGATGCTCTCGATGGAAGTTCTCTGGAAGTAGTGCAGAGAGGGGAATGTTTAGCGACATAGGTTCGCCGGTCACTGAGGTTTGTGAGCCCCGCGCCATCGCGTGTCAGAGCAATCGCCTGCGCTTCCTCTCAGGCCGGACCGGCGGCCCGTTAGGCTAACCTCCTCGTAGGGTTGCGTTACCCGACGCCCAATCGCGCTCAGGGGGCCGGTCGGCAACCAAGCATCCACAGAGTCGGCACTAGCTGGAGCCGATCTGCTTCGGAATCACCGCCAGCCGCTTGTATAGTGAGCTCACCAACCAAATAGCTGCTGCCGGGGGCATCGGCTTGCCGTCGCACCGGCGCCTCAAAGCCAGTCATCGCTCGCCACGAGCTCCGCGACAATCCGCCTTCTCTCGTCGCTGGACTTGATTGACGGCTTCGGTGAGGACCTCATCCGCGATCTGACTCAGTGATATTGCAGCGCTGTGTTGTTCCAAGCTTCTCAATGGAATTGTGCGCCGAGCTGGAGCACTCTTTCACGGATTAAAGTGCCGAATAGTGCGAGTGACATCGCGAAGTTTGGACGAGGAGTTCCTGCGCGGAGCGCTCGCATGGGGGGTATTTAGCTAATTCGGATGACCGGCGCCCGGTAGCGTGGATCCGATTACGCGGGAAGCAGCGGGGGCGCTGGTCGGGTGGATGGATCAGACGCTGTCTCTGCCGCGCATGCGCGACTGGTTGAAGTTAGCAGGAGCGTGACTCGGCGCCGAAATCCCCACGCATACTCGGGGCGAGCGCTGTCCCTACCACGCGCCGCTAACTTCAAGAGTCATTGTACACCGAATAGCTGTCCAAAAGCTGACGAACCCGACGGCATGCATCCGGCGAGAGCGCCTGCGCGGGTTCATGCCCTGCTGCCTAGCACCCAGCCATCTGCCTAGTGGACGACCAACGTAAAATATCGTTAGCATAGACACATTCCATCCCCTCAGCGCGTCGTGCCGGACGCGGTCCTGTCGCCGCCAAGGAACGGTCACAAGCAAGTTGAGCCGGGGCCTGCCGCCGCGCACATGGATAGGCCGATAGGCCCATGGGCTGTATTCTTCGTCGACTGGCAGGCTACAGACCGCTCGCTGCAAAAAACCCTGACATTATCGCCAGGGTTTTGCATGCCATCGAGAATTTAAGGAGGCCGATCAGAAGTCCATACCGCCCATGCCGGGGGCCGCAGGCATTGCTGGACCAGCCGTAGCCTTCTTCGGCAGCTCGGCAACCATCGCTTCCGTCGTGATCAGCAGCCCGGCCACCGAAGAGGCGTTCTGGACCGCGATGCGCACGACCTTGGCCGGGTCAATGATACCCTTGGAAACGAGGTTGCTGTACTCGCCTGTCTGGGCGTCGAAACCAAAAGAGTACTGCTCGTTGTCGAGGACCTTGCCGACCACGATCGAACCGTCCTCGCCGGCGTTGATCGCGATCTGGCGGGCCGGCCAGGACAGCGCCTTACGCACAATCTCGACGCCGGTCTTCTGGTCGTCGTTCTCGGTGCGCAGACCCTTGAGCTGCTCGGAAGCACGGAGC
>NZ_AJQE01000434.1 GCF_000261685.1 Bradyrhizobium genomosp. I (2014) | reverse complement strand
ATTGCTTCGCTTCGCTCGCAATGACGCCAAACAAAGAACGCCGGCTTGCGCCGGCGTTTTGTTTTTTCCTATCCGTGTCCGCTCAGTCGAACAGCGCGTCGATGTCGTCCTGCGAGGCGTGGCCGACGTCGCCGGCGAGCTTCGGGCCGTTGAGGAGCTTCTCGTCCTCGCTGCGGCTGTCGACCTGCGCCGGCACATGGGCCTTGATCGCGTCGACGCCACCCCAGATGTCCATCATCGCATTGATGTGCTGCTCGATGAACTTCATCGTGGTCATGACCTTGCTGATGCGCTGGCCGGTGAGGTCCTGGAAGTTGCAGGCTTCGAAGATCGAGATGACGCGTTCCTGGATGTCGTCGGCGAGCCGCTTCTGCTGATCGGCCGAGTCCACCTTGGACATCGCGCTGGCGGCCTGGTCGATGGATTCTGCGGCTTCGAGGATTTGCTGGGTCGCCTGCTCGGTGCCGCCGACCACCGCGCCGAGCTCGCCATTGACCTTGGCCATTTCGCCGCCGTCGAAGCTCTTGCCGTGCAGCGTCGCGATCTCGCGCTTGGTGCGATCGATGGCGTCGTGGATGAGGTCGAGCTCCACCTTCAGCTTCTCGCACTGCTCGATCTGGGCCCGGTAGGTCTCGAGCATGGTACGCGCTTCGGCAAGCTCGTGGGCCGTCGAGGCGTCGATCGCCGCCATGGCTGCGCTTCCGGACAGCGGGGCCGCGCCCTTCGCCATCTGTGCGCGGATCGCGCGCAGCTCAGCCATGATCTCGCTATGCATCGGGGGTGCCTCTTCAGTTATGTCTAGAATGGGCATCTCGCCACCGACGATATCCTCGACACGAAAACGTTTGCGGTGAACAGCCATCAGGATACTCCCCCCACCTCATTCACGCGTCTTTGTAGGCAGAAGCGATTTAACACGAAGTTCACAGCCGGAACCGCCGGGCGGCCGCGCGCGACGCCGCGCAAAGAGGCGATTAACCATGGACGCACGACGTTCATGGAAAATAAACGCTGATCGCCAAATTGCGCCGCCGCTCGCGACGTGGTGAATCCAAGCGCCCGATACGTTTACCAAACAAAACGGCTTTTGCTCTTTATTGACCACGTCGCGGGCTCCGATCAGCCAGGCAGCTTCCGCGGCGCATGTGATCTAGACGAAACAGTACAGAGTACGTCGATGTTCAAGAAAATGTCTGTCGCGCTGCTCGGCAGCGCTTGCACCTTCATTGCCGGCGCGAACGATGCCAGCGCCTTCGACAACAGCATTCCGAACGATCCGCCCGCGGTGCTCTACGCCCCGCAGGTGCCGCCGGCGCCGGTGCGCGTCGCCTCCAATTCGAGCATGGGTGGCGGCTTCATCGAGTTCCTGTTCGGGGATGGTCCCGGCCGCGGTCCGGCTTACGCGCCGCAGCAGCCGGTGTATCAGCAGCAGCCGGCCTATTACGATCAGCGCCGCCTGCCGCCGATGGGCGAGCCGCAGATGCAGGGGGGATATCAGCAAGACGCGCTCCAGCAGGAGGCGGTCGATCTGCGGCAGCGTCCGTTCGATCCGAAATTCGAGAAACAACTCGTTGACTATAGCGGCAAGGAAAGTCCCGGCACGATCGTGGTCGATACCCCGAACAAGTTCCTCTATCTCGTCGAGGGTAACGGCCGGGCGATGCGCTACGGCATCGGCGTGGGGCGTCCCGGCTTCACCTGGTCCGGCGTGAAGTCGATCACCGCCAAGCGCGAATGGCCGGACTGGACGCCGCCCGCCGAAATGCTCGCGCGCCGGCCCGATCTGCCCCGGCACATGGAAGGCGGTCCGGAAAATCCTCTCGGCGCCCGCGCGATGTATCTCGGCTCGACGCTCTACCGCATCCACGGCTCCAACGAGCCTTGGACGATCGGCACCAACGTCTCCTCGGGGTGCATCCGCATGCGCAACGAGGACGTCATCGATCTCTACGGCCGCGTCAATGTCGGCACCAAGGTCGTGGTGATGTGACTCATGCGCTCGATGGAGCGATCAGCCCCGCGCGCCGCGCCGGCTCGGAATGCGCGTCATCGAAGGCGTTGCGTGCCTCCGGCGAATGCCTGCCAAGCTGGTCTATGCTCGCTGACGGTGCCGCCTCGACCCGAGACGCGGGGCGGAGCAGCGACGACGAGTTGATGAAACCGGATGCGGCGGGTGAGCGGAGCGGTTCAACCGCCGCGCCGACAGCTCTGCCTTCCTGAGGCGCTCGTGCAGTCCCTCCAACTCGTACAATTCGGTGATGAGATGTGTTGTCACGTCGCTCAAGGTTGCAATGCGCTCCTGAAGTGGACTCATTCTCGGAACCCCCGACTCTAGCCAAGAGAGGCAGCCACGTTGTGTGGCATGAGCAACGTGTTCTTCCAGTTGAACACCTATGTCCAAATTTGGAAATCCGGGAGTCTACGGTCGCGTGTGTCCGAGGGCCATTTCGCTTGTCGTGGTGAAGTCAGGCGCGTCCGGCAACGCTCGCTCAGTGCTGTCCAATAACCGCGCGCATTAGTCATATTATATCGAAGAGCCGCCTGCGTGCGGCGGCACAGAAGGTGCTTGAGCTATACCTTGAAAGAAACCGGCCGCCTGGAGGCGGCCGTTCCGCATTTGCCGGGCGAACTGCTCAGGCGTAATCGCTGCCGCCGTCGTCTCCGCCATCGAAATCGCTGTCGTCGGCCATGTCCATGTTGTCGTCGTGATCGTTGTCGTAGTTCTGATCGTTGTTGCTACGGTCATCGTTCGAGGCCTGGTCGAAGAAGCCTTGGCGGGAGTCCCGGTTCGAGCCGATGTCGTTGAGGCCGGCATCACGCGCGAGCGAGCCGCCGGACTGGTCGCTACCGCCCCAAGGGCTTCCACCGCCGCCGCGCTCCTCGATGATGGTGGTGTCGCCGAAAGCCTGATGCGATCCGCCGCCCATCATGCCGCGGATGCTGGAGAGCAGCAGTGAACCGCCGACGACGCCGGCCGCGGCCGCGGCCGCCGTGCCGAGGAACGAGCCGCCGCCACCGCCTATCGGTGGGGCACCATAACCTTGTCCCGGACCTTGGCCGTAAGCCTGTCCATATGGCTGGCCGTAGCCCGGCTGCGTCTGCTGCATCGCCTGGCCGCTATTCCACACCGGCCGCGAGTCGCGCGGCGGCACGTTTGGAACCGAGCCACGCGAGGGGCTGCCGCCGAACAGCGAGTCGCGCATGGTGTCGAGGAAGCCGCCGGACTGGGCGGACTGGGGCGCTTGGGCGGCTTCCAGCTCCTGGATGCGATTATGGGCGCGCTTCAGCGCTTCGTCCTGCAACAGCGTGGTCTGCACCAGCGCATAGACGGCGCCGGGGGCCTTGCGCAGTCCGTCGGAGATCGCGGCGGTCGCGTCCGGATCGCGCGGTGCATTTTCGAGTTTCGAAAGCCGGTCGAAGAGCTCGTCGACGAGCTGGCGTTCCTGCGGCGTCATGATCAATCTCCCTCGCGCGAAACAAGCGCGAGGCAGATGTAGGGTTCCATTGTGGCCCCAACAGTGCCGGCCGTATTAAATTTCCGTATGCGACAAGCTGCCTCCCGGCACGCTTCTCGCCGGTTTCATCCCAGTGTCACGTTGCTGGCGGTCAGCAGGCGCGCAAAGGCGTCGCTGGCGAGATAGGCGTGCTCGCGCTCACGCACATCGGTCATCGGGTCGAGGCCGGCGAGAACGTCATCGACGAAGCCGGGATGGCACATCACGAGGCCGCCGTCGGGAAGGCCTTCCAGGAAATGTCGCATCAGCGCGCCGAAATCGGCGGCGCGCGTGAAATCATAGGCGCCGGCGAAGCCGGGGTTGAAGCCGAGGCCGGCGCTGCCGGCGCGGCGGCGGAATTGCGCGCTGAGACTGTCGAGCACCATGGCTTTTGGTGACGCCAGCCGTTGCCTGAGCGGCAGGTCGCGGCCGCCCTGGCGGACCCAGGCGCTTGGCGCAGTTTCAACGACCGCATCGACGAAGCCGTCGCGCACCTGCGGGTAGAGCTGCACATGCTGATGGCCGTCGACGAAATCAGGCACGCGACCGAAGGCGTCTGCAAAGGCCACGAGCTGCGCCTTCACCTCGGCGCGGAAGAATTCGCGGTCGAGTCGCCGCAAAACGCCCGCGCGCAGCAGCTTCGGAAACGGCATGAACATGTCGCCGTCGAGCGGGCGGAAATGCATGGTGAGCGGCCGGAACGGCGCCGACAGCGTCACGTGCAATCCGATCGTGCAGCGCGGGCTCGTCTTCGCCGCGGACTGAAGCGCCTCGATCTCGCTGCGCGCGATCGCTGCACCCACCATCATCACCGAGGTGGCGTTGAGGCGGCCGCGTTCGATCAGGTCGCGGATGGCGCGGTTGACGCCCGGGCTGATGCCGTAATCGTCGGCGCAGAGCCAGATCCGCCGCGGCCTTGCCGCCGCGCTCATTCGGCCGCCGTCCTCTTGGAGACGTCGTCGGCCTTGTCGGCCTCGAAATGCCTTTCGCTGTGCTCGGCGACGAAGTAGATCGGGCGCGCCTTCAGCTCGGAGAGGATCTTGCCGATATACTCGCCGACGATGCCGATCATGATGAGCTGTACGCCGCCGATGGTCATCAGGCCGATCACGAGCGAGGGATAGCCGGGCACCTGCTTGCCGGTCGTGAACACCTCCCAGAGGATCGAAAGGCCGAACAGGAAGGCACCTCCGGCGAGAATGACGCCGAGCAGGCTGGCGAAGCGCAAGGGCGCAACCGAAAACGAGGTCAGGCCCTCGATCGAGAGGCCAAGCAGGCTTGCGGCGTTGAAGGTGGTGACGCCATGGGCGCGCGCCGCAGGCTCGTAGTCGACGCGGATCTGGCGGAATCCGATCCAGCTGGCGAGGCCCTTGAAGAAGCGGTTGCGCTCGGGCAATTGCCTGAGCGCAGCGACCGCGCGCGGCGACAGCAGGCGGAAGTCACCGGCGTCCTCGGGGATTTTCTGGCGTGCGCCCCAATTGATCAGCGCGTAGAAGCCGTGCACGGCGACGCGGCGCAGGAAGGTCTCGTTGTCGCGATGCGCTTTCGCGGTGTAGACGACGTCATAGCCGTCGTCGATCCAGTGCCGCACCAGCTGTTCGATCAGGGCCGGCGGATGCTGGCCGTCGCCGTCCATGAACATGACGGCGCCGAGCCTTGCGTGGTCGAGGCCGGCCATCAGCGCCGCCTCCTTGCCGAAATTGCGCGACAGCGACACCACCTGGACGTCGAGCGCGTCGGCCGGCAGCGACCGGGCGATCGACAGCGTCGCATCCTTGCTGCCGTCGTCGACGTAGACGACCTCGCAAGACAGCCGATAGCGCTGCCGCAGCGTCTTCGCGAGATCGCAGATGCGCTGATGCAGGGCGGCGAGGCCGGCCGCCTCGTTGTAGACGGGGACGACTATCGACAGTCCCTTCGCGGCAGCGGTGGCTGCCGTCGTCGTCATGCCGGAAACGTCAGAGCCCAGCGTCATCGATCAAGGTCCCAGAGGCGTTCAAGGTCATCCTCAACAGCATATGGTAGCTGCCGGTTACTGTCGCAAAGCTGAACGGAAAAGCCGAACGGACCTGGGACTCACCGCCGCAGGAACGCCTCCAGCCTGGCGAACAGCGGGTTCTCCCGGTCGAACACGTAGTCGAGCGAAACCACGGAAACGGTCTCGGCGCCATGCTCGCGCAGGAAGCTCGCCAGCGCGTAGAGCTGCCCCGGTGGGCAGTGCAACGTCAGCATGCCTGACGAGGTCGGTCCGCCGAACGGGGCCTCGACGCCGTACCGGCTGTGGGCTTCGCCGAGCAGGGCGGCGTCGCACTGTCGGAAGCGGGTGCGGACCTCGCGGTATTTGTTGGCCCGCGCCCTCGCTGCGATGTGGTCGAGGATGACGCGCGCGGTCTCCCGCGCCTGCGGCGACCAGTCGGCATCTTTCGACGCCACGAGATTGGCCTGGCTGCGCAGGATCACGCCGTCGTCGAGCACGCGCAAGCCGTTGGCGGCGAGCGTCGCGCCCGTGGTGGTAATATCGACGATCAGCTCGGCGCTGCCGGCTGCCGGCGCGCCTTCGGTCGCGCCTGCGCTTTCGACGATGCGGTAATCGGTGATGCCGTGGGTCTGGAAGAACGCGCGGGTGAGGTTGACGAACTTGGTCGCGACCCGCATCCGCATGTGATGCTGCTCGCGAAAGCCGGTGGTGACGTCGTCGAGATCGGCCATGGTGCGGACGTCGATCCAGGCCTGCGGCACCGCGACCACGACGTCGGCATAGCCGAAGCCGAGGCCTTCGATCAGCGAGACGCGCTTGTCGGCATCGGCGATGGTCTCGCGCACCAGGTCCTCGCCGGTGACGCCAAGATGCGCGAAGCCGCGCGACAGTTGCGATGCGATCTCGCTCGCCGAGAGATAGGCGACCTCGACATTGTCCAGCCCTGCGATGGTGCCCCGGTAGTCGCGGGCGCCGCCGGCCTTCGACAGCTTGAGCCCGGCGCGGGCGAAGAAGGCCTCGGCGTTCTCCTGCAGGCGGCCCTTGGAGGGAACGGCCAGAACGAATGGCGCGCTCATGGCTTAAGCTCCCACCTTGCGGCCGATCTTCGTCAGCGCATCCACCCACACCGAGAATCCCACCGCGGGGATCGGCTCGGCCGATCCGAGCTGGGTCATCAGCCCGTCATATCGGCCGCCGGCGACCAGCGGCTCGGCGCCGTTGCCGCGGTGATGCAGCTCGAATTCGAAGCCGGTGTAATAATCGAGGCCGCGTCCGAAGGCGGTGGAGAAGCGCGTCTGCTTCACGTCGATGCCGCGCGCCGCCATGAACCCGACCCGGCTCTCGAACTGATCGATCGCCTTGGCGAGATCGAGCTTCGCGTCGGCCGTGAGTGCGCGCAACTCGGCGATGGCGTCGTCGGGGTTGCCCGAGATCGTCAGGAAGCGCTTGAGCACGGCAATCGCCTCGCGCGGCAGCGCGCCGCCCTTCAGCGTCGATTGTTCGAGGAAGCGATCGGCGATCTCGGCCGTGGTACGTCCGCCGACATTGGTGGTGCCGGCGATCGACATCAAATCGGTGACGAAGGCGAGCGCCGCCTTGCGGTCGGAGCCGGCGAGGGCGGCCAGCACGCCCTCATATTCGCTGCGTGTCGCGGTGGTCGCGGCTGCCAGTCGCTCCAGATCCTGCTCCAGGCTGATCTTGCGGTTGAAATCCTTGACCAGGCGGCGGCGCCAGACCGGATACAGGTTGAGGGCATCGAGCAGAGCGTTGAACAGCGCGACGTCGCCGGTGCGGATCTCGACGTCGCCCACGCCGAAGGCGCTGGTCGCCTCCAGCGCCAGCGCCAGCATCTCGGCGTCGGCCGCGGCGCGGTCCTGGCGGCCGAACGATTCGATGCCGGCCTGCAGGAATTCGCTGGCCTGGCCGCTGCGGTAGCGGAACACCGGGCCGAGATAGCTGAACCCGGCCGGCTGACCGGCGCGGCTCGAGGCGAGATAGTCGCGGGCGACGGGAATCGTCAGGTCCGGGCGCAGGCAGAGCTCCTCGCCGGACAGGTCTGTGGTCAGATACAGGCTCTTGCGGATGTCCTCGCCGGAGAGGTCAAGGAACGGCTCGGCCGGTTGCAGGATGGCGGGCTCGGCCCTGACATAGCCCGCCTGCGCGAACGACAAGAGCAGCGTATCCGCCCAGGCGGCGGAGCCGGCAGCGTTTGAGGTGGCAGTCGCGGTCATCACAGGGGTCCATCGTCCCGGCGGAACCGGGCAGGGCAAGGGGATCGCCGCAGCCCTTAGCATGGCCCGAAAACGGTTTCGACCTCCAAAGGATCAATCGCTTAACGACGGGCAATGCATCGCTCATCGTCTGCGCCGGGCTTGCCCTGGTTTGCCCCGCAGGCGGGACAAGCCTGGGCATGACGGCCTGGTGCGACTGCATCGCCGACGGAAACTAGCCCGTCTTGCCGCCCCAGTCGCCCAGCACCGCCTGCACCAGCGCCAGCGCCGCCACTGCGGCCGTATCGGCCCGCATGATCCGCGGGCCGAGCGCCAGCCGCAGGATTTTGGGCTGCCGCAGCAGCAGCGCTCGCTCTTCCTCGGCGAAACCGCCCTCGGGGCCGATCAGCACGTCAATGCCTTGGCCGGCCTCGCGGGCGCCTTGCAGGCCCTGAACGGGGTTTTGGACCTCCGCCGCCTCGTCGCAGAAGATCAGCAACCGGCTCGCCGCGCGCTGGCTGAGGTACCGTTCCAGCGGTATCGGCTCGACAACGGTGGCGAGGCTGAGGATGCCGCATTGCTCGGCCGCCTCGACGACATTGGCGCGCATCCGCTCGGTATTGACCCGGGAGGCCTGGGTGAAGCGGGTCAGGACCGGCTGCAGGGCGGCGGCGCCCATCTCGATGGCCTTCTGCACCATGTAATCCAGCCGGGCATGCTTGAGCGGCGCGAAGACGTAAGTGAGGTTGGGGAGCCGGTCCTGGGGCCGCGTCTGCTGGAGGATCACGAGGCTATCCGGCCGCTTGCGGCCTTCGATGGCCGCCTGCCACTCGCCGTCCCGGCCGTTGAAGGCCAGCACCTCGGCCCCGGCGGCAAGCCGCAGCACATTGCCGAGGTAATTGCTCTGATCGCGGTCGAGCGGCACCCTGGCGTCCTGCACGAGGGGGGAGTCTACGAACAGCCGGGGAGCGCGGAAATCGTGGGAGGGCATCGTTCAAGGGTCCGATTTGCCGCCGTTCTTAACCGAAACCGGTACTTTTGGGGGTAAATATCGCCGAATTGATGCGTCCCAGCGCCGCGCTCCTGCCCAATTCCACGGGTTGTTAAGGGCCGGCGGGAATCGTAAAAACGCGAACGCGCTGATTGCGCTTCAAATGGGAAGACGCCGAATCCCGTAAGCTCCTGCCGGAGAGACTGCCTTCATGATCCGTCATCTGATGGTTCCGATCACCGCCGCCATGGTCACCATGGGTGCCGCGGGCGCCTATGCCCAAAGCGCCTTCCCAGCGCCGCTGCCCGGCCAGGCCGCGACCAGCTCCGCCTTTCCGCCCGTGAACGGCTCGGCGCCCGTCGCCTCCGTCGGCACGGCGCCGCAATCGTCCTTTCCCGTGAATGGCGCCGCGCCAATCGGAGGTGCCGGGGCGTTCAGCGCGGCTCCGCCGACGCAAGCCGGTCCCGGCGAGGACTGCATGAAGGCCTTCATTCCTCTGCGCGAGGAAGCCGAAAAGCGCGGCAAGCTGATCAAGGCCGCGAGCGACCGCCATGCGCCGCCGGACGAGGCCTGCAAGCTGATCGGCAACTTCAGCCAGGCCGAAGTGAAGATGATCAAGTACATCGAGTCCCACGCAGCCAAATGCGGGATTCCGGCGCAGGTCGGCGCGCAGATGAAGGATGGCCACAAGAACACCGAGGCGATGCATAAGAAGGTCTGCATGGTGGCGCAGCAGATGCAGCAGCAACAGGCGCGTCCGGCTGGCCCCTCGCTGAGCGAGGTCCTGGGCTCGGGTTCGGCGCCGGAAGCCAATGCTGGCAGGAAGGGCGGCAGCACCTTCGATACGCTCAACGGCAACGTCCTGACCCGATGATACACGTGCCGCCGATTTGAAGTTCCTACGGTGCTCGCCGCGAGATCCTCATAGGAACTTCAAATCGATAAGCGGCACGTGAATTGTAATTTTCTGGCTAGTGCCCTTGTAGTTTTCGAAGTTCGTACCGGAATACGCCGCGATGGAATACGAACTTCGAAAACTGGGCACTAGCACGTCCGCCCGCGTTGCCGACTCCACCGGCAACTGGGTCGATACGCTCGCGCCGCATTGGGCGCGGCCCTACCTGCGCTTGTCCCGCTTCGACCGTCCGATCGGCTCGTGGCTGCTGTTGATGCCATGCTGGTGGTCGGCGGCGCTCGCGAGCGGCATGGCGCATGACGTCCGCGGACTGCCGCTCACCATCGTGCTGTTCTTCATCGGCGCCTTCGTGATGCGCGGGGCGGGCTGCACCTGGAATGACATCACCGACCGCGACCTCGACGACAAGGTCGAGCGCACGCGCTCGCGGCCATTGCCGTCGGGGCAGGTCACCACGAAGCAGGCGCTGGCCTTCATGGTCGCGCAGGCGCTGATCGGCCTCCTGGTGCTCCTGCAATTCAACCGCTTCGCAATTGCGACTGGCATCGCTTCGCTTTTGATCGTCGCGATCTATCCCTTCATGAAGCGCATCACCTGGTGGCCGCAGATCGTGCTCGGGCTTGCTTTCTCCTGGGGCGCCTTGATGGGATTCGCCGTCACGTTCGGACGCATCGACCTCACCGCGCTCGTGCTCTATGCAGGCGCGATTTCCTGGGTGATCGGCTATGACACGATCTATGCGCATCAGGACGCCGAGGACGACGCGCTGATCGGCATCAAGTCGACCGCACGCCTGTTCGGCGCGCACACGCAGCAGGCGCTGATCCTGTTCTACGGGCTCGCGGTGATGCTGATTGGCATCGCGCTGGCCTCCGGCGATGCGCGCTGGCCGGCCTGGCTCGGGCTCGTGGCCTTCGCCGTGCATCTGGCCTTGCAGATCGTGCGCTTGAGGATCGACGATCCCGAGCTCTGCCTGCGCCTGTTCAAGTCGAACCGCGATGCCGGCTTGCTGTTGTCTGCGGGATTGCTGATCGACGCGGTGACGCGGGCGGCGTAGCTCTCGTAGGGTGGGTTAGCGAAGCGTAACCCACCACTGTCTCTCTCCACAGAAACAGAAGAGGTGGGTTACGCCTTCGGCTAATCTTA
>NZ_AJQE01000433.1 GCF_000261685.1 Bradyrhizobium genomosp. I (2014) | reverse complement strand
ATTGGCTCAATTGAGTCTGGACCCTAGACTAGCCCCGCCGCATAGAGCGCTTTTGCGACTGACTCGAAATACTGCGAAGGCACCGGGTTGCCGAGCCTTGCCTTGCCGAGCAGCTGACGCGCCAGAACATTGTCCTCCACAATGTTGAGGCGAAGCGCGCGCGCCTCACCAAGCAGCTGTGAAGCAGCTTCACCCTCGCCACGGCAGACCAACACCGGCACACCGGTCTCGCCGCGAACATAGCGCAGACCAATCAACGTTGCCGGTCCCCGCAATATCAACGTGGCCCGGCTGATGCCGAGTGGAGCCTCGTTTGCCGACTCTTGCCGCAGCCGCCGGTGCTCGCGCTTCACCTGCGGATTGCCTTGCTGTTCCTTGTTCTCCCGCTTGGCCTCCGTTTCCGTCATGCGCATGTCCTGCATAAACAACCAACGCTGGATTAGAAGGTCAGCCAATCCGCCGACCAGAAAAGCTCCAGCGGCAATGCCAATCAGCAGTTTAACCTCGGTGAAGACGAAACCAAAACAGCCCATGCCGCAGACTGGCAGGTACACCAGCGCTTTCCAGCTCGCGGTCACGGTTAAAAAGAAGATCGCACCAAGCAAAACCACTTTAGCCAGGGTCTTGCCAAGCTCGATGGCCGAACGTTTCGAGACGATACGCTTCAAGCCTTTGATGGGATCGAGTTTCTCGAGCTTCGGCTTGAGCGGCTCCGAAGCAAACATAAAGCCGCCATTGGCCAGGACATTGGCCAGAAGAGCTGCTGTCACGGCAGCGGCGAGCAACGGAGCGACAGTGGCAATCGAAAGTTCTAGCAAGCCGCTGAGCGCTTGTGGCACCGCGCTTGTGAACGGCTGCTCCTGCAGTTTATCGACCAGCCGGACCGTCTCCTGCCACTTGTCCTCAATGGCACCCGCTCGCCACCACAGACAGCCGAAACCGGCACAGGCGCTGACGCCGCTCACTAGATCGGAGCTGCGCGCGCTCTGCCCCTTCTTGCGCGCATCGCGCAGCTTCTTGGGCGTCGGAGGAAGCTTTTTCTCCTCACTCGTAGAGCTCATTTCAACAGCTTCCTCAGATGATCGAGCATGTCGTTCGAGGTCAGGATTTCAGAACCGGCATATTCGAGCAGATAGACGGTGTAGCTGACCATAATGACCCCGAATGCAACATTCTTGATCATCGGAGAGAGATCGTTCATCTTGAGCTGAGATGCAAAACGGCCGAGCATCATGACCGAGATATCCACCAGCAACAGCAGGGCCAGAACCGGCCCGGCGACCAACAAGGTCGTCATCATGATACGATCGAGAAGGGCAAGACACTCCATTGCCCCTTGCACTGTCAAGGCAGGCAAAAACTGATAGACAGGCCACACTAGGTAGCTGCCATAAAGGCCGCTCACCATGGTCTGCAGCCCGCCGACCAGAACGAAGATCGTAACCGCCGTAACACCGAGAAAGAGCCCGGTTCCAGTCGCTTGGCTGTGCGTCGCGGGATCCTCCCCCGCAACTTGGCTTGAAATTCCTCGTTGGGTATCGATGATGTCGCCGACTGCCTGTATGCTCCATAGTGGAATACTGAGCAGGATGCCGAGCATCAGACCGACGAACACCTCCTTCACGCCAAGCATGGTAACGCTAACCAAGCGCGTGTTCGGGTCCAAGGCCTGCAGACCGAGCTTGATCTGAGCAAGGCAAGGCAGGCCAATCGCAATCGTCAGGCTTCCCCGAATGAGGCCGCTGATACGCGGCCGGGTGAAGACAGGAAGCACCAGCATGATGCCTAGGGCGCGGGCCGCACTCAGGCCGGTTGCGGCGACGAATTCGATCGAGCCCTGAACGAGAACTTGCGCCTCTGCGGGTGACAGGCCAGCCATCCAAGCTCTGCTAGTATCTTGCGGTGAGTGCCGGAAACTCGCTGAAGATGCGCTCGGCCTGGTCGATCAGCGGGGCGCTGAGAACCGGGGAAAAACCGGCGAGCACGGCGACGACAACCAGAAGCTTGACCGTCAGTGGCAGGGTTTGGTCCTGGAGCTGAGTTGCCGCCTGGATAAGGCCAATGATCAGTCCGGAGATCAGAGCTGCGAGCAACGGCGGCAGAACCCAGATCATGAAGAGCACGAGCGATTGACTGAGGTGCGTAAGGATGCTGGCTTCGTTCATGGTCAACCTCCTGGCGTGGTGTAGCTTAGTACTAGCCCGTGCATGAGACGTGACCAGCCGTCGATAGTGACGAACAGAAAGAGCTTGAAGGGGACAGATATCACTGTGGGGGATACCATCGACATACCCATGGCCATCAAAATCGTGGTGACAATCAGATCGATCGTGATGAAGGGAAGATAGAGAAGAAAACCGATTTCGAAGCCCCGCTTGAGTTCGGAAATCAAGAACGACGGCACAAGAATTGAGAAATCATCTGCCGTTACGCTGCCGCGCATCTCCTCCGACCAGACATGTTCGGTGGATGACAGGAAGAAGCGGCGCTGCTCTTCATTGGTGAATTTCTTCAAATGAACACGCAGCGGCTCCTGTCCCTCCTTGGCGGCCATCACCCAGTCATCGAAACTCTGGTAGCGAAGTTGCGGATCGGTAAGGCGGTTATAGGTCTGCTCGAAGACTGGAGCGCTGATGAAGACGGTCAGGATGAGTGCCGCTCCGTAAAGGACGATGTTCGGCGGTATCGATTGAGTTCCTAGCGCATTGCGCACGAGGAAGAGAACAACCGAGACCTTGATAAAGGCTGTAGTTGTGACGACAGCAAAGGCCAGGAGACCAAGGCCGACCGTTATTGCAAGAAGCGCCAGGATGCTGGGTTGAATTTCAGTCATTAAGCGCCAACCTGCCGCGTAACCTGACGGCGAGCTCCTCGCCGATCCGCACGATGTCGCCTCGGCCGATACGTTGGCCGTTCGCAACGATATCGACCGGCCCGTCAAGATGCCGGCCAAGTTCGAACACGTGGCCTTCGTTGATGGTTCGCAAGGTTCCCAACGGCATCGGCCAGCGGCCACATTCGAATACGAGTGTGATCTCGATGCTGTCGATATCCGCCTCTGACGGGGGCTGCTGTTGCATCTGGTTTTGGGGCATCACATCTTCACTTTTTAGAGGGTGGGATCGCAAGCGGAATGGTCCTCGCAGCACCAGCCTGTCGCCGCCAATCTCTGCAGGGGCCCACAATCGGTCTGCAACGAGAACAATTTGGCCTCGCGCGAGTGGAATTGTGTCCGGGAGCAGCGCATCGCCTTGCTCTGCTTGGCGAAGAACGCCGATCGCGACGCGGAGCGAGCCGATATGGCCTGCAACGATGACCGGGAGTTCGGAAAGCAGCCTGGCCGCCTGTCGCGGTAATCGGCCGAGCAGCTCGCCGAGGACGGTGAAAGCCGGAGGCACCGGACCGTCGAACGGAGAGAATAGAAGCAGCCGAGCCTTGCTGGCGAGCTCACCATAGGCGACGTCAAATTCAAGATAAGGCTGCGTACTCCGCGCTTCCTCGGTGCGAACAAGCTGCAGATTCCGCTGCGTCATTCTTTCCAGCGCAGCAAGCAAGGGTTCAAGCGCAAGTTCCAGGACCAGCGAACGCGCCGGCTCAGAAGGTAAGGTAAGCCCATTCTGCACGGTCCGAACCAGCGCTTCCGCAAGCTTACCCGGCAAGGACAGGATCAAGGTTTCACCTTCTACTTCGAAGACGCAGTCGAGCATCGGTGCCGCAGCCGGCTCCGCCTGCCAGACGGTCCGGCTCACGCGCACAGATAGCGGCTTCTCGCCGAGGAGGCCTTGTAGAGGCGCACGCAACGCTGTGATCTCGTTAAGCCACGAGGCCACTGCGTGCGACAGGATCAGCGACGGCATGAAGGCTGCGCGCTCAGCCGGCCGGTCCGAGGCCGGTGCGGCTTCCGCGCCGCAGGCCCCGAGCTCGCGCGTGAGAGGATCTGCAATCATGCTGGCTCACCTCCCGTCTGCCCTGACGGGCCGCGCCGGTAGCGGAGCAAGACTTCATCATCAGCTTCGATTTCGGCGGCGGCTTCGAAATGAGCACTCGTGGTGCGCCGAACGTCTTGATCAATCTCACGCCATTTCTGGCTCGCCGCTGAACGCCTGGCCCAAACGGCCCTCGCCTCAAGAACCGCAGTCTCAGCTTGCGCCTGAGCAGCACGGGCATTTTCAAGAACCTGCTGCGCCGCTGCAATCTCGTCTGTGAGCCGGCCGATGATGAGATGATAGCGCCGCTGCAGCTCGCAAACAGACATCGCATCGGCTGCTAGCATCTCCCGATAGAGCTCTGCCTCGAGCTTTGCCCGGCGCTCTTCGGCATGTGTAAGATGCTCGAAAGCTCGTTGGACAGCTTGGATCGCAAGGTGGCGCTTGGCTTCCATGTTAGACAATTCACGAATGGCGCTTCGCTCCCGCATGTCCTTTACGAGCCGCAGCTTCGAGGCGTGAACGGGACTTAGGCGGTCAGACGCGATATCCATGCGATCGTCTCCTCAAAGCTGCACGCCTCACCCTGCCCCTGGCGCAGAAAGGCCCGCAGTTGCTCGATCGAGGCGATCGCCCGATCGGTCAGCGGATCAGAGCCTTGTTTGTATTCACCGACCTTGATCAGGAACTCGGCCTCAGCGTACCGTGACAGCAGATCACGGAAAAAGGATGCCGCCTTGCGATGCGGCACGGACACGATCGCATCCATGACGCGGCTGCGGCTCGACAACACGTCGATCGCCGGAAAATGCTCCCGGGAGGCCAACGCGCGGGAGAGAATAATGTGGCCATCGAGGATGCCGCGTGATTCTTCCGCTATCGGATCACCCGTGCCGTCACCTTCGACAAGCACAGTATAGAAGGCCGTAATGGAGCCATGCTCGCCCATGCCGGCGCGCTCCAACAAGCCCGGCAACAGTGCAAATACGGATGGCGGAAATCCGCGCCGGGTCGGCGGTTCTCCTGCGGCAAGTCCGATTTCACGCATGGCGCGGCTAAAGCGCGTCAAAGAATCCATCATCAGAACGACGCGAAGGCCCTGATCACGAAAATATTCGGCTAGCGCTGTCGCCATGTGGGCGCATTGGGCCCGCTCCATCGCCGAACGGTCGGAAGTCTCCACCACAACGACGGAACGGTGAAGGGCTTCGCCAAGATGACGTTCGATGAATTCACGCACCTCTCGACCGCGCTCGCCGATCAGCGCAACGATAGTGACGTCGGCCGCTGCGCCTCTTACGATTTGCGACATCAGCGTCGACTTGCCGCAACCGGCATCACCATAAATTCCGATCCGCTGACCTTCTCCGCATGTGAGAAGACCATCCAGGACACGGACGCCGAGCGGGAACGGCTGTTCAATCGCGCGCCGTTTCATCGGATTAGGCGCCCTGCCGCGCAGCGGTCTGGCTTCGCCGGCTTTTATAGGGCCCTTGCCGTCGAGCGGCCGGCCAAAACTGTCGATCACGCGGCCGAGCAAATCGGGGCCGGCAGCCACTTCCTGCATTCGCCCGGTCGTCACCACCTCTGCGCGATTGGACAGCCCCACCATGTCCCCGATGGGCGTGAGTAACACCCCATCCGGCAACAGACCGATTACCTCGGCCTCGAGCGACCATCCGCTGCGAGGATCCTGCAATAAGCACAGTTCTCCGACCCTGGCCTCCGGCAAGACGGCGTGCAGCAGCGTGCCCACGGCCCGCGTGATCCGGCCGCGGACAGCGCGTGTATCGATGTGCTTGGCGGAAGATCTTAAGGATGAGAGTGCGGCCTTTACGGTTCCTTCTGCGGCCGCGGCATGATGGGTCGGTCGTTGCACGGTCACGATTCAGCTTCCTCCGTCAAGCCAAAGCCGAGGCGCAGCGCGCGCAGCTGCGCGGCAAGCCCAAGATCGACGTTGCCGAACTCGCTCCATAAAACACATTGGTCCGCGCTCAGCGCCGGATCCGCCTCAATCCTGAGCTTCGGCCGGCCCTCAAGTCCGTCATAATCCTTGAACTCACTGGCTAGCAGGTCGGCTTTCAGTGGGGATACGTGAAGGCAGACCTCCGTGTTTTTATATCTTTGCTCGATGGCATGACGAACGCACTGGACCAGCATCTTGCCCGAATCAAATGCGCCAAGCAGATCGCGAACGATCTCAAAGACCAGTTGCGGCAATTCCCGCTCCAGAACCGCCTTGCGTTGGGCCAGTTCACAAGTCGCCTGCGCAATCAGCCGGGCCATTTCCTCTGCGCCAGCCTTTGCACCCTCGGCGCGGCCCTGCGCACGTTCCCGCTCATAAGCCAGGCGTGCCCACCCTCGAACCCGCTGCAGATGCCGCTCGGCAGCGGCCAGCGCCTGTATGGCATCGTGCCAGATCTCAAGCTGCGCAGCTGGGATCAGCGGTCCAAGAGCCCGAATCTTCGGGGCCGCGGGTGGTGCGAGGGCATCGGCCGTCATGCCCCAGCATCCTCAGTGCGCAAATGAGCCATGACGAGGGAAAGCAGCGGGCCTGCTGCGCTACGGTGCTCGGCAGTTGAGCTCTCGGCGGCCGTCCCAGCGGGCAAGCGTAGAAGCACGCGGATACGAGCAAGCGATGAAGTCTCTTCGAGCCAAGCGCCGAGACAAGCATGCCCGTCATATTCGATCTGTCGGGACAATTGCTCTGGATCGGCGATCGGGGCCGTTGCGACGGCGCAGGATAAATGCCGGACTGCGAAAGCATGCGCCTCGGCACCGATCAACTCCACCAACACAGGCAGATCGTGCCTGGAGAACAGCTTGAGGATGGAGCGTGCATGCCAAATGCCGCCCGCGAGCAGCGCAGCCCGCCGCGGATCATGCCCCAGGAGAGCATCTTCGCTCCAGTCGCCGCAGCTCACCTCCCCCTTGCTGCCCAAAAGCAGTTCGGCGAGCCTTGGCTGTAGCCTGGCACTCTGCTGTAGCCGAGCCAAAGTGGAAGGTGAAAGCAGCGGGTCAAGAAGCCCGGCGAAACGACCGGGATCGGCCGAGGCAGCAAGCTCGCGCAGCCGATCGGCTGCGAGCGTGAACGAGCGATTGGTTTTTGTGGCTGTGGTTGACATTGATGGCGGCATGAGCGTCCAGACTATGACGCATCAGCAATCATCTTGCCCGCCGCTTGGTCAGCAGACAGGCGCGAGCCCCTACCGAACACGCTCAGCTTACGCGATGATTTTCCAAACTGACGCATGCGCGGGCCCAGCAATACGCAAGCGACGATGCCGAATACCGCTCCGGCGCTTCCTACAGCAAGCGCAAGTAACGGCGATGAGCCGGCTCTTGCTGACTGAGCCACAGGGACTCCCGGACCGGCAGACTGCTCGACTGGAGCGCGCTCGACCGGCACGAAGACAACGGCGACCTTGTCATAGGACAGCCCTTCAATGCTGTTTGCGACGAGCATCTTGATCTGCGGCAATAGTGCCGAAAGCCTCGCGCTGGAGCCATGTCGAATGAAGACCGATGCCGAGGATGGGGTCGCACCTTGCCGCAACAAGTCGTTCTTCGGCAGAACGACGTGAACGCGTGCTGAAAGGACGCCATCTATATCGCTGATCGTGCGCGACAATTCTTCGCTTAGAGCATAAACGTATCGTGCCCGCTCCTCGATCGGCGAGGCAACGAGGCCCGATCCCTTGAACACCTCGCCGAGATTCTTGAAGGATTGGCGCGGCAGCCCCTCAACATTGAGCAGGTCAATCGAATAAGCGAGCTGCTTTTCCTCGACCTGGATTGTGCTGGTTCCGTCCTTGGCGACAACACGGACAGCATCAACGCCCTTGCCAAGGAGAAGCGCGAGCATCTCATTAGCCTCGCGCTCCTGAATTTTGGTGTAGAGATCGGTCTTACAGCCGATCAGCGAGAGGAGAAGGGGCATAGCAAGAAACACGCGAAGCCGTCGCCACGATTGACGGCCGCCGGAGCTCCCCCTCTTCATATCGCCAGTCATCAGCTTACTCAGCCGGCCGATAGCAGCTTGTTTAGCGACGAGCTGACGGCGCTGGTGCCCTTGGAGACGAGGGAAACCTGAACAACGTCTTTGTAGACGTCTCGCAGATTCGTCATCATCGATTCGAAATCAGCTCCAACCGGCTTAACAGCCGCATTGGCTCCGGCGTTATCCGCCGGCAAAAGTGGCTGCGCAGCCGGCCCAGGCTGCACCCCATTTACGACAGCCGGCGCAATCGCCGGAGAAACGGCTCGACCCTGGTAGATGCCGGAAAGGGTTTGGAGGATTCGGTCGCCCGGCGGACTTGCCAGCACATTCGTGCGCTGGACCTCCAATATCGGAGGAGTCGCTGCGGGTGGATTCGCGGTCGGGAAAGCAGACCCCTGATTGGGAGCTACTTGCGCCAGGGACTGCTCGAAACGCGCCTGCTCGCCAGCAGCTGCCGGAGAGCAGGCACCGGAAAGACAACCGGCTGAACTGGGAGGGATCGGCGTTGCGCCTAACAACATGGAGTGTGTCATTGTGCTGGTTTGATGACCTAAGCTTTAGCCGATGAACCGATCAAGTTCATAGGCTGCCGAGCTGACGAAAACCTGACGGAGATCAGGTTGACTTGGTCATCTAATGATCACGTTTGGCTTCCAAGCTGCGGCGAAACTCTAACTTCATAATGAGCGGAAGGCGTCAAGGAATGCTCGCGCGGTCCACGGTGGTACATATCTTAAAAAGAATTTTTTGTGCCGGTGTTCTCATCTGTGTCGGAATTTTGCGCACGTCTGCTGCATCCCTTTCGCTGCCGCCCGCCCCTTATAGCTACACCGTTCTCGATCAGGATCTTGCTGCGGCGCTGCAGGAGTTCGGAAACAATCTCAATATCAGGGTCAATGTCAGCGCCGACGTCAGGGGCCGGATTCGTGGACGAATGCCGGACCTGCCGCCACGAGAATTCCTTGACCGTTTGACTGCTTTGTACAATCTCCAGTGGTACTATGACGGACTTGTCCTTTACATCTCCGCCGCCCAAGAGGCGCAAAGCCGGCTCATTGTATTGAACCCAATCAGCTTCGATGCGCTCAAGGCCGCGCTCGACGCGCTCAACATCTCGGATGAGCGCTATATCGTGAAACCTGCCCCGGGAGAGGGCCTCATCCTTGCTTCTGGCCCACCCAGATTTGTTGCGCTGGTGGACCAGACCCTCAAGGGCCTTGTGGCGGAAGCGCAGGCCCGGCGCAGTCCCGCCGCCGAGAGGTCACAACACGAGTCGGTTTTGATGTTGTTTCGCGGCTCCTCGAGCACGGTCTTCCGGGACGGGCGGCCGGAAGCTTCTCCCGAAACGCCGCTTCATGGGGGCGCTGTGCGCGAAGCCGGTCCAGGCCAGAAGTGATGGTCGAAGATGCAAGACCGCTCCGACTGAAGTCGCATCCGATCGTCAGCTTTTCGAAAGCTAAAGCCCCCAGCATGAGCCTGCGAGGTCTTGACGGCTGCCCTGCTTGAGGCAGCCCGATAGATGGATAAGAGACCGGATGCTCGAGGGAAATTGGGTAGCGCTGCCTTCACGCAGTGCGAGGCATTAAAGATCAATGTGGGCCTCCGCACGCGCGCTTCCGAGCTAGCTGAGGCTTCGCATAGCTCAATGCGCGTCATCAGTTGGAAGGAGAGACAGGGTGGATTTCAATGCAGTCGCCCCGGCGAATACGAGCCCGGAGCCCGACACAGCACGGACGGCTACAGATGCAACCGAGTTCGAGCGGCAGCTCAGCGGTTCAGAGGCTCCCGCTTCGGCGCAGGGAGTCGCCCATCCAGTGCTGCAGGGCGAGGCTTATTCACCCTATCTCGACGCGGGCCATCCCTACTCTCCATACTTGGAGACAGGACACCTCTATCCGCCTTACCCAGATTTAGCGCATCCCCTTGGGCCAGACTCGGGTTGGCAGGATAATGTATATGCCGCGCCTGCGGCCGTCGCTGCGCCAGAGCCGGACAACGGCCAGCAGCATCTCTCGCCGCAGGCCATAGCTCAGGCGATCGAGGAACATCCCGGCTTCGATCAAGATGTGATATGGCAGACTCTGGATGTCGGCCCATCGGAAGCCGAGCCACGGCACGGTGAGCCTCAAGCGGGGACATCGCATGCAGGACCATCGCGCACCGCCCCTTTTTCAGGATGAGCCGCCGCACGCCGGCCCCTCGCATGCCCGGCCATTGCAGGCGGGACCGCCCCAACCTGGGTCTTCTGAAGCTCCGCCAGAAAGGACCGCGAGGCGATCCATGTCGTCGAGATGAAGGTAAGCGCGTTGCGGATCAGGATAGTCTGGGTATGACCGGCCCCCCTAAATACCTTCAACATACCGGTTGTTAGAACCAGCACAGTTCTTCGCACAAACCTCCAAACACCGGACCACCTGAGATCACTCGGGGCACGAATCGCGGCATCAATCCGGCCTCACTCTTCAGCTTCTTGCAAGCTGCCCCTGCTAGCACGAAAGGAATAGGTCATCTCGCGGCACCGCCGCTATCTGAGTTTTATGACATGGACACAGGCGCAGCCGATATCGCAGCAACGGCGCCAGACGCTGGCACAAACACCGATAACGCCGCGAACGGCGGCGACAACTCGCACGCAGCATTGTTGCAGCGGGCCTTCGAAAAAGCTCTGGTTGCCGTCGCTACCCAGGTCATAAGCGATACCCAGTCAGACATGGATGACGCTATGAGCGAGCTAGATGATGGCTGAAGGCCGGATTATCAGACGCGCACAGGGAGGACCTGACGGACGGCAAGCCGAACCGAAAACGATCGGGTGAAGCAGGCGGACTTGGCAACAGCAGCCGCTAGACCGTCTTAGGTGATCCTCCAGGCAGGCGGTGCGGCCGTTCTGCAGGACCTCGCAACTTTCGGAAGACGCCGCAGCGACTTGCTCATGCCGCCGTGTCACATATTCTTCGATGAGGGTTCATCAGGAGCGCTCTTTAGCCAGGGCACCAGACGTTCTAAGCGAGCCCGAGCGCTCCCCGCCGATGAACTTCGTCATCTATTATCCTCGATTGGTTCTGCAGCCGCCCGCGAGATCGTGCGCTAGAGAGATCCTCCGAGATTTTCCGGAACATAGGCAGACTTGGCGCTCGCTGCGCCCATATCTGCAGAACTCCGGGGACCGCTACCCCTCAGCATCGAGGCATGTTGCTGCTGCCTGATCCTGAGTTATGGCGTATTTGTCGCTACGAATTGGCGCCAAAGCTCAGACTGCCCCTATCACGCTAAGAGCTAAGATCCTCATCGAGGCCGCCGCACCTAGTACCCGGAATCAGAGCTGAGTG
>NZ_AJQE01000432.1 GCF_000261685.1 Bradyrhizobium genomosp. I (2014) | reverse complement strand
TTGGCTCAATTGAGTCTGGACCCTAGCCTCTCAGGGGCAGCTGCCCTGGCTGCGGCGCGGAATAATGCTGTGCGCCGGAGAGCGCAGGGGGAGTATTCGTGTCCGAATGGCGGCGGTTCAGATCCGGGACCTACCTCATGTGCTTGTAGTGTCGATAGTAGTGGAAGCGGTGGACTTGTTGAGCCGAGTCTGCAGCGTCACGTGATCGAGCTCGCTTTCCCACCAGGATACGAACACAGCCGCGATGCCATTGCCGATGATGTTGGTGAGGGCGCGCACCTCGCTCATGAACTTGTCGATAGAAAACACGATTGCCATGCCCGGCACCAGAGCTGGGTTTACTACCGATAATGTCGCAGCGAGCGTGATAAAGCCTGCGCCGGTGACGCCGCTTGCTCCCTTCGAAGTTAGCATTGCTACTAGCAGGATCGTGAGCTGCTGGCCAAAGCTGAGATCGACACCGAGTGCCTGGGCAATGAACAATGTTGCAAGTGTCATATAGATATTGGTGCCGTCAAGGTTGAAGGAGTAGCCAGTCGGCACCACCAGCCCGACCACCGGCTTGGAGCAGCCCAGCCGCTCGAGCTTCTCCATCAATTGAGGGAGCGCGCTTTCGGAGGATGAAGTACCGAGCACGATCAGAAGCTCGTCTTTAATATAGATAAGGAACTTGAAGATTGAAAAGCCGACGAGGCGGGCGATCAGACCAAGCACGACTACTACGAATAGGGCAGCAGTCACGTAAAACAGCGCGATCAGACCGATCAGATTGCCGAGTGCTGCGGGCCCGAACTTGCCGACTGTGAAAGCCATGGCGCCGAAGGCGCCGATCGGGGCCGCTTTCATTACAATAGCTATTACCCCGAACACCGCGTGCGCGACGTCGTCAATCATGCCGCGCAGACGCTCGCCACGCTTTCCCAACGCCATCAGCGAGAAGCCAAAAAGGATCGCGAACAGGAGAACCTGCAGAACATCGCCGCGAGCGAAGGCGCCGACCACGCTATCGGGAATGATGTTGAGAATAAAGTCGACGGTTTTCGAGGCTTCCGCCTGCTTGACGTAATTGGCGACCGCCGCAGCATCCGGTTTGACCGCAAGGCCATGGCCAATCCGGACCAGATTGCCCATGGCAAGGCCCAACAGCAAGGCAAAGCTGGAGACGATCTCGAAATAGAACAGCGCCTTGACGCCGACGCACCCGACTTTCTTGGCATCTTGAATATGCGCAATGCCAGACGTGACGGTGCAGAAAATAATGGGCGCGATCACCATCTTGATGAGCTTGATGAACCCATCACCGAGCGCCTTGACCCAGTCGTTTGTGGCGACAGACGGCCATAGGCAGCCAACCATGGCGCCAATTAGGATTGCGATCAGCACCTGGACGTAGAGTATCTTATACCAAGCTTGCGACGCGCGCACAGGCGCCGCGGTTGCCATGGTGGTCATGACGCTTCCTTCCCGAATATACTCGAATGTGTGCCGCGGCTCGGTGAGAGGCGACAGTGTCATACGAGACTAATCATTATAGCCTTGCGCGATTGAAGACGCGTCCGAGAGCCGGCGCGTCTTTCCAAAGGCAGGCGTTTAGTTGCGTTGTCCTTTCTCGCTAAGCAAGATATGCACCAAATCCCAAACTGCGGCGGACTAAAAAGTCGCGGACAATGGCCTCCCTTCGGTGGCATCGGCTTGAGTGCTCTTAGCCGTGTTCGCAAGGTCGAACATTAGGCTGCAGCGTAGCGCGCATTAGCGGAATGCTGGAGTGTTGAGATCGTGCAGCAGTACGTGCAGTTGGTAAAATTGCTATTTTGGATTGAACGCATTTACCGAATGGAAGTCTGGCTAGGAGCTGCGTTGCCCGGGTAGGACCTCTGATGGATGACTGCGTTTTTCCGCAAGCGGCCAATCTCGTCGATGACGCGGCGTTTGTCTCCACGCCTGTGCTGACGATGTGCAAGCTAAGCCGGTCAGGGGAGCGGCCGTCGCTCGCGGCCCCTCGCGCCTTTGCCGCGTCGCCGAACCAGCCTTACGACGAGTTTTCAGCTACTTCGTTTGCGTAGCTGCCGACCGGCAGGCTTCTTGCGATCGGTTCAGCTACCGACCCTGCGAGCACGGGATTTGAGCCGCCGACAAACCAAACAGGCATTTCTCGAGTCGAGTCTGCCGTTTTCGTTGGGCGGCTGTTGCTGTCCGCTTGGAAACAAAGATGCCAGAAACCTGACAAAGCGTTAGGTCCACTCCACGGTGACGTCGGCGTCTACGCAAAGTGCTTTCACATAAGCATAGCGCCGCCGCTGTTCGCACGTGGCACTCGAATTGCTGATGACAAATGAGAAGCTGCCGCCGTCGGGTGGGACGAAGCGGACTTGTCACAGGAGTTGCCGATGAGCCTTGCGATGCTGCTCTTGCTCGCAGAAACGGTGCGCGTAAATTTGGGGGACAGAGCGAGCTGCCGCACGAACAAATGGCTATTCGCACCACATCGCTGGGCAGCCCGACGTGCAGGCAATCACTATCGCGATACGGCGACCTGCGCTCGTTGGCGGGCTGACGCACATGGATTTTGATTCGTCAGAGATCTCGCAATCCATTGCGCTCACGATAGAGCTCGCTAGCGTGACGACCGTGATCCTCCTCGTGATTGGTGTGCCCCTCGCCTGGTGGCTGGCGCGTTCAAAGACTTTTCTGAGCGAGGCTGTCGCTGCGCTAATTGCCCTTCCGCTGGTACTACCCCCAGCGGCTCTCGGCTTTTGCGTACTCGTTCTGCTCGGCCCCGACGGACCCGGCGGCGTTCTCGCCTCTTTCTGGGGCGAGCGCACGCTCGCTCTTACCTTCGTCGGGATCGTGGTCGGATCGGTGCTCTCGGCGCTGCCGTTGGTCGTGCAGCCGATACGTAACGCCTTTCTTGCGGTTGGCGATCACCCGTTGGAAATGACAGGGCGTGTTTCGCCATTGTATGGCTTCGTTGCTATCATCGCACCGCTGGCGCGACTGGAGCTCGTTAAAGCGGCCGTGCTTGGATTTTCTCACACGATAGGCACATTCGGCGTCGTGATGATGATCGGCGGAAATATTCCTGGACGCACCAAGGTGTTGTCGGCCTATGTCGTGGACTACGTCCAAGAGCCGCGCTGGCACGAGGAAGTGTGGTTGCCGCTGGTATGGTGATGTTCGCATTTGCGACAATCTTCACCTTAGCCATCATCGACAGACATTGTACCGGGCGAGGCAACGAATCATCTTAGGTTTGCCAGGGCGATCGCTCTAAACGTCCAGCCTGTCGCCGCGCACAGCCCCGTAGGCGACGAGCCCCTTGGAACCAGGGGCAGATCGGATCAAATCAGACCTAAAGTCAAGCCAACGTGCGCACCACATTCTCAGTCCCTTGCGGGCTCTGTTCCTTGCTCGGCAACCGCGTTGGTACGTGCTGCCTGCATTAGGTTCGATTATGAGCGCTTTAACGCACCGTTGGTCAGCGATCGGCAAGTCTGATTGAGGCCGGGCAATGTGGTGCCCGTCGACTGAACCAATTCTATTCAACAATCGGCATCATGAGTGCCGCCTGCAGGAGCGTAGTTCCCTTCAGCGGTGAACGATCGGCTTGATTTGTTAAAGTGCTCACATCGACGTCGAAAACTGGACACCAATAGCGTAGCAGATCAATGGCCTAGCTTCTGGGACGCTGGCCGGATTCGACAAGCCGAAAATCTTAAAGCGGTGGCTTGTTATCTTTCAGGTGTTTCGCTCTGCTGGCTTGTTTCTTGCCGAACATCACCAATCGTAACGCTGGCGACAACTCGCTTGGAAGGTTTCATGGGTGATGCAACGGAAACCTTCTACGGCGTGATCAGACGACAGGGTATCACGCGTCGCAGTTTCCTTAAATTCTGCAGTTTCACGGCCGCGAGCTTGGGGCTTGGTGCAAGCAGTATTGCGCACGCCCTGGAAACCAAACCGCGAGTGCCCGTCATCTGGCTGCACGGGCTTGAGTGTACCTGCTGCTCGGAAAGCTTTATCCGCTCGGCTCATCCCTTGATCAAGGACGCGCTGCTGTCGATGATTTCGCTCGACTATGACCATATGATCATGGCGGCGGCAGGACACCAGGCTGAGGCCATCCTGGAGGAAACCCGTGCCAGGTACAAAGGCGGATATGTGCTTGCCGTTGAAGGTAACCCGCCCTTGAACGAGGGTGGCATGTTCTGCATTGACGGCGGCAAGCCGTTCGTTGAAAAGCTCACGTCGATGGCGGAAGAGTCCATGGCGATCGTCGCTTGGGGCACGTGTGCGTCCTGGGGATGCGTGCAGGCGGCCAAGCCAAATCCGACTCGCGCGGTGCCGATCGATAAGTTAATCACCAACAGGCCCTTCATCAAGGTGCCCGGGGGCCCGCCGATCGCAGAGGTCATGAGCGGCCTCGTGACTTTCATTACCACGTTCGGAAAGCTTCCAAAGCTTGATCACCAAGGGCGTCCAAGTATGTTTTATTCCGAGCGCATTCACGATAAGTGCTACCGGCGGTCCCATTTCGACGCTGGTCAATTCGTCGAAGAGTGGGACGACACCAACGCACGCAAGGGCTATTGCTTGTACAAGTTGGGCTGCAAGGGACCAACCACCTACAATGCCTGTTCGGCCCTTCGGTGGAACGGCGGCGTTTCATTTCCCATTCAATCCGGCCACGGCTGTCTCGGCTGCTCCGAAGATGGCTTCTGGGATAAAGGGTCATTTTACGACCGACTCACGACCATCAAGCAGTTCGGCATCGAGCAGAACGCCGACGAGATCGGCATGGCCGCTGCCGGCGTGGTGGGGCTAGCGGTCGCTGCCCACGCGGCGGTCACCGCCGCGAAGCGGTTGAGGCACCGGCCGGATCGCCCTGCCCACAAAGGCAAGCCGAGTTGAGGAGGTAACGACGGTGGCCGTCCAGACGCCGAATGGGTTCAATCTCGATCGTTCCGGCAAGCGAATCGTTATCGATCCGCTGACTCGCATCGAAGGCCACCTGCGCATCGAAGCTAATCTCGATTCCGACAATGTGATCCGCAATGCAGTCTCAAGCGGGACGATTTGGCGTGGCATCGAAGTCATCCTGCGTGGGCGCGATCCGCGCGACGCATGGGCGTTCACCGAGCGGATTTGCGGGGTCTGCACCGGTACCCATGCGCTCACCTCCGTGCGCGCGGTTGAAAATGCACTAGGAATTACGATTCCGGAGAATGCAAATTCGATCCGCAACATCATGCAGCTGTGCCTGCTCGTGCATGATCACCTCGTACATTTCTATCACCTCCATTCGTTGGATTGGGTCGACGTGGTCTCCGCCCTCAAGGACGATCCCAAGTCGACCTCTACACTGGCGCAATCTATCTCGCCCTGGCCGCTGTCATCCCCTGGCTATTTCAAGGATCTACAGATCCGGCTCGGCAAATTCTTCGGATCAGGGCAACTCGGTCCGTTCAAGAATGGCTATTGGGGGCATCCGGCCTACAAACTGCCACCGGAAGCGAACCTGATAGCGGTAGCTCATTATCTTGAAGCACTCGACTTCCAGAAGGAGATCGTCAAAACCCAAGCGATTTATGGCGGCAAGAACCCGCATCCAAATTGGCTGGTGGGCGGCGTGCCGTGCGCGATCAACATCGACGGAATCGGAGCGGTGGGCGCAATCGGCATGGAGCGACTGAACATTATATCCTCCATCATCGACCGTTCGATCGAGTTTGTCGAGCAGGTCTATCTGCCCGACATTGCCGCGATCTTTTCGTACTATAAGGACTGGCTCCACGGCGGCGGTCTTTCGAGCAAAAGCGTGATGTCCTATGGCGATATCCCCGAAAAGGCCAATGACTGTTCCGGCGAGAGTTTCAAGCTGCCGCGCGGGGTCATTCTTGATGGCAATCTCAAGGAGATATTGCCGATCGACCATGGTGATCCCGAACAGATCCAGGAATTCGTCGCGCATTCATGGTATAAATACCCCGGCCATTGCTGCGGACTGCTTCCCTGGGATGGTATCACCGAGCCGAGTTTTGAACTTGGGCCAAAACTCAAAGGCAGCAAGACAGCTATTAAAGAACTCGACGAAGGCGGCAAATATTCCTGGATCAAAGCGCCGCGATGGCGCGGCCGCGCCGTGGAGGTTGGGCCGTTGGCCCGATACATTATCGGTTATGCGCAAGGCAAAGCCGAGTTCAAGGAGCCCGCCGAGAGACTGCTCAAGGGGCTCAATCTTCCCGTGACTGCGCTGTTCTCGACCCTTGGCCGTACTGCGGCGCGGGCGCTCGAATGCCAATGGGCGGCGCATCAGATGCGCCATTTCCAGGATAAGCTGGTAATCAACATCAAGGCGGGCAACACGGCAACTGCCGATATCAGCAGGTGGAGGCCGGAAACCTGGCGCAAGGAAGCCAAAGGCTACGGGTTCACTGAGGCGCCTCGCGGTGCGCTCGGGCACTGGATTACGATCAAGGACGCTAAGATTGACAACTATCAATGTGTCGTGCCGACGACATGGAACGGATCTCCTCGCGATTCAAGCGGCAATATTGGCGCTTTTGAAGCTTCGCTGATCGGCACTCCGATGGCCGATCCGCAGCGCCCGTTGGAGATTTTGCGCACCATCCACTCCTTTGATCCGTGCTTGGCTTGCTCGACGCACGTGATGAGTCATGAGGGTCAAGAAATGGCCTCAATTAGAGTTCGTTAGGCCCATGCGGAACAGGGCTCAGAAGTTTCTTGCCGCCGCCGATGCGGCACTGGCTGGTCGCAGCATCCGTGGGGGCACCGCCCACATTTATGCGCTGGTGCGACTCTGGCATTGGGCTAATGCAGCCGCGATTCTGGTACTGAGTTTAACAGGCTATCTTATTGGAACCGGGACACCGGCGATATGGGGAATGGCAAGCGGCGGTTTTCTATTCGGCTATATCCGCTTTGCTCATTTCTCGGCGGGATATGTACTCAGCGCCGGCTTTCTTCTGCGTATCTACTGGGCCTTGATGGGAAACGCGCACGCCATGCAGATCTTTTGCGTGCCGCTTTGGCGCCGGTGCTTTTGGCGGGAGTTGCACCACGAGATTCGCCGGTATTCGTTCCTTGCGGTTGAGCCTGAAAGGGGCCTCGGGCACAACCGCCTTGCTCAGCTAGCAATGTTCTTCATGTTTACGCAGACGATCACGTTCATGGTCGTCACCGGCTTTGCACTTTACGGGCAAGGTGCCGGTACTGACAGCTGGCAGTACAAGGTGTTCGGCTGGGTGTTTTCACTCTGGCCGAACAGCCAGGACTTTCACACCTGGCATCATCTCGGCCTGTGGGTGATCGTGATGTTCGCGCTGGTCCACATCTACGCGGTGCTCTGGGACGACGTCGTGTCGCGCCGCAGCTTCCCTTCTATCAAGTAGGTGAGCATTGGTTTGGCGATTGACTGGGAAGCGGATGCTCAATTCAACAGAGAAAAAGCGGATTTTGGTGCTCGGCATTGGCAATATTCTGTGGGCCGATGAGGGATTCGGTGTGCGTGCGGTCGAGGAGTTTCATCGTAGCTACGCGGTCGATGATACGTCACCGTTCTCGATGGCGGCACCCAGGGGCTCTACCTCGTTAGTTTTCTTGAGGGGGCCGACTGCCTGATCGTGTTCGACGCCATCGACTATGGATTGCTGCCCGGGCAGTTGGAGCTTGTACGAGATGACGAAGTGCCAAAATTCACGGGGGCCAAGAAGGTGAGCCTGCATCAGATGGGCTTCCAGGAGGTCTTGAGCGCGGCCGATTTGCTTGGCCGCCGCCCGCGAGAGCTCGCTCTTATCGGCTGCCAGCCGATGGGTCTGGAGAATTGGGGCGGTCCGCTGACCGCGCCGGTGCGCTTTCAGATTCCCCCCGCGATTAGACTGGCCTGTAAGCTCCTAGAGCAGTGGGACTCGCCGGCAAAACCGCGGAGTGCGCCGCTGCCTGCATCAGAACGGCTGTTGGCGAACAATATTGACCATGCGAATTATGAAATGAAAGGCAGAGCCGATCTAGCGGCCTGCGGCTGATTATGTGCCTTGGCTTGCCAATGACGATTGTCGAGACCGACGGTGTCACCGCGTTATGCGAGTATGGCAATGAGCAGCGGCGCATCTCCGTCGTGCTGCTCGCTGATGTACGGGCCGGCGCCAAGGTGCTCGTTCATATCGACAGCGCAGTGCGGCTCCTGGACGAAAACGAAGCAAGGCTGATCTGCAAAGCACTTGACGGGCTTGAGGCCAGCCTCAACGGTCAGAGCTGCGATCGCTTCTTTGCGGACTTGATCGGTCACGAGCCGCAATTGCCGGAGCACCTACGCTAGCGCTTCCGCTCCCTTGCACCGGCTGGGGTTCATAGACCGGATTCCAGTCGCAGGACCATCGGCTTGGACAACGTCAGGCGCTACGCCGTTGGGTCGAACGCGACTCGCGCACCTAGAGATGATTGGCATGCGCCTTGCTAACCGCCATGCTGGCAGAACCGATCATGATCAGAGAGGAGTGTGATGAAGTTGCAGCCGGCTCAGCATGCTCTGACACGGCCCGCTCCGTCCGACGACGTGGAGGGCGTTAGCGCCGATGCGCGCCTGGTCGCGCACGTTCCCAGGAAGGCGACCTTGATGCCGCTGCCGGCGGCTGATCCCCTACATATTCTGCGGATCAGTGAAGCACCCTCGCGCGGCCCTGGTGGCACACTGACCGGCCGGCCCGGCCAGCGTAGACTGTCGACGCCGCGCCTATCCCCGAGGAACAATATACTCTGCCTGATCGGCAAGAGACCGGATCGTTTGCTCACGATCAACCGCATCTCCTCACCGATCCTTTGGGCACTCGCCGGCAGCACCGGCGCCGTCAAGTGCAATACCCCTCGACACAGACAATGGAACATCGCATCGTGAAAGCAGCGATCCCCGTTGTATCTGGCGGCGCCGGCCGCGCGGCGAGCGGCTTTACCACAGGTTCTGGAACTCTCGATGTATTCTATCGCGGCGCGACAAGTGCGCTTGTCAATCGCGTTTGGCGGGTTTGCGACGAACGTGCAAGGAAGTATCCGAACGCTGCCCTGCTAATGTCAAATGTCGCTGCTGCTGTTGGGGGTCAGAGAAGCGGTGATCCGACACAATTGTACGGACTCGCAAATTTCAGCGATGCCGAGCGCAAGCTGATTGACGAATTGCTCGGGGAAGGCGAGGTGACCGGGTGGTTGCGTTGCCGGACGGCAGTTTGGCACAAATCCGGGAGTCCGTGCATGCCGGAATCTGGCGCGTGCGCATCGGAACCGAACCGGCGCACGAATATGTCGAGGTTGGAGCGATTCCGCAGATTGTCCGGCGTGCCGCAACTGACCTGACATCAACCGAACTTCTGATTGACACGCCGCCGGATGGCGCGATGAACGTTCAACCGGTGCTGGCCGAAATACGCGAGCGGGCCAGCGTCTGGCAATTTTGCATGAATGCGCATGTCATCAATCTGACGTTACTGCCAATGAGCGTTGTCGACTTGACATTCCTGCAGCAAAGCTTGGGCAACGGACCCGTCCAACTCATGTTGCGGGGCTACGGTGCCTGCAGAGTGCAGGCGACCGGGACTAGGAATGTTTGGTCCGTGCAGTTCTTCAATTCTACGGACAACATCATCCTTGATACGGTGGAGGTCGGGGGCGTGCCGATTGTTGCGTTGGCTGCCGACGAGGATTTCCAGGACTCTGCCGGACGCGTGCAGGAAATTCTCGAGGCGTACTTCACATGATGCGCTCGGGCACTCGACATCAGTTGCGTTCCCACAGACGGCGCCTTCGGATGGATCATAGCTTGCGCGGGGGGAGGGGGCAGCATTGCGCATGAACCTCACTGCAAGCAACAAAATCCATGTCCGCGTATTGCTAGCTGCCGACGTAGTCGCCTCGGTCGAGATCCAGCCGCGAGTCCGGCCGCCGCTGGGTCGGATATTCGCCGGAAAGCAGGCCTCGTCACTGCTCAACGCAGTGCCGCGGCTCTTCGCGTTATGTGCCGCTGCGCAGCAAACCGCACTGTTGACCGCGATCGAAACGGCGCGCGACGAAGTGATCACCCTCGCAAAAAAAACAGCATCGTATTGCGCTGATCGTTACCGAGCGCATCATGGATTTGGCACGGGGCCTATTTGCCGGACATCTCACGCTAGAGGTCGCCAGTGCGGCAGCAATCCGCTCCCTGATGTCGGAATTGTCAGCGCTTGTTCGCTCCGCCCAGCGAGCCTCGTGCCCCCCCTCAACGGGAAGCAACAGCGCGGATCGCGGCGGCGCTGGCCGCGCTGGGCGTACCGAATGAGGGACGCGCGCTCAGGTCCGGCAGCCCACTGTCGCTTCGCGTCGCGGCGCTTCATGAGGCCGGCTTGAAGTCGGCTCCGGCAGCATACTCGTTCCTGTCCGCTGCTGACGACTTCAACATCGCGAAGCGATTGCTCGGGGGTGATTCGACGTTTTGCGATTGTCCGGATCTGGAAGGACATGTGCCCGAGACGGGTCCTTGGGCGCGCCAAATGACCCGGGATCGGTTCTTGCTGAGACCCTTCGGTGCGGCCGAGCGGCTGATGGCCAGAATAGTTGAAATCGTCCGGGCTATGTGCCTGGCTTGAGGCCGGCGCTCAGCCGGATACCGCAGAGCATGGGATTATCGAAAGATATAAGCTTGGGCCCGGTCGTGCAGCGGCCGCGGTCGAATGCGCCAGGGGACGTCTCTACCACGCTGTTGAGCTTGACGCTCACGGCCGGATATCTCGCTTCGAATTCCTGGCGCCGACGGAGTGGAATTTCCATAAGCGCGGACCGCTTGTACGGAACCTGCAGGGCGCCGTGCTGACAGCTCCGCGGCGCTGTGATGCAGTCCACGCGGTGATTGCGTCGCTGGATCCGTGCGTCGGGTTCACTCTCAATTTTCGTGAATTTCACGATGCATGAAATGGCCATTTGCATGGGGATCATTCAGATCGTCGAGGAGAAGGTACGGGAGCGATCCTCTTCGCGGGTGCGGAGCGTCTGTTTGGAATTGGGAACGCTGAGTCATGCCGCGCCTGAAGCGATCAGGTTCTGCTTTGCTGTCGCTGCAATGCGGACCGTTGCCGAAGGCGCCGCGCTTAATATCGTTGAACTACCGGGCGTTGCCTGGTGCATGAGCTGTTCGAAGAGCGTTGAAATTGCACGCCGGGGTGATTGCTGTCCTTGCTGCGGCAGTTATCAGTTGCAGGTAACCGCGGGCGAACAGATGCGCGTGAAAGCGCTGGAGATCGATTGATGTGTACCGTTTGCGGCTGCACGGAAGGTACACCGACGACCAAACACTCGAGGACAAATGATGCGAAGAGCCACGAGCGATACAATGACCATGTGCGGGACTCTTGCGATGGCCATTCTCCTCTTCGCCGGCCGGCCCACCATCAGGCACATGGCATACAGCCGCTTCCGAGCGGCGGCGCCGGCTCGGCTGATTCAAGGGTCGGGGGCATGAGCGGAAAGCAGGTCATCGAGATCGAGCGCGATATCCTGGGCAAGAATAATGGGATTGCGGCGGTCAACCGGGCCCTCTTCCTTGCCGATGACGTTCTCGTGTTTAATCTTTTATCCAGTCCCGGTGCAGGTAAAACGACGCTGCTGGTCCGTGCCGCGTCCGAGCTCAAGCGCAGCCGCCCGGTCGGTGTCATCGAAGCGACCAGCAGACCTCGAACGACGCTGAACGTATTCAGGCTGTCGGCGTGCCAGCCGTTCAAATCAATACCGGCAAGAATTGTCATCTCGATGCTGCAATGATCGGCGGAGCTTATCGCCGCTTGCCCCTGCTTTCAGGCGGCATTCTCTTCATCGAGAACGTCGGTAATCTGATCTGTCCCGCTGCCTTCGATCTTGGCGAGGCCTGCAAGATCGTGGTGTTCTCGATTACGGAAGGTGAAGACAAGCCCCTCAAATGTCCTGATATGTTTGCTGCTTCATCCCTCGTGGTGATCAACAAGATCGATCTGGCGCCGCTGCTTGAATTCGATTTGGAAAAGACCATCGAGAGAGCTGGCCTCGCAAATTCGGAC
>NZ_AJQE01000431.1 GCF_000261685.1 Bradyrhizobium genomosp. I (2014) | reverse complement strand
GCAGTAAGACTAACCCACCCTACGGCATCACGGCGTCTCACCCCGCGTTGGCCTTCAGCCCGGCCGCCTGGATGCCGGCGACCGCACAGGCCTCGTCATTGTCCGAGGTGTCGCCGGAGACGCCGACCGCGCCGAGCAGCGTCGCGCCGTCCATGATCAGCACGCCGCCTGGGACCGGCACCAGCGCGCCTTTTGCGATCGTGTTCACGGCATCGATGAAATAGGCCTGCTCCTGCGCGCGCTGGAACAGGGCGCGCGAGCCCATGCCCATGGCGAGGGCGCCATAGGCCTTGCCGTGCGCGATCTCGGCGCGCATCAGGCTGGTGCCGTCCTGCGCGGCTGCGAGCTTGAGCACGCCGCGCGCGTCCAGGATGGTGACGACCAGCGGCTTCAGCTTCAGCTCGCCGGCCTTTGCGAAGGCGGCGTCGAGGATCTTGCGGGCAACGTCGAGAGTCAGTTCAGCCATGGCTGGGTTCCTTTGCAACGGGATTGGAGTTGGTTTCAGCGCGATCGAGGCTCATCGCCAGCACGCGCGCGACGTGAAGCGCCTCGCGTTGCGCCCCGTCGTGGATCTGGTGCCGGCAGGAGGTGCCGTCGGCGACGACAAGCGTATCCTGGTCCGCGCGCCGCACGGCGGGCAGCAGCGACAGCTCGGCCATCTCGATCGAGGCGTCATAGGTGTCCGCGCCATAACCGAACGCGCCGGCCATGCCGCAGCAGCTCGATTCGATGGTCTCGACCGCGAGGCCCGGAACGAGCCGCAGCACCTGCTCGACCGGCTTGAAGGCGCCAAAGGACTTTTGGTGGCAGTGGCCATGCACCACGGCTTTGTCGGCAACGCTGCCGAGCGGCAGTTGCAGCCGGCCGGCTTCCGCCTCGCGCACCAGAAACTCCTCGAAGGTCAGCGCGTGCGCGCCGACCGCCTTGGCGTCATCGTCCTTGCGCAGCGATGAAAGCTCGTCGCGCAGTGTCAGCAGGCAGCTCGGCTCGAGGCCGATGATCGGCACGCCGCGCGCGGCGAACGGGGCGAAGGCAGCCACCAGCCGGTCGAGCTCGGTCCTCGCCTCATCAACGAGGCCGGCGGAGAGGAAGGTGCGGCCGCAGCAGAGCGGGCGGCTGCCGTTCGCGGGCTTCGGCAGATGCACGCGATAGCCGCCGGCCGCGAGCACGCGCAGCGCGGCGTCGAGGTTCTCGCGCTCATAGATGCGGTTGAATGTGTCGGCGAACAGCACGACCTCGCGGCCGCTCTCCGGGCCGACGCTGGCAGCCGGCGGCACGAACACGTCGCGGCGGAAGGCGGGCAGGGCGCGGCGCGCGCTGATGCCGGCGAAGCGCTCGAACAGCTTTCGCAGAAACGGGCTGCGGTTGCGCAAATTCGCCAGCGGCGCGAGGCGCGACGCAAGGCCGGCGTAGCGCGGGAGGTAGCCGACCAGCCGGTCACGCAATGTCAGGCCGTGGGTGACGGCGCGCGCGGCCAGAACCTCGATCTTCATCTTGGCCATGTCGACGCCGGTCGGGCATTCGTGGCGGCAGGCCTTGCAGGAGACGCAGAGTTTAAAGGTCTCCATCATCTCGTCCGAAGAAAGCGCATCGGCGCCGAGCTGGCCGGAGATCGCAAGACGCAGCGTGTTGGCGCGGCCGCGGGTGACGTCCTTCTCGTTGCGTGTGGCGCGGTAGGACGGGCACATCACGCCGCCTTCGAGCTTGCGGCAGGCGCCGTTGTTGTTGCACATCTCGACCGCGCCCTGGAAACCGCCGCCGGCACCGGGATAAGCCGACCAGTCGAGCCTGGTCTTCAGCTCGCCGACGCGATAGTCGGGCCGGTAGCGGAACAGCGAGCGATCGTCCATCCTCGGCGCGTCGACGATCTTGCCGGGATTGAGCACGCCGTCGGGATCGAAGCGCTGCTTTACTTCCTTGAAGTCGGCGACGAGACGCGCGCCGAACATGGTCTCGTGGAATTCCGAGCGCACCAGGCCGTCGCCATGCTCGCCGGAATGCGAGCCCTTGTATTCGCGCACCAGCGCAAAGGCTTCCTCGGCGATGGCGCGCATCGCCTTGACGTCCTTCTCCAGCTTCAGGTTCAGGACGGGCCGCACGTGCAGGCAGCCCTCGGAGGCATGCGCATACATGGTGCCGCTGGTGCCGTGCCTGGCGAACACCTCATTCAGCCGCGCGGTGTAGTCGGCGAGGTGCGGCAGCGGCACCGCGCAATCCTCGACGAAGGAGACCGGCTTGCCCTCCTGCTTCATCGACATCATGACGTTGAGACCGGCGGCGCGGAAATCGGCGATGCCGCCCTGCAGCGCGGGTTCGGTGATCTCGACGACGCCGCCCCATTTGCGCGTGTCGTTGCTCCAGCCGAAGCCGAGATCGCCCATCAGCTCGCCGAGCTGCTTGAGACGCAACAGATTGTCCGCCTGGTCTTCTTCAGCGAATTCGACCACCAGCACGGCATCCGGATCGCCCTTGATCGCCGCGGAGATGACGGGTGCGAACATCGCGATGTCGCGGCCGAGCGCGATCATGGTGCGGTCGACCAGCTCGACCGCGATCGGCTTGAGTTTCACCAGATGCTGGGCCGCGTCCATCGCCTCGTAGAAGCTGCCGAAATGGCAGACCCCAAGCGCCTTGTTGCGGATCACGGGCCACAGCTTCAGCTCGACCTTGGTGGTGAAGGCCAGCGTGCCTTCCGAGCCGACCAGGAGATGCGCCATGTTGTTCGGCGCATTGCGCGGCACCAGCGCATCGAGATTGTAGCCGCCGACCCGGCGCTGCACCTTTGGAAAGCGCGCCGCGATTTCGTCGGCCTCGCGCGCACCGAGATCGAGCATGTCGCGGAACAGGGCGCGGGTGCCGTCGCCGGCCTCGACGTCGGACAGGTCGCGCGACACCTCGCCGAAGCGGCTGAGCGTGCCGTCCGCGAGCGCGGCCTCCATCGACAGCGTGTTGTCGCGCATGGTGCCGTAGCGCAGGCTGCGGCCGCCGCAGGAATTGTTGCCGGCCATGCCGCCGATGGTGGCGCGCGAGGCCGTGGAGACGTCGACCGGAAACCACAGGCCGTGCTTCCTGAGCTGGCGGTTGAGGTCGTCGAGCACGATGCCGGGCTCGACCACGCAGGTGCGGCCTTCGACGTCGAGCGACAGGATCCGGTTGAGATGCCTGGAGAGATCGATCACCAGGCCGTCATTGACGGTCTGGCCGCATTGTGAGGTGCCGCCGCCGCGAGGGGTGACCTTCAGCCCCTCGTCGCGGGCGATCGCCAGCGCCCGCAGCGCCTCGTCCATGCTGCGCGGCACCACCACGCCTGATGGCACGATCTGGTAGAACGAGGCGTCGGTAGCATAGCGGCCGCGGCTGAAGCGGTCGAACAGGACGTCGCCGGTGATCTCCCGGGCCAGACGCGCGGCAAGACCGTCCTTTTGAACCGATTCCGGTGATTTTCCAGCCACTTCCGCCGCCATGATCCGCTCTCGCCTGTTCGCCGGCACCGTCTTGCCTCCCGTCACGCTCCTTGGCAAGCGAGCCCTGCTTCTTGTGCATTGACGGAGCCCGCCGGGCGAGGGACAAGCCCGGCGAATAGTGATATGCGAGCGGCTCGCCGGAGCCCTCAATGCGGGCTGACGGAAGTCAGAGCCAAGACAGCCTCAACGACCGGGAAGGACGCCGATGACCGTGCATACTGGAAGGCATTTCCTACAGATTCCAGGACCGACCAACGTGCCCGACCGGGTGCTGCGGGCGATGGACATGCCGACGCTGGACCATCGCGGTCCGGAGTTCGCCGAGCTCGGTTTCGCGGTTCTCGCCGCGATGCAGCGGGTGTTCCGCACCAAGCAGCCCGTGATCATCTTCCCCTCGTCGGGCACCGGCGCCTGGGAAGCGGCAATGGTCAATGTGTTTGCGCCCGGCGACAAGGTTTTGATGTGCGAGACCGGCCAGTTCGCCGTGCTCTGGCGCGGCATCGCCGACAAGTTCAAGCTCGACGTCGACTTCATCCCGAGCGACTGGCGCCATGGCGCCGATCTCGCCGAGATCGAGAAGCGCCTTGCCGCGGACAAGCAGCACGCGATCAAGGCGGTCTGCGTCGTCCACAACGAGACCTCGACCGGCTGCGTGACGCCGCCCGCGGAAGTGCGCAAGATCCTCGACCGCACGAAACATCCGGCGCTGCTGATGGTCGACACCATCTCCGGCCTCGGCTCGATGGAATATGAGCACGATGCCTGGGGCATCGACGTCTCGGTCGCGGGTTCGCAGAAGGGCCTGATGCTGCCGCCGGGGCTCGGCTTCAACGCGGTCTCCGAGAAAGCGCTCGCGGCCGCCAAGGCCAACCCCGGCATGCGCTCCTACTGGGACTGGCAGGAAGTCATCAACTTCAACAAGCTCGGCACCTTCCCCTATACGCCCGCGACCAACCTGCTCTACGGCCTGCGCGAAGCGGTCAAGATGCTGGAAGAGGAGGGGCTGGAGAATGTCTGGTCCCGCCACAAGCGCCACAGCGCGGCGACGCGCGCCGCGGTCAAGGTCTGGGGCCTGGAGACGCAATGCGCCGATCCCGCCGCGCATTCGCCGGCGCTGACCGGCGTGCGCGTGCCGGAAGGACACGACGCCGACGCTTTCCGCAAGGTCGTGCTGGAAAATTTCGACATGTCGCTCGGCACCGGCCTGAACAAGGTCAAGGGCAAGGTGTTCCGCATCGGCCATATCGGCCATTTCAACGATCTGATGCTGATGGGCACGCTTGCCGGCGTCGAGATGGGCCTGGATCTTGCAAAGATCCCGCACAGGAGCGGTGGCGTGTTGGCGGCCATGGACGTCCTGAAGGGACGCGACGTAATGCCGATGGCCAAGGCCCAGGTGGCTTGATCCATCCAACTTGAAGAAAGAGATTGCGCGATGAACGCACCGACGACCGCCAACGAAGACCTGCTCTACTCCGTCCAGGACGGCATCGCGCGGATCACCTTCAACCGCCCGCAGGCGCGCAACGCGATGACCTTCGCCATGTATGACCGCATGGCGGAGATCTGCCAGGAGATCAACGCCGATCGCTCGATCAAGGCGCTGATCCTGACCGGCGCCGGCGACAAGGCGTTCGCCTCCGGCACCGACATCTCGCAGTTCCGCGCGTTCAAGACCGCACAGGACGCGCTCGACTACGAGGCCCGCATCGACCGCGTGCTCGGCACGCTCGAGCAGTGCCGCGTGCCCGTGATCGCGGCGATCGCGGGCGCCTGTACCGGCGGCGGCGCCGGTATCGCGGCCTGCTGCGACCTCCGCATCGGCACCGAGACGACGCGGATGGGCTTCCCGATCGCGCGCACGCTCGGCAACTGCCTGTCGATGTCCAACATCAGCCGCGTGGTCGCGCTGGTTGGTCCCGCCCGCACCAAGGACATGATCTTCAAGGCGCGCCTCGTCGAGGCGCAGGAAGCGTTGGCGCTCGGCCTGCTCAACGAGGTCGTGCCCGACGTGGAGACGCTGCAACGCCGCGCCGACGAGACCGCGAAGCTCGTCGCCAGCCACGCGCCGCTGACGCTGGAAGCGACCAAGGAAGCGGTGCGCCGCATCCGCCGCACGCTATCGCGCGAGGAGGGCGAGGACCTGATCCTCAAGGCCTATATGAGCGAGGATTTCCGCGAGGGCATGGACGCCTTCCTCAACAAGCGGGCGCCCGTCTGGAAGGGCAGGTAACAGCGCCAGGAGCTTTCGGCTTCGTCAGTCGAAAGTCATATGCGTTGAATTGCCGGCCGGCTTGAACTCGTCAGTATTAGTCCGCACAATGCAGGAATAGAATTTTCCGCACTACAAAGCCAAAAAAACATCGGGGGACGAAACTCGTGCGAATTCCAGTGAAAGCCGTCGGCGCCGCGACGGCGCTGTTGTTGAGCACGCCGGCCTTCGCCGGCTGGGAACCGGCGAAGCCGGTCGAGATCGTGGTTGCGGCCGGCGCGGGTGGCGCCTCCGACCAGATGGCGCGGATGATGCAGGCCGCGATCCAGAAGAACAATCTGATGAAGCAGCCGATGGTCGTCTCGCTCAAGGGCGGCGCCTCGGGCGCGGAAGCGCTGATGTACATGAAGTCCAGCGAGGGCGACCCGAACAAGGTGCTGATCGCCTATTCGCTGATCTACATGCTGCCGCTGTCGGCGAAGATCCCGTTCAACTGGCGTGAGCTGACCCCGGTCTCCGTGGTCGCGCTCGACCAGTTCGTTCTCTGGGACAACAGCGCAGGTCCCAAGACGGTGAAGGATTTCGTCGCAGCCGCGAAAGCCGCGAGCTCTCCGTTCAAGATGGGCGGGACCGGCTCCAAGCGCGAGGACCACGTGCTCACGGTGTTCCTCGAGCAGAAGACCGGCGCGAAGTTCTCCTATCTGCCCTACAAGTCCGGCGGCGAGGCCGCGACCCAGCTGGTCGGCAACCACACCGAAGCCAACGTCAACAATCCGAGCGAGAACCTCGAAGTCTGGCGCGCGGGCCAGGTGCGTCCGCTCTGCGTGTTCGACAAGGAGCGCATCTCCTACGCCGGCAAGGTGACGGACACCCAGTCCTGGGCCGACATCCCGACCTGCAAGGAGGAGGGCGTCGACGTGCAGTACCTGATGCTGCGCGCGATGTTCCTGCCCGGCAAGGTCACGGCGGAGCAGCAGGCGTTCTATGTCGATCTGTTCCACAAGGTGACGCAGACCGCGGAATACAAGGAGTACATGGAGAAGCAGGCGCTGAAGCCGATCTTCCTCACCGGCAAGGACATGGTGCAGTTCCTCGAGGAGGACGATGCGCTGAACAAGTCGCTGATGTCGGAAGCCGGTTTCGTCGCGAAGTAGCTCTTTCGCCTCTCCCCGCTTGCGGGGAGAGGGGATTGGCCACAGCATTTGTTGCTCGCTCATGTCCCAGACCGATCTTGAAATCGTCGTCGACGATCCGACCGCGCCTGAGGACGACTCCCCCTCTGTCGTGTCTTCCGGCACGATCGAGGTCGTCGTCTGCCTCCTGCTGCTGGCCCTTGCCGTCACGCTCGGCTACGACAATTGGCGCACCGGCGCGTCCTGGGATGCGACCGGGCCCGAACCCGGCTATTTCCCGTTCTACCTCTCCATCATTCTCGGCGGCGGCAGCCTCTACGGCCTGATCGTGGCGCTCGTCGCGCATCGCGCGGCGCGCGAGACCTTCGTCACGCGCGCGCAAGGCCGCCGCGTGATGGCGGTGTTCGTGCCGACGCTGCTGTTCTGCCTGGTGACGCAGTTCCTCGGCCTCTATGTCGCGAGCTTCCTCCTGATCGCGGGCTTCATGCGGCTCGTCGGCAAGATCGCGCTGTGGAAGTCGCTGCTCACCGCTTTCGTGTTCACGGCGATCATGTTCGTCACCTTCGACATCGCCTTCGACGTCATCATGCCGAAGGGGCCGCTCGAAGCGGCTCTCGGCCGCTAGGCGGGCGACGCGATGGAAGCTCTCGGTCTCCTGCTCCACGGCTTTGCCGTCCTGCTGACCTGGAAGACGCTCGTGCTGATGATGGTCGGGCTGGTGCTCGGCATCTTCGTCGGCGTGCTGCCCGGGCTCGGCGGTCCCAATGGCGTCGCGATCCTGTTGCCGCTCACCTTCACGATGGACCCGACCTCGGCGATCGTGATGCTGTCCTGCATCTATTGGGGCGCGCTGTTCGGCGGTGCCATCACCTCGATCCTGTTCAACATCCCGGGCGAAGCCTGGTCGGTCGCGACCACGTTCGACGGCTATCCGATGGCGCAGCAGGGCAGGGCGGCGGAGGCGCTGACTGCGGCGTTCACCTCCTCCTTCGTCGGCTCGCTGGTCGCGGTGCTGCTGATCACGTTCCTTGCGCCGATGATCTCGTCCTTTGCGCTGAAGTTCGGCCCGCCGGAGTTCTTCGCGGTCTACCTGCTGACCTTCTGCTCCTTCGTCGGCCTCGGGCGCGAAGCCAAGCACAAGACGGTCATCTCGATGTCGCTGGGGCTGCTGCTCGCCGGCATCGGCATGGATACCGTCTCCGGCAGCCTCCGCATGACCTTCGGTTCGTCGGAATTGCTCCGCGGCATCAACTTCTTGGTCGCCGTCATCGGCCTGTTCGGCATCAGCGAGATCCTGCTGACGATGGAGGAGCGGCTGGCGCTGCGGGGACATGCGGCGGGCATTTCGCTCCGCGTCGTGCTCGGCGTCTGGAAGGACCTGCCGAAATACTGGGTGACGCTGCTGCGCTCCTCCTTCATCGGCTGTTGGCTCGGCATCACCCCTGGCGGCGCGATCGCGGCGTCCTTCATGGGCTACAACCTCGCCAAGCGCTTCGCCAAGCAGCCCGAAAGTTTCGGCAAGGGCCGCATCGAGGGCGTGTTCGCGCCGGAGACGGCGGCGCATGCCTCCGGCACCTCGGCGCTGCTGCCGATGCTGGCGCTCGGCATTCCCGGCTCCGGCACCGCGGCGATCCTGCTCGGCGGCCTGATGGTGTGGGGGCTCAATCCGGGGCCGCTGCTGTTCGTTGAGCACAAGGATTTCGTCTGGGGCCTGATCGCCTCGATGTATCTCGGCAATGTCGTCGGCCTCGTGCTGGTGCTGACGACCGTGCCGATCTTCGCCTCTATCCTGCGCGTGCCGTTTGCCGCGGTGGCGCCGATGATCGTGGTGTCCTGCGCGATCGGCGCCTATGCGATCCAGAACGCGATGTTCGACATCTGGCTGATGCTCGGCTTCGGCGTAGTCGGCTACGTCTTCAAGAAGATCGGCATTCCACTGGCGCCGTTCACCCTCGCGCTCGTGCTCGGCAACCGCGCCGAGGATGCCTTCCGCCTGTCGATGATCGGCTCGGGCGGAACCTTGAAGGTGTTCTGGTCGAACGGCCTGGTCGGCTCGATCACGACGCTGGCGATCGTGCTGCTGTTCTGGCCGGTCATCGACGGCCTGCTCGGTCGCGTTGGATGGACGCAGCGGGCCGGGGCGACCCCGCAATGAGCGGGCGGCGGACGGCAAGATCACCCAGAGCTGGAGCGCGAAGCCCGAATTTCTCGACAGAGGCGTCCAGCAGGAAGCATGGCCCGGCTCGCGCCGGGCTTTGTCGTTGGACGCGTTGCGCGTGAGATTCACACCACCTTGGCGTCCCTGAGCCTTGCGATCTCGTCCGCGCCGAAGCCGAACTCCTTCAGCACCTCGTCGGTCTGCTCGCCGAATTCCGGCGGCCGCGCCACCATCCTGCTCGGCGTGCGCGACAGCGTCACGGGCTGACCAACCAGGCGGATATGGCGGCCCTCGTCGTTGGGCACGTCCTGCGCAATGCCGAGATGCCTGACCTGAGCGTCGTCGAACATCTGGTCGATGGCATAGATCGGACCGCAGGGCACGCCCGCCTCGTTGAGCTCGCGGACCCAGGTCTCGGTCGACTTCGTCACGGTGCGCTTTTCGATCTCGGCGTTGAGCGCGTCGCGGTTCCTGGAGCGGGCCGGGGCCGTCGCATAGTCGGGATGGGCATAGAGCTCCGGCGCGCCGATCGCCTGCGCGCAGCGCTCCCAGATCCGCCCCCCCGTGGTGGCGATGTTGATGTAGCCGTCGGAGGTCTTGAACACGCCGGTCGGGATGCTGGTCGGGTGGTTGTTGCCGGCCTGCCTGGCGACCTCCTTCTCCATCAGCCAGCGCGCGGCCTGGAAGTCGAGCATGAAGATCTGGGCCTGGAGCAGCGAGGTCTGCACCCACTGGCCCTTGCCGGAGACCTCGCGTTCGAGCAGCGCGGTGAGGATACCCATGGCGCAGAACAGGCCTGCGGTGAGGTCGGCGACGGGAATGCCGACCCGCATCGGGCCTTCGCCCGGCGCCCCGGTGATCGACATCAGCCCGCCCATGCCCTGCGCGATCTGATCGAAGCCCGGCCGCTTGTGGTAGGGGCCATCCTGGCCGAAGCCGGAGATGCTGCCATAGACGATCCCCGGGTTGATCGCGGCGAGGCTGTCATAGTCGATGCCGAGCTTCTTCTTCACGTCGGGCCGGAAATTCTCGACCACGACGTCGGCTTTGGCGGCGAGGCGCTTGAACACGGCGAGCCCGCGCTCGTCCTTCAGGTTCAGCGTCATGGCCCGCTTGTTGCGGTGCAAATTCTGGAAGTCGGAACCGCGCCGGGGGCCGCCCGGCTGCTCGCCGCCGGCGTCCTCGGTCAGCGCGTCGATCTTGACGACGTTGGCGCCCCAGTCCGCGAGCTGGCGCACGCAGGTGGGCCCGGAGCGGACGCGGGTCAGATCGAGCACGGTGAAACGCGACAGGGCTTCCGAGGCATGCGGAAAGGGCATCTTGAAGGGCTCCGGGACAGATTGCGGCGCCTACCATAGTGCCGAAAGACCTTGCGGCAAGCCTGGTCAGATGCGGATGCCGCCTGCCGAAACGCCATGCCTGAAGCGGCTTTGCTGCGGTGCGTAGAGGGTCAGCGCGACAGGCGCTTCAAGTCCGCGCGCGCCTGCTCGGCCAAGGGATCATCACCGTGCCGCGCAATGAAGAGCTCGAACGCTTCCCGTGTTCCCTTCCGGCGGGCGGCTTCGTATTCCTCCGCCACCGCGACGGCAGGATCGCGGGCCATTGGCATGGAGGGGGCGCGTCCTGCCTTGCCGCTGTTATCCGCGTTGGCCTTTTCCACCATGGCGGGCAGTCCTCCGAGGGTGATGTGATCGAGCCCGGCGAGCATCATAAGGGCTCCAAACAGGCCGGCTGGGAGTGAACGTCGTCTCATGAAACCCTGCAAATGACAGACGGCGCGAGCCCCTGTTCGCGCCCGTATGATTACGGGTTTCCATGGCTAACGGCGCATTACGGCGGAGGTCCGGGCGGTCTCGCCAAATTTAAACCAAACGTTCAGCTCTCTAGCTAGAATGATCCGTTAACGCCTCGAACACGACGGGGCCTGCTGTTTCGGAGTCTCTCTTTGGCCACCGCTGTCACGGTCACCAAGACCAACAACGCCGACATCGACGGCCTGCTGTCGGGCTACAAATGGTCGGGCGCCATCACCTACAGCTTTCCCGACTCGCCCGGCGACTACGCCAATCCGTACACCGGCGGCAGCAGTGAGCCGACCACCTCGGGCTTTGCCTCGGTGCCCAGCCAAATCCAGGGGGCGATCAACTACGCGATCGGACTGATCCTCAGCTACACCAACGCCGACATCCAGTACGCGGGCACGAACGGCGCCGATATCATGATCGCGCAGTCGCCGGCGGCCAATCCGACTGCCTATGCCTACTATCCCGGCAACTATGCGTCCGGTGGCGACATCTGGTTCGGCACTCAATACAATTTCTCGCTGGCCAAGCTCGGCAACTACTACTTCACCACCGCGCTGCACGAGCTCGGCCATGCCGTCGGCCTCAAGCACAGCCAGGAGACGGGCGGCCCCGCGAACGTCGCGGTGCCGAGCGCGCATGACGACAGCGAATATACCGTCATGAGCTATCGCAGCTATGTCGGCGCCTCGACCACGACCGGCTACACCAACGAAGCGTACGGCTATCCGCAGACCTACATGGCCAACGATATCCTCGCGCTTCAGACGATGTACGGCGCGGACTACACGACCCAGGGCAGCAACACCGTCTACACCTGGGATCCGAACACGGGGCAGCAGTTCATCGACGGCGTCGGGCAGCTCGCGCCGGGCGGCGGCACCGGCGGCTCGGCCAACCGCATTTACGAGACCGTCTGGGACGGCGGCGGCGTCGACACCTACGACCTGTCGAACTACACGACGAACCTGAGCATCAATCTCAATCCCGGTGCCTCGTCGCTGTTCTCCTTGGTGCAGCGGGCCTATCTCGGCGACGGCCATTACGCGTCCGGCAACGTCTACAACGCCTATCTCTACAACGGCGACGCGCGCTCCTATATCGACAACGCCATCGCCGGGTCCGGCAACGACACGATTGTCGGCAACGCCATCGCCAACGCGTTGAACGGCGGCGGCGGCAACGACACGATCACCGGCGGTGCGGGCAATGATACCATCAATGGCGGTTCAGGCACCGACACGGCAGTGTATTCGGGCAGCCAGGCCAGCTACACGATTTCTTACAATGCGGCGGCACAGACCTTCACCCTGACCGACCTGCGCAGTGGCTCACCTGACGGCACCGATACCGTTGCAGCAGTCGAGTATTTCCAGTTTGGGGATGGCACGGCCGGTAGCGCCAGCCTGACGACGACTGTGATCGAGACGTTCGGATCGACCAGCGTGGTCCGGTCCGGCGGCAACTACCACCTGGACAGCATCTCGACCGGCACCGGACCTGTGCTGAAATATGCGGGATCTGCGGTGATCGCGGCGAATTGGGGTGTGTGGACGGTCATTGGCGCCGAGCAGGTGTCGGGCGGCTACGACGTCGTCTGGAAGAGTTCATCGACCCAGCATTATTCGGTGTGGAGCACGGACAGCAACGGCAACTTCCTGACCACGCTCGCCGCGGCCTCCGAAGTGCTGGGGACCGATGCGTCCCTGCAGGCGTTGGAACCGACGCTCCAGCAGGATCTCAACGGC
>NZ_AJQE01000430.1 GCF_000261685.1 Bradyrhizobium genomosp. I (2014) | reverse complement strand
TTGTTCAGACAACCGGGACCAGTTCACAAAGGGCCTCCCCAGCTCGACAAGGACGGTCTACATTTGCGTCCCAATCTGCCGGATCCGCATCAGCATTTGTTTTGAGGTTCTTGTTTTAAAGTGGAGCGCGGGGTCCGGCAGGTGCCGCTAAGATTTGCGGCTTTGGTGCTACCGCGTTTGGTTGGAGAAAGTGAGTTTTCAGGTCTCGATACTTAGGATTCTCGCCGGCCAACCGGAGGGCCGGGCGAGCCTTGCCGTCCTCAAGGATTACCTGGCGGTGTTCTACACCAGCGGTCCGGAGTGGACGGATCGTACGAAGCGATTGGCGGCGCAGACGCCGGATCTCAATATTTTCGGACAAGGGCTGGTTACGCGGGAACCCGGACAATGGATCATAACGGACAAAGGGCGGGCCTTTCTTGCTCTTCTGGAACAGAAGAGCGTACCTGACTCTCAGGAGCGAACGCTCGAAGGCATGGTTGAGAAACCCCTTGCAAGTAGGCTTCCCGCGCTTGCGCCGGGCCGACAAGACCACAGTGCCAGTCGCCGGCACCTCCGCCGGAAGCCGCTGAGGGCGCGCGATGGGCGTTCCAGCTAGCCCCTCCCTAAGCTCACGCCCGGCGACGATGTTGCTCCATATCGTGCCGGAGCAACATTGCATACCCCGCGCACCGGCTTGATGCCCTTCGCAAACCATACTTAGATCGCTGTTGTTTGAGATGGAGACATTGTAGTGGCAACCGGTATTGTGAAGTGGTTCAGCGCGACAAAGGGTTATGGATTTATCAAGCCCGATGATGGCGAAGCCGACGTATTCGTGCACATCAGGTCAGTCGAGAAGGCCGGATACACCTCCCTTGCTGAGGGGGCCCGGATCAGCTTCGAGCGCAAGACCGGCAGCTCCGGCAAAGTGTCCGCAGACAATCTGCGTATAGGATAGCCTTCTTTCGCGACGAGGGGAGACATGGTTCTCTAAGGACCAAGCCACCACGATTCGAGACGGATGGTAATCGACGCAAGCAATTGAGATATCGTCACTAAATCAACGTAGAAATATTTCTGTGCTAGCATTTGTGCTAAATCAGCGACTTAGACCTGCCTGAATGTGATAGATGTCACACTTTGAGGCAGCATTCTTGACGAGGCCCCAGCCGGGACGGATGGTCTGCTATCGCCTCGCTACCGAGCTCATCTGCCGGAGCTATACCCTCTCCCATACCCTTAAAGGCAAATCCTAGCCCCGGAGAGCCTGCACTGCTTGCCATAGCTCGGTAACGGCCGGATCTTCTAAACCCACATCGTGCAGGCCTTCAAAATTCCTCCTCACATAATCCAGTGCACTGCCACTAGTGCCTCGGGCCTTGAGGATCATCTCTGCCTTCTTGGCAGTGCTTATCGTCGAACCGAGCGGGTTTACTCCCTCATAGATGTATACCTTGGCGTCTACCGAGCGCCCGTCGGCCAACAGCACCTGCAGATCTGTCGGATCACACGCTTCTCTTTTTCGCAGAGCACGTAAGAGGACCGGTATTTGGTCATTGTCCGGAAACTCAAAAGTGGCTCCCTCACAGCTGGCCCCATCAAACGGCTCCAGATTCAGCGTGATGCCAGGGTTCTCTTTGGCCCCCCAGTTAACCACTGACTTCTTATTGAAGGTTCGACGATAGCCACGAAGCGTTGCGCGCTGAGACCCCACGCAGCCGAACTCGGACTGCCATCCATCAAAGGTGAGAGACCCGAAGCCAAAGACCCAGACCACGATCACGCCTCCATCTGGGCCAAGGTTTGCTCGAACAGCATACTCACCAGTCTAGTCCCGATAGGGCGTGCAAAGGTCGGAGGCTAGCTGATCAGACACGCCTGTAACCCGCTTCTGGATAAACTCCGGAGTGAAATCCTGAAACCTCTCGCTATTCGCTCGCAGCTTAATGATCGCCTCAGGGTCAATCTTCAGAAGTTCCTCCACATAGCCCAACACCTTCACATAAGAAGGGGCGTTCACGTGCCTTGGCCCAACCAGGTTTGCAAACAGGGTGGCAATTCCCTCCTCAATGTTAAGGGCGGCGCCACCCCCGTTCGGGGTAAGGAGGTGCACTATTTCCTGAGACAGTTCGAAACGCGCTTGCTCTTCATTCGACTGACAAGTGTCGCTCAGATGAATCACCACGCATCTGCTTTCCTGCGAGTACTGCGGAAACCAAACACCAGGGCGAGGGCCTCCCACCTCAATTCCAAGGATCGTCCAGCTCCGATCACGCGTGCCGAATTGCCTCTCTGCCTGATTCAACCAATCCCCCAGTAAAGTTGTGAGGGTGTATGTCCAGCGCTTAGACTCCTCCTGCCAAGTCCTAACGAATCCAACCGTCGGCGACGTAAGCATCTATTCAGCCTCCCTTTTAGGGAACCCTACGCTAAAGCTCCGCAGCGGCCAACAGAGATACCCCTCAATCTGCGCACGCACTTGGGACGAAAGGCCGGACTTTACCCACTCGCTCAAACCGAAGCCCCACTCGTAACTCCCGATGCCTTCCTCTTCGCTTTCGCCCTTAGGATGGGAACAGGCGACACGATGGTTATCGTTTTCGATGCCCTAGTCATTGCGACATAGAGATCATTTATTTCCAATCTTTCAGGCGCAACGATGACTGCATGATCAAACTGAAGGCCTTTAACAAGGAGGGTGCTTCCGACAGATCGACTGGCCAAACGACGTCCGGCGTGCCTTGCCGTATTTTGCACCTGCCATGCTGCGCTATCCAAATCAGGCTGCTCACCATCAATCACAAGCTTTATCGAGCGTCGTGCAGATGACATGAGCTCCCTTCTGAAAGGAACATTTGCCGTCTTGCACAGTGCTTCCAACAATCTGATAACGGGATCCAGGCCATCCGAGTTTATTACCTCAAGTGCAGCGGCCTCTGCCACCGATAAAGGTTTGGCGCCCCTCCAGCCGGTCGACAATCTATCAACACGATCCATGAATGGCTTCTTGCCCACCCCCGTCATACAATCGACCGCAAATTGCATGATGGATTCGAGTCGGGCTTTACCAGTTTCGGTCTTGAGCTGCAGAATAAACTCAGCAAGCCGCTTACAGCCCACCGGCTCAATCGAGCTACACTTTATCTTACTAGCTAATGCGGCCCGGACGATCTCGCTTGCTTTGTCACTGATGACAATGAGTGTCTCGTCCTTACCCAGCTTTGGTTTCAAACCAGCATAAACATTTGCTTTCCGGAGATCTGCCTTGCTCCGGGAGTTAGGCTTTACCAACTCAATGTATCCATTGGGAGCTGTAGATAAGTCGATAGTGCCGCCTGTCTTCAACGGATCTCTAATGGCCATTAGCCAACGACCGAGCTCAATATTCCCTACTCGTTTCCATCGCCACGGCTCAGCCAGTTCTTCAATTCTTGGAAAGGCGCTGACAACATCAACATCCCAATCGACGGCTGGGTCATGTCTGAAACCGAAAATTGACTGCAGGTAGTCCCCAAATACACAAGTCGGCAGATACCGAGAGACCACTTTGACCAAAGAGTGCTGGCTAATCGTACAATCCTGGTACTCATCGATCAGAACGCCAGCATATGAAGCCTTTAAAATGCTACTGATCGCACCTCTCTCGATAAGTCTCTGCGCCGCGGCGTAGACCTTCGACCATTCTTCTTCTTTGGGCTCAAAAGCTGATAAGCCAGATCTCTGTGGGAACGCTAAAGACAGACGAAGCGACCAACCAGCAATCGTGTCGAGGTCATAGTTCTGTGAATTCACCTTTTTTTCAGCGAGACGTTTCCGAAGAGCGTCAACACCAGCGAGTGTATGGGTGAGCACAAGATAACGGCCCGCAGCGGCGGCTAAAACGTCAGTAATGCATTCTGTCTTCCCGCATCCGGCAGGAGCGACAACGCTTCCTGCTCGGCAGCTCAATATTTTCTGGATCAGAACCTCGCCAGTCACTGATCGGCCCAAGTACGAATTTTCCCAATGATTTGGGGGAAATCGCCTGTCATCGTGTTTAGGTTGGGCCCTACCAACTGCTCCCCGACCCACTCACTGGCAGCAATATCCTTGAATACACCTCTTTCGCGCGGATCAGGCTTGCCATCCTTGTCCAGCTTATCACGGACTTTAGCCAGCCCGCCTAGAACCTCTCGGACTTTTGCATCGTCTAATAGTTGCTCGAGCTCTCCAACGCTCTTGATCTTTCGCTCCGGTAACCTCCGATTAAATCGGTCGATGAACGATTGCTCTTCGGCCTCAAAGCTGATCATTGATTTCAGCAGCTTCTTTACTGCTGGCGTTGGCAAATCCCTGAATAAATGATCCTCGGTGGCATGCTTGTCCTTCCATCGAAAGATCGAGACGCCGGCAGTCTTCAGCTCCGCAAGAATGGTCTTGTCATCTGGCTCCCGGTCAGTATCGAGCAGAAGCCCCACCCTGTAGCCAAGCGAACGAAAATATCCTGCTACCATGGGCGCCCGATCGACGCCCCCCCCTGAAACAGCGACAATACCGAGCGTCGCAAACGGAGACTTTCCCGTGTCGGACCAGTAGTGGTCGAGACCGCGCATAAGACCTACTTCAGTCTTTCCTTCGCAAACGAGCACAGTTGGCACCAGAAAAGCTTCCGGTGTGGTCCTAGATACCGCCTGGCAATCCAGGCTCTTGAATTGCGGTTCGGCTGATAGAGCCGTTACATCCCCTGTTATCTTGTCTCTCCTAACCACATGAAGCTGGCTAACAGCTAAGTCGCAGAGAACAACAGGAGAGTGCGTGGTAAGAAAAACCTGAGCCTTTATGCTTCCATCTTTCTTTGGCGCCTTCAGTTGGCGAAGCACGCGCGCAATGCGATGCGGCTCTAGGCCGTGTTCCACTTCATCAATAAGCCCTATAGAAGCATTTACTCGTGCCTGATCTTGGAGCGCGGCAACGAAGAGCCGCGACGAACCCAATCCGAGTTGCCGTAAGGGAAGATTTTTTTCGTGTAGGGATATCCCCCGGCCAGAAAGCCCGACAGCTTGAATATCCAGCATCGCTTGCAGGTCGTCTGTTACAGCTACGCCCAATGCCTGAGCCGCACACTTGGCTTGCTTGATCACCTCGGCGAAGAGCGCTTTTGATTCCTTGGAGAACTCCGCACGCGCGATACGTCCAGCTTCAGCTAAGAGCGCACGAGACCCCTTTGCGTCCTCAGTTATCTTGTTGAGAACGGAAAGCCGTCCCCAACCTAAATGGTGGTCCGCGTAGGGTCCCAATCGAGAAGGCATAACTTCTTGGCGATCGTTGTAGCTCAACGATGGAAGTCTTTTACCTTCCTTTTCTAAGCGCCGATTGAAGATGCCCCATTCAGCCTCAAGGGTTTGGTCAACAGTCAATCGCACCGAAAGGGCGGGCTGAAAGCCCCTTGCCTCGTCAGGCTCATCCTCAAGCGTTTGTGTCTCGCCATGCCAACCGCGAGTATAGTTTCCGTAGCGGTCGTTCCGCAGAAATTCGGAGGGAATATCCGCCAATGTGACGGTTATTGATATCGGGTTTTTCTTTGGATCCACGTCATAAAAGTCAGCATCATCGAACATCACACCGTTCCTGGATGCGAAGACCAGTTCGATGGCATCCAAGATTGTCGTCTTGCCAGAATCCCCGCTTCCGATAAGGCAATTGATTCCTGGCCTTGGCTGCCAGTCCAATCGCTTTATGCCCCGGAAATTGTCAATCTCGACTCGTACGATTCGCAAATCAGTTGTCTCCCCGTGTGAAACAACCTTAACACGGGGAGCCATCTCGGCCTAGGTGAACCCGAAGAAATGGATTTCTTCCGATCGCCTGACCTTGCTTTCCGGTATGCGCTCACGGCCATCGGAATCAATCAGACCACCCTTGACCTCGATTTCCCCACTCTCAGGGGCGCAGCGCCATCGGGGTCCTTTACACCACATTCCCATGATCCCCCTCCCCTCGTTTTCGATCCACCTTTGCACAACAAGCTCTGGCTGGCTGGAAATGAGAACTTCCTCCCCTACCCATACCTTTGATGATGGTGCGTCCAAGGAAATCCCAACATCCGCCAAACCCATTTCACTTGCGAACTTACTCCTACGTTCAAACCCAGGAGGGTTGGCCTCGGCGAATCGCATCAAATTCGGTCTAAGTAGGCGGATGACCTGTTTAGTCGCTTCGAAGCCGAGCTCGGGCTCCTGCCAATACCGGCCTCTCAGGCCATCAGATGAATTGTAGAACAGATCAAAGGTCTGCGGGTATACCGAGACACGGAAGCATACCTGTCGAGCGGAGCGCTCCGGATGATTTCTTGGGTTCGCCGTATGGTATGGCTCCAACCAAGTTCTCAAGACTGTGGCTTCAGACGCTATAGATCTTGCAATTGCTTCAAAGGCAAGATCACCATCTAAATACTCCCGACGTTCAGCTGAGAAGTTCGAAGTATCCCACCCTCGCGAATGCCGATTATTGATCGCCTCGTTCATGCAACGTGAGCCCCATCTGGAAAGCGAAGAAACAGATCAAGCTTATCTATGTCGTGCACACTGGCGACATGATGAAGGAACGTGACATTGGCTGCATGCGAAGCTGAGATGAGGTCCGACAAGAGTTTTGCGTTCTCCAGGCTCGTCCCGGCCAGAGCCTCTCGATCCGCAGCGACGTCCTCATGACCCGTGTTCGTAAAGTAGGTGTGCATCTTTCCTAAGACGCCCACAATAACGTCTGAGATCTGAAGCCCTAGCTCGGCTTTGGAATCCGCAAATCGGAAGTTCGCAACCGGTTTCCCCTGGCTGGTCAGAGGTGTTTCCAGCAGGCGGTCGTGGATGACCTTCTCCATGTCGAAGATGTGGGTCGAATTCTTGAAGATCGCGATACGTCCCTGGTAAAAGGTACTGAACTCATCGATGAGCAGGTTCGGGTAATAACCTTCAATGAACTCCAGACTCTCCAGCGCCCGTCCGGCCTGCAGTACACCTTTCAACATCATTGCATTGAAATGCGGGAGGACATCACTGTTACGTTCGAGAATCTCAATGAGCCTGTCGAGGAAGGGTCTCCGCCCCTCGGGTGATAACCCCGGATAGCCGAAATCGTGAAATAGCTGGATGGTTGCGGCCAGTTCGCAGCGCAGCACTGCGACGAGGTCGCTTTTCAGCAAGACGTGGTATTGCAAGAGCATCGGATTGCCAAGTTCAGGCACGATCGAATCGATGATATCTGCAACTGACCAGTAGAATGGATCCAGCTCGTGATAGTGGATCATCAACCCGTTATCGATAAGCCATCGAAGGAATGTGGTCAGCTTTCGGGAGCGAAGAACGTCAAGAAAGTTACCCTTGGCGACATGCTCCAGTTTGATTTCCGGAGCCGTCTTCTGGATACGCATCGCTTCTCGAAGCGATTGAATCTCAATCGGTCGCGGTGCTCCTTCATGCACAATGCCGCCGAGGACGAATACCTTCAGCTCAGCAACGTTCAAACGTCCATCGTCAATATACAACTTGCGGATATTGTTGGTCTCATCGTGATAAAACGTATAGACGCCGTCGGCCTTGGTCAAACCATGTAGCTGGATTTCAGCATCCCGAAGTTCGTCAATATCCATCCATTCCCACTCTTAGGCCGCAGCTCGCGAGGATGCGCGACGAACGGGCTTATGACGGATAACGACGTCCACACGATAATTAAGCCGATCTAGGCATCGAACAATCCTGTCGATCGAGAACTTCCCTACGCGGCCGGTCACTAGGGCAGATACATCAGGCTGTTTAAGGCCTAGCAGTTCGGCAGCCTTTGTCTGAGTCAACTTGCGACGTTTGATGATCGCACGAAGCTCACGAATAAGTTTGGCTTTGAGGAGTTCTTCCTCAGGATTGGCAAAGCCAAGGTCAGCGAAAATATTATCGCTGCCTGCGGTTGCTTTAATTGCCTTACTCATTTCTTGCCTCCTTTTCCGTAGTTCTCTTGGTAATGAGCCTCGGCTGCCTTCAACCGGGCCTGAATTACCAAGATGTCGTGCTTCGGAGTCTCAATCCCCTTCTTCGACTTCTTTTGGAAGGCATGAAGGACATAGATAACGCCAGCGAAGCGTACGGTGTAGACGGCACGGAACGTATCGCCATCTTCATCGTCGATGACCTCCAGTACACTCCGGCCACCAAAGCCCTTTAAGGCCTTGGCACGAGGATGCTCGTCGCCGTTTTGTGCATCATTGATCGCAAACCCCATGACGCGGCGAACCTCGTCCGGGAAAGCTCGTAGATCGTCCTTTGACGATCCGATCCAAACTACGGGCTTCTGTGTGGTCATTCGCCCTTCTCTTATAGCACTACTGCTATAATTTTGCAAGGGTTTCCTGACGGGCCTATAAATGGCGAATTTCCGCCACTGCCCGTCGACGACCTCTCCGATCCTGTCCATCAACGTCGCTAGGCGTACTTTTGATGGCCTCGATCTTGGGTTGAAGCTATGGTGATCGCCACTGGGGAGGGGGCAATATCCTCATAAATCGAACCGGAACGAATGGTCTAGCTGTGGCGACTGATTGATCGGGGCGCTTTGGGCGCGTCAAAGTGATCAGCGAGGACCGGTCCTCTTTGCTGAAGCCAGCCAGCCAGCAAGCAATATTTTGAGGCTGGAGCTCCTGAGATCAGATGCCACCCAAGCTGCCTGCATTGGCAACACGCTCCCGGAAGGCGCCGCGCGTCAGTCAGGATCTACTCAGGCGCTTTACATGGTAGATCAGATCAATCGACGTATGTCTTGCGATCTTCGGTCCTACCACGCGAATGCGCTTGGCATTACTGGTCCGCAAATGATGATCTTGATGGCTCTGACGGAGCTGGAAGAAGATGGTGTTCCCGTCAATGCTGTCGCGAAGCTGATGAGAGTCGAGTCGGGTTTCATCACCAAGCAATCGAGGGAGCTTGAGGTAAGCAGTTCGTGCGCCGGAAATCCGACATGAATGATGCCAGGTACGTCCTTTTGTCGCTCACGGGCATCGCTCGCAAGATCCTTACGAGCAGCAGAAAGAGGTTGAGCAGTTCGTCTTTGATTATGTCAGCATTCAGGAGTTCGCCAAACTGGCCGCCTGTTTGAATGGACTCAGGTCTCGGTTGGAGAAGGCTCGGCTGCACGCCGCGCTGAACTCTGAGACAGATTGAGACAGTACTGGGAAGAGCGCGGGCCTTCTGCTATCTTCCGAGAGATCTGAGCCAGAAGATCCGTTTCGAATAGTGTCGCCCCGCCCCAGGAGCGGATATCGCCGTCCAGATGCAAGGATGGCACCGGGCGCAGTCGAACGAACGGACCAATCAGCCGATTCAGCGGCTGGGGTCGAGCGAACCGCGACACGAGTCTGAACGGTCCGTCCGTCATCCAACGCTGCTTGGCTGACCTGACGACGTTCGCCTCAGCGCAATTGCCTTCCCTGTCGCTCGAAGGCGTACATCGGATTGATACCGCAATAAGCGTAGGTGCCGGATGCGGTAGCCATGCACTGACTGTAGGTCGAGAACTGGCAGTTGCCCGGATATCCCCAGGCTCGGCCCTGCAGGCAATAAACGTCTTGGCGAGCCGGTGGGGTGTACGAATGAACCCGTGAAGCAGCGGTCAAATCTGATCCAAAGCTGACGAGGATAGGAAGTGCTAGGATTCCGGTAGCGAGAAGGTAAGGCATGAGATCTCTTGCCTCCTTAATTCGCTGAAGGATAGAGCATCCGTATTAGAGGTTTGATCTTAGTCAATTGCCGGTGTCGGGTCCAGTTGGACCATCGTCAGCGAGACAATCACCCGTGGCAGAGCCTCGACGGGGGCTCTTGAGCAGACGTTGGATATCAGGGTGGGCTTAAGAGGGCCGGAGCCGATTATCCGCACCCGTCCTTGGTCTTGGACACACTCGCTCGCGATCCGAAGCCGCCTTTCAAAGATACTCCGCAGTGAAACGCATCTTTTAAGCGCGACTTGTCGCCTTCGCGCAGCAGAACACTCGTATGGCACTCAATCCATGATCGCTTCGTTCGCTCCGACGCGCGTTGCGGGGCCCCCCTCGACCGGAGGACAACACATTGCGTCACCTCAACTGCTGCGCGCGCACTGCGTCACAATGACACGACTTCTCCTCTTCATGGCCGCTTGTTACAATGACATCCATAGATTGCGCCGGATCAATTCGCGAGGCTCCCCTTCGTATATTCTGGTTCAGGAGTGTCGGACCATGTTCGTGAGCATCACCACAGACCATAGATCCCTAATCAATTCGCTCAGTGAGCTCGGCATATCGAGCGGCTCGAATCCGATCGTCAGCTTGAGTGAATTCACTTACAAGAAAGGTAAAACCATCTACATCGAGAGTGAGCCAGCCGAGTACGTCTACCAGGTCAGGAAAGGCGCGGTACGGACCTGCAAATTACTCTCCGATGGGCGGCGCCAGATTGGCGCATTTCATTTGCCGGGTGATATTTTTGGACTCGAGAACGGCGGAGTCCACCGATTTACGGCGGAAGCGATCATCCAAACCGCTGTTCGCCTGATCAGGCGGCAACACCTTGAGACGGTCGCCGAGAATGACGCGGTTGTCTGGCGCACCTTGCTCAGCTTGACGACGAATAACTTGCAACACGCCGAAGACCATATGCTGCTGCTCGGACGTAAAACTGCTCTGGAGCGCGTTGCCGCGTTCCTGCACGAGATGGATGAACGACTCACGGCTGCTGACGTGATCTCGCTCCCAATGTCTCGGCGCGACATCGCCGATTACCTTGGTTTGACCGTCGAAACCGTTTCGCGTGCAGTGTCGCAATTGCACACTGATGGTGTCCTCGATTTCATCGGCAATACCCAACGCGAGATCGTGATTCTGGACCGGCAGCGGCTCGCGAGCCTTGACCTGCAAAGCTAACATGCGGACGGCGTGAAAAGCTTCGGTCGCGGTTAGGATCGCCCGCAGCAACTACCGCACTTTCAGGAAAATTGATCTCACCTCCGAGGCGCAACCAATCAGCTATCGAGTGCTATTCCCCGAACGCTGCGATGTACCTTCGGGCGGTGCCGGTAAACACCGCCGGATCATACAGGCCCTTGAGCCAACGCCGGTGACGACGGCAAACCATTGCAATAGACTCGACCGCCGTTTCGATCTCGAATGGAATGCATTCGGGTTTCACGCGCGCCGCAACGTCTCAAAGGCGAAATCACCCAGAAGGTCGGCACGCCTGTTCATTTGTACAGCATAAACGCCGGTACGTTTTCGTGTCCGAAGCTCATTCGAAACAACACGACGAACGTCTAAGCATGCGCTTTTGGCCGGACGGGCCGTGCCCAATTAATCCTCCATCAAGGCCACTTCCGGGAAAATACGGGGGCTTGCCTTCGATTTACAATTTGCAACTTGCCCGATCGCTCCGGCTTCGCTTGAATGTCCTCATGCGGCGCTGGACTGTGATCGTGCTTCTGGGCCTTACAGCCATAGGAGCTTATTCCGTCGGCCGTCAGGACGGGCGACCCTCTACTTCTGCGCCTGCAATGGTAGCGCAGCTAACCAGCCCCCCAGCAAGTCCGCTCGCGCTAACGGCGGTGCCGGGCAGCCCTTCGCAGCCGCAAGCTTCCAAGACTGCTCCGCCCGGCCCGCGTGGCGCCACCGCAATACCCAAGACACCGCAAGATCCCGCCCCACAGCAAACCGACACAAAACGCAAGATCGAAGTTGCGCTGACCGCCGCGGCCATCGCCGCGATCCTGATTAAGGCCAGCCGGGATCAATATCACGCAACTGGCAGACCCTGCGCCTGCCCGGATGACACGATGCGCAATGGCCGGGCATGCGGCAGCAGAAGCGCCTATTCGCGGCCGGGCGGCGCGGCACCGCTGTGCTACTGGGTGATGTTACGACAGCAATGATAGACGAGTATCGAAAAGAGATAACTCGATAGTTGTTGTGGGGCGGGGCTGGTTCAGTTCAGCGATTTCTTCACTGGGGGGTTGCGCTCCTCGCCTTAGCCGTTGCGGCGACGACACTAGCAGGATGCATCACAACATCCATACAAAAGGTATGCAGGCCGGGACCTTCCCTCCGAACCGGTCAATCGGATAGCCGCTTACGTCGCGGGCCCCCGCTCTAGTTTCTAGCATTCAGGCGACTATCTCAGAGGAAGGAAGAAAGCCGGCGTCGTTGCTGAAGATGGGTTGGTGTTGTTTCCACCAATGCGGACGTACACCATGCAGAAATTCGTCAGGGGCTTGCGACCAACAACATTGATGGCGTGCTAGTCCTGAACGTCGGTGACACTGCGGTCCAGCAGCAGTATGCTGGACCGATCTTGAGTGGCCCGTATTCAGGTCCCTCCACCACGAACGGGACTATCAACACATTCGGGCACGTGTCGTCGTCAGCGTCGCTGAATGGAACATCGTCGGGTACGATTACCCGCAACATCTACTCCCGGTCTGTCTTGTGGGATGGATATTTGGGGCTAGTCTAGAAACGAAACTTCGAACCTGAGCCTTCGGAGAAATTCTTTGAGCCTATTCAAGAGTGCCGATTAGGGCCGTTGAAATAGCATGAGCGAGAACTTGGCGGTTTTCTGGGTTGCTCACCATTGTCGCGTGGTTGCCTGGAACAGGTACCGCATGAATGGCCCCCGCATCGACGACCAGGTCCCAGCCAAGCTTTGGCAGGTTTGCATCGCGACCAGATTGCTTGTCAGGCGGTACCCAACGACTAAGAGGCTCACTGGCATAAAACTGGTATATTTCAATTGGGAGCGACGGAATGCGATACGATTGTAGCGCCCGTTGAAATGCCGCGGCCCTTTGATACATCGAGACGTCACTGTGAAGATCGTGATCTGGAGCTAACGCTCCTGTTTGCTGCGCCTTTTCGAGCAACTCAGAGATGGAACATTGTTCCGTGTCGCGTTCTAAAACCTCGCGATATTCATCGCGCAAGGTTCCACAACGATCCAAAACAAACTCTCGCGCCAAATTCTTCAGTGATGCGTTCGAAGAAGCCCCAGGTAGACTGACATCGATGAAGGCCATGAACGACACAACTTCATCACTACTCAGTAATCGCTCGGCAATTGCATAAGCCAGGATTGCACCTGATGAGTATCCAGCAAAGCGGTATGGGCCACGTGGCTGGATCTGTTTAATCGCAACAATCACCTCCGCGGCCATCGCCTCAAAAGTCGGTGGACGAACGTCATCGAAAGGTGGCCATGGCAGAGCGTAGACTGAGCAGTCTGCATCCATTTCCGCCGCCAAACCGAGGACATACGAACAATCTCCAAAGCCTGACGGGACAAAGAAGAGCGGTGGTTGCGATCCGTTCGGTCGAACGGAAATCACCGCCGAGTTACTGGGCTGCACTTGCAAACAAATCTGCGATGCGAGTTCCTTCAGAACAGGTGCGCGGAAGAGGTCGGTGGCGCTAAAACTCAACCCAAGATTTGATGCTCGACCGAGCATCTGCACGGCCAAGAGCGAGTAGCCGCCCAGTTCGAAGAAGTGGTCGTTGCGCCCGATGCGCTCGACACCAAGGAGCTCGGCCCAGATCTGCGCCAGCGCCGTCTCGACCTCACCTTGCGGTAACTGGTAGGCCGCCAGCGCATAGGCCTGATCGGACGGCGCCGGCAGTGCGTTCCGATCGAGCTTGCCGTTCACCGTCAGCGGAAGCGCGGCCAGCCGCACGAACGCACTCGGCACCATGTAGTCCGGCAGTCGCGCACTTAAGTGCGCGCGCAAGGCGCCCGCAAGCGCGCCTCCACCGCCCTCATCCGAGCCGGCCTCGGGCGCGCAGACCACATAGGCGATC
>NZ_AJQE01000429.1 GCF_000261685.1 Bradyrhizobium genomosp. I (2014) | reverse complement strand
GCTACACCACGCCCGGGGACACGATCGATGGAGCCCAATCGCAGACTCGATCGACCAGTCCGTGCTTGACGGGATTGATGTGCACGTAATCGATATGCCGCGCGTAATCTTCCTCGTCACGAATGGTGTGCTCCCAGTAACGACGCTGCCAGATGCCGCGCTCTGCTCTTTCGGCTCGGCTGGCTGAGACTGGTTCGTCAGGCGCTAGGTTGCGGGAGAAGGCTGACTTGATCTGCCGCCAGCGCATTGCAAAATCGGCATCTCCATCCGGCATCGTCCAGACAGTGTGAAGGTGCTCCGGCAACACCACGATCGCATCGACCAAGAAGGGGTGACGCTGGCGGATTTCGCGAAAGGCCGCACGCAACAGATCGATGTTCGCCGTCAAGAGCGATTGTCGGCGGTCTGCGAGATTGACCGTGAAAAAGAAGCTTCCGCCGCGGACGAAGTTGCGCCGATAGGAGGTCATGCCTCATTGTAGCACAACTTAGTCGCGCGATGATGGGTTTCGCTCCGCTCTACCCATCCTACGAAAAATCACGCCACCGCCGTGTCCGGAATTCGCGCGGCTTCCATCGGGGCCTTGCCGCGGATGAGGTCGGACGCACGATCCGCGATCATCATGGTCGAGGCGTTGAGGTTGGCCGAGATCATGCGCGGCATCACGGAGGCGTCGATGACGCGGAGGCCTTCGAGGCCGTGGACGCGGAGCTGGTCGTCGACCACCGCCCATGTCGAATCCGCCGGCCCCATGCGGCAGGTGCAGCCGGGGTGAAAGGTGGTGGTGCCGCGCTCGGTGGCCGCGTGCAAGAATTCGTCGTCGGTGTTGACGTTGGGGCCGGGGAAGTCCTCGTAGGCGTAGTAGGGCGACAGCGGCGCGGACTTCAAGAGCTTGCGCGCGAGCTTCATGCCGCCGACGATGACGCGGCGGTCGAGCTCGGCGTCGAGATAGTTGGTCTGGATGATCGGCGGCGCGAACGGATCGGATGAGCGGATGCGGACATAGCCGCGGCTCTCGGGGCGCTGCTGCCAGGAGGCCACGGTCATGCCGGGCTCGTCCTCGAGCTGACCCTGCACGCCTTCCTTGTAGCTCGCCGGCGTAAAGGTGAGCTGGAGATCGGAGCTCTCCGCGCTCTCGCCGGAGTGCCAAAAGCAATAGACCATGGTCGGCGACAGCGAGAGCAGGCCGCGGCGCGCGGTCGCCCATTTCAGCGCCTCGACCCAGAGCGAGAGGCCGCGGCGGAGCTCGTTGATGGTCTTGATGTCCTTGACACGCGCCACCGTGCGCGGAGCGTAATGATCCTGAAGACCTTCGCCGACCGGCAGTACGTGACGCACCTGGATGCCGTGAGCGTTCAACAGATCCGGCGAACCGACACCGGAGAGCTGCAGGAGCTGCGGCGAATTATAGGTCCCGCCGGACAGGATCACCTCCTTGTTGGCGCGCACCTCGACGGGATGACCGCCACGGCCGCCCTTCATGTAGCGCACGCCGACGGCGCGCCTGCCCTCGAAGATGATCTCGGTCGCGTGCGCATGGGTGTGCACATGCACGTTCGGCCGCTTCATCGCGGGCTTGAGGAACGCGGTCGCGCCGGAGACGCGCAGGCCGTTGTTGATGGTGCGCTGGCAGTAGGAGACGCCTTCCTGCTTGGCACCGTTGTAATCGGGGTTGCGTGGAATGCCGAGCGAGACCGCGCCTTCCATGAAGGCTTCGCAGAGCGGATCGCGCCAGTCCATGGTGGTGACGATGAGATTGCCGTCGCGCCCGCGGAACGTGTTATCACCCTCGCCGACCCGCTTCTCCAGCCGCTTGAAGTAAGGCAGCACGTCGGCATAGCCCCAGCCGCGATTGCCCATCTGCGCCCAGGTGTCGAAATCCATGCGCTGGCCGCGATTGTAGATGTGGCCGTTGATCGAGGACGAGCCGCCGAGCGTCTTGCCGCGCGGCGCGTAGATGCTGCGCCCGCCGGTCCACGGCCCGGGCTCCTGTTGGTAGGCCCAGTTGATGCTCTTCATGTGGAAGGTCTTGATGAAGCCCGCCGGCAGATGGATGTAGGGATGCCAGTCGCTGGGGCCCGCCTCGAGCACGCAGACGCTGACGTTCGGGTCTTCGCTGAGCCTGGAGGTGAGGATGCAACCGGCAGAGCCCGCGCCGACGATCACATAGTCGAATCTATCCATGGTACCTCGGCCGCCCCTAGCGCGGCTTGTCGTTGAGTTGAAATTCCAGATGCGCCTGCACCGTCGGCCATTCGGCCGCGGTGATACTATAAACAACCGTGTCGCGCAGCGTGCCGTTCGGCGCGATCTGGTGGCTGCGCAGGATGCCGTCCTGCTTGGCGCCGAGACGCTCGATGGCGCGGCGGCTCTGGTGGTTGAAGAAATGCGTGCGGAACTCGACCGCGATGCAGTTCAGCGTCTCGAAGGCATGGCGCAGCAGCAAAAGCTTGCACTGCGTGTTGAGCGGGCCACGCTGCGCGCTCTTGCCATACCAGGTCGAGCCGATCTCGACACGGCGGTTGGCGGCATCGATGTTCATGTAGGTGGTCATGCCGACGACCCGGCCGCCGGCATCGAACACCGTGAACGGCAGCATCGAGCCCGCGGCTTGAAGGCCGAGGCGGCGGTCGATCTCCTTCGCCATGCCCTCAGGCGTCGGGACCGCGGTGTACCAGAGCTTGAATAGCTCGCCATCCCTGACGGCCTCGACCAGCCCCTCGCGATGCTGATGCGACAGCGGCTCCAGACGGGCGTGCTGTCCGCGCAGGGTGACGGGATCGGGCCAGGGCATTTGAGATACTCTCCGTTGTCATTGCGGGGAGCGAAGCGACGAAGCAATCCAGACTGTCACCGCGGACGCATTCCTGGATTGCTTCGCTTCGCTCGCAATGACGGTAACTAGCACCGTTTATTTGTTTAGGAAATTGAGCGGCAAACCGCCGCGCGGCCAGTCCATGGCGATCAGCTCGCCCTTGCCCGACAGCGTGATATAGGCGGTCTTCAGCTCGGGGCCGCCGAAGGCGATGTTGGTGGTGACGCGGTCGCCGGTCGGGACCTGCTCGACCAGGGTCCCGTCGGGCGCGATCACCGAGATGCAGCCGGAGACGAGGGTGGCGACGCAGACGTTGCCGCCAGCTTCCACCGCGAGCGAATCGAACATCTGGTAGCCGCCGAGGCCGCAGATCGGCTTGCCCCGCTCGCCGCGATAGATCGCGTCGCGCGGCTTGAGCGTGCCGGGCGCCGAGAGCTCGTAGGCCCAGAGCCGGCCGGTCGGCGTCTCCGCGATGTAGACGGTATTCTCATCCGGCGACAGGCCGATGCCGTTCGCCGGCAGGATACCGTGCACGATCTCGACGAGCTCGGTCATGCCGGGCTTGAGATAATACATGCCGCCGACGTCCATCTCGCGCGCGCGGCGCTTGCCGAGATCGGAGAACCACAGGCCGCCCTGCTTGTCGAACACGAGGTCGTTCGGCCCGCGCAGATCGTGCGCGCCGCATTTGGTGACGACGGTCTCGACCTTGCCCGTTTGCAGATCGACGCGCTGGATCGAGCCGCCGAGATAATCGTCCGGCTGCGGGCCGGGCATGATCATGTTGCGGGTCGGGATCCAGGAGAAGCCGCCATTGTTGCAGATGTACATCTTGCCGTCGGGGCCGAGCGCCGCGCCGTTCGGGCCGCCCGGCACCTTGGCGACGATCTCCTTGTGGCCGTCAGGGTAGACGCGGGTCAGGCGCTGGCCGCGGATCTCCACCAGCACCACCGAGCCGTCCGGCATCACGACCGGCCCTTCGGGAAATTCGAGGTCGGTGGCGAGAACGCGGATGTTGGACATGTGGGACCCTCCCGGCTGCTTGTTATGACTTGCACGGGATGTCCGGCACGGGCCCCGCTCGCAAGATTTGCCAGCGGTTATGACAAAGTCACCAAGGCTTGCCAAGCAAGCGAGCGGGTATGCCAGCCTTGCGCGGTCCTACTCCTTCACCGGCAGCCAGATCTCGAAACCGCCATTGCCGGTTGCAGGATCGAACCTCTCATCGTAGCGCTCGAAGTTCGGCGCGTCCGCCGCCTTGAGGCCTGAGGCCGGCAGCCATTGATTCCAGATCGTGTTGACGGTGCGTCGGATCGAGGCGACGTGCTCGGTATGCGTGAACACCGCATAGCGCTGCTCGGAAATGCGGATACGAGCGAAGCGGCGCGGCAGGTCGGAGAAATCTGCGACCTCGACGCCGGCGATGTAATCGAAATTGCCGGCATCATCGCCGTTGCAGCAGACGCCGTAGGCGACGTTCCCGACGCGCGCGGGGATGTCGGCGACCTCCTGATGGAAGCGTTGCCAAAGACCGGGGATCATGGCGCCATTGTCACAGGAGACGCGCTCGGCGGGACCGGCGACGAGGAAGGCCTTGGCGGTCTCGAAACGCGGCGGGGCGAGTGTATCGAGCATGGTCGAATCCATGAGGATCGGCTCCTGTAGCCTGAGCTGGTTGACGCACGTTGCCGCCCTCACCGCTTCGGGCGTGGTGCCGAATTGGTCGCGGAACGCGCGGGTGAAGGCTTCGTGCGAGCCGTAATCCGCCTCCAGCGCCAGCGACAGGATGTCGGGTGCGCCCTTTGCCAGACTGCGCGCCGCCTCCGTCAGCCGCCGCGCGCGCACGTAGCGCATCACCGGAAGACCGACTGCTGCGGCAAACGCACGCACAATGTGGAACCGCGACACGCCCGAGATCGCCGCGATCTCTTCGAGCGTGATCGGCTCGGCCAGATGGCTCTCGATATACCAGAGCGCGCGCTGGGCTGGATTCATGGCGGTTCAGGCCCTCGTTCGAAGCGCGGTGATGATGCGCCGGTCTTTGCTGCTCTGCTTGATCGGCATTGCTGTCCTTCGCATGAGGATAGTCCGGCAATGGCCACTGGCAACGCCCTCGTGTTCACGGCTACACTTGTTGAAACCGCTCACGAGAAAGAGGAACCGGGTCATGGAAATCACCGATGTGCGGGCGCACCATATCCGCATCCCCTATGACGCCGGTGTCGCAAGCTTCCGCCAGGGTGCTTCCGCGATTTCCGCGCTCGACATGGTCCTCGTCGAGGTCACGACCGATGCCGGGCTGACCGGCTGGGGCGATGCCTTCGCCTATGTCTGCCCGCGCACCACGCGCAGCGCCGTCGAGGAGATGATCGCGCCGCAGGCCCGCGGGCTGCAGGTGCCCGATGCCGCCGGCATTCCCGCGGTGATGGAGCAGATCCAGCGCAATCTACATCTGTTCGGCCGCTACGGCATCACGATGTTCGCCATCTCCGGGCTCGACATCGCATTGTGGGACCTGGCTGCGAAGGTCGAGGGCGTGCCGGTGCATCGCCTGCTGGGCGAGATCAGGCGCACGGCCGTCCCGGCTTACGCGAGCCTGTTGCGGATCGGCTCGCCCGATGACATCACCGCCGAATGCAGGAAGGCGCTCGCGCTCGGCTATGGCGCGATCAAACTGCACGAGACCACGGCCCCGGCGGTGTTCGCCGCGCGCGAGGCGATCGGGCCAACCATTCCGCTGATGGTCGACATGAACTGCCCGCTGACCGGCGCGCAGGCGATCGCGTTCGCGAAGGCGTGCGCCGACGCGCAGCCGATGTTTCTGGAGGAGCCGGTCTGGCCACCGGAAGACTTCGCCACGCTTGCCGAGGTGCGCCGCAAAGGCGGGCTCGGCGTTGCCGCCGGCGAGAATGCCTGCACCGAATATCAATTCCGCCAGATGATGGAGGCGGGCGCGGTCAGCCACGCCCAGCCCTCGGTCACCAAGGTCGGCGGCATCACCGAGTTCCTGAAGGTCGCGGGCCTGGCCGATCGCCTCGGCGTCAAGATCGTCCCGCATTCCCCCTATTTCGGTCCCGGCCTGCTCGCGACGCTGCATTTGCTCGCGACGCGCGACGACGGTCTGGTCGAGATGTTCTATCTCAAGCGCGAAGCGTGCCTCTGGGGCGGCCAAGCGGATAGCGATGCGACCGGCCATGTCGCGGTGCCCTCGGGCCCCGGGCTCGGCCATGAGCCCGATCGTGCCGTGATGGAGCGCTATCGCATCGCGTGATCGGCGCGCTTATTTCGCGGCGTCCTTCGGGGGCGGCGCGTCCTGCTTCTTCTTCAGATCCTCGGCCGTCTTCACCTGCGCGGCCTGAAGATCGCCGAGCGTCTTCTGCAAGCCGGCGATGCTCGTCTTCAGCGCATCGATCTGGCGATTGGCGGCATCCAGCTTCTGCTGATGATCGAGGGTGAGCCTGGTGATCGTCTTCTGGAGGAAATCGACATTGCTCTGGAGGCAGGAGGTACGCCGCTCCATGGTCTTCTCGACGGTGCAGATCTCGATGCCGGGCACGTCCTGCGCGCGGAGCGGCAGCGGCGCCAGCGCTGCGAGCAGCAACATCGCGAAACAAATGCCGGCGTTTCGAAGCAGCATGCAGGTTCCTCGTCCAATCGATCACGGCAATGTGCGCTGTTTGCGCGCCGCAGCGTAACGCTACCACACTGGCACCGCATTCTCGCGTTGAGCTTGCTTCCGTTCCCATGGACGGGGAGCAATGAACCGCACGCGGCAGAAGTGGGCACTCTGTCCGCGGCTTTGTTTAGGGGAGATTTCTGGAATGGCAACGCGCGATAGACGTTTGGCGGAATTCGATGGCGCCGGAGAACCACCGCCGGGCCTGCCACTCGAAGTGCTATGCGAGGATCACAGCGGAACATATCAGCTGCCGTTCGCCTGCCGCTATGTCGAGGGACGCTGGCAGAACCATGAGGCCGGCATTGCGGTCGAAGCAACCGTCATCGGCTGGCGCCTGCCGCGCGTGAAGCAGCGCGGCGCCGCCTGAAGGGGTCTCTGTTTCAAAATGCGACGGGGCCGCGCTCCGCTTTAACCTTCGGAACGCGGCCTGAACGAATCACGTCCGAATCAGCCGAAAGACCATGTACGCACCTGTTCACGGCTAGATGTCGGTGCGGCTCCATAGGCGCGCACAACATCTGTGCAGCGCGCCGGATGGTTCGGGCCTGTCACCGACGCCAAAGGTTAATGCCGGCAAAGGCATGGCCGTGCGGCGGGGCCCCGCCGCCCAAACAGGCAGGGCAGTGCAACAGCTGCCTAATATTCGACCTCGAGCTCCTCGATCTCGGCCGGCTCCTCCCTCGCCGCCGCGATCCATTCCTGCATCTCCGGCATGGCCATGATGGTATCGGCATAGGCCTTCAGGCGCGGCTCGAGCTTGACGTCGTAGGTCACGAACCGCGTCACCACCGGGGCGTACATCGCATCCGCCATGGTGCGCCGCGCGCCGAACAGGAAGGGGCCACCTGATTTCTCGAGGCAATCGCGCCAGATGAACCAGACGCGGTCGATGTCGGCCTGCGCCCGCGACCAGATCTTGAAGCCGGGAAAGTGTCCCTTCAGGTTGACCGGCAGCGAGGCGCGCAGCGTGGTGAAGCCGGAATGGATCTCGCCTGAGATCGAGCGGCAATGGGCGCGCTGGACGCGGTCGGCCGGCAACAGGCCGGCGTCCGGCATCACCTCGTTGAGATATTCGGCAATCGCCAGCGTATCCCAGACCACGGCGCCCTCGTGCCGCAGGCACGGCACCAGGATCGACGACGACAGCAGCAGGATTTCGGCGCGCGCCGACGGATCGTCCGGCGCGGTGACGATCTCCTCGAAATCGAGCCCCGAGAACTTCGTCAGCAGCCAGCCACGCAGCGACCAGGACGAGTAGTTCTTGCTGCTGATCGTCAGTGTCGCCTTCGCCATATGGCCCGTTCCCTGGTCCGACATCAGCCCGGCCTGCCCGTGGCCCGTTCACGGCATGAGCAGCAGCAAACGACGTGCCAATTTTGCGGCGGCCCGACTGCCGTCTGGCGTCCTTATTGCATAGCAACACGGGACGGATGGGCATTTCAGTATGATGTCGATGTATTATCAGGCCTTTCAAAACCACATGGACCTGACGGCGCCATGGCGCGCGGGGGCTTCGTCCGCGCTCAAATTCCTCCACCTGGTACCTCAGGGCACGTCCGATCAGATCGTCGGCCGGCTGTCGGCCGCGCTGGAGCTGATCTCGCGCTCCACCCTCACCTATGACCGGCCGGCCTACGGCATCGACAGCGTGACGGTGGGCAACCGCGAAATCGCCGTCACCGAGGAGATCGCCTACGCGACGCCGTTCGGCTCGCTGCTGCATTTTCGCAAGGACGGCGTGGGCGAGCAGCCGCGCATGCTGCTGGTGGCGCCGATGTCCGGGCATTTCGCGACGCTGCTGCGCGGCACCGTGAAGACGCTGCTGCAGGACCACGACGTCTACATCACCGACTGGCACAATCCGCGCGACATTCCGCGCAGCGAGGGCCGCTTCGGGCTCGACGACTACACCGAGCACCTCATCGACTTCCTCGGACAATTGGGTCCACGCCCGCATATGGTGGCGATCTGTCAGCCGTCCGTCTCCGCGCTCGCGGCCGCTGCGATCATGTGCGAGGACAACCATCCCTCGCGGCCGGCGACGCTGACGCTGATGGCCGGGCCGATCGACACGCGGATCCAGCCGACCAGGGTCAACGACTTCGCCAAGAGCAGGCCGATCGAGTGGTTCGAGCGCAACCTGATCAACTACGTGCCGGTGCAATGCCGCGGAGCGCTCCGCAAGGTCTATCCCGGCTTCGTGCAGCTCACGGCCTTCGTCTCGATGAATCTGGAGCGCCACATCAAGCAGCATCTCGACCTCGCCAACCACATCGCCAAGGGCGAGAAGGAGAAGGCCGCGACGATCAAGACGTTCTACGACGAATATTTCGCCGTGATGGATCTTCCTGCGGAATTCTACATCGAGACCGTGCGCGACGTGTTCCAGGAGCACCTCCTGCCGCAGGGCAGGCTGATGCATCGCGGCCGTCCGGTGAACACCAAGGCCGTCGGCCGCATGGGCCTGATGACGGTGGAGGGCGAGAAGGACGACATCTGCTCGATCGGCCAGACCCTCGCCGCCCAGGACCTCTGCACCGGCGTGCGCGCCTATCGGCGCGTCCACCACATGCAGGCCGGCGTCGGCCATTACGGCGTGTTCTCGGGCAAGCGCTGGAACAACGAGATCTATCCGCTGCTGCGCGATTTCGTGCACGTGAATTCGTGAGGCGCGCGGCTCAATCCGGGCAACGAGACGGTCATCAAACCGATCATCCGGCCGGATCACCGGCAAAGACGAATGGACTCCACATCTGAGGGTGGACGAACCTCGCATCGTCTCCTCTGATCATGTCCTCCATCGCGCTCCGGAGCGCTTCAGCCCGCGAACCAATATTGCCGTCCGCAAGCTTCCTGAACGTTGCAGTCGTCAGCGCCACGGCAGCTTCCGAATCGACAGCCCAGTGGGAGATCAGCAGCGCTCTCGACTGCGCGTAGAAAAACGCCTGGGCTATGCCCGATAACGGCTCATCGGCTTCCGCGGCTCCCGCCGCAGTGTTGCAGGCGGATAGGACGACCCAATCCGCGTCGATCCTCAAGGCCGCGATCTCCGATGAGGAGAGAAACCCGTCGTCTTCCGCCGAAGCGACATCCGGCGGCGTAAGCACCAATCCCGGCTCTGACACCCCCCGCAACCGCGACGCCATTACGCCGTGGGTCGCGAAGTACAATATGCGATACTTCGCCAACTCACCGGACTGGCTAAGGTTCTTGATCCTCGTCTCGGTTGCGCTTCCGGCCAGAAACATATCGATCCGCGCCTCGTCTCCGTTCCTCCGCGAGGCACGCACGGAGTTCGCAACCGCGCAAAGCTCGTCCACGGTCTCCGGCAGCGGCTGATATCTTCGGATCTGCGCAAGGTCAGCCAATCCGTCTCTATTTCTGCTCAGTTCTGCCAGGTCGCGCGCGCCTGTCGGCGCTCCGCCTCCGATTGCCGCGCATGACGTCCTGCGCCTGGCAAGGTCCGCCGCGGCATCGGCATCAGCGGCGGAAGCAGTGGCCGTCGGGTGTCCCGCCAGCACGGGATTGCCGAAGCCGATCATTGCTTGCGATGCGCGCGATTTCAATGCGTTGGAACGCAACGCGAGGAGAGACGATACCGTCGGCAGCACCGAGATCGCCTTCGTCAGCACAAGCCAATCCAGCTTTCGAAGATCCGCCCGCTTTGCTGGTTCGCGGGTGACGAGAAGATGCAGCGGCAGCCTGGTCAGCGCCCCGCTGGTGACGACCAGCAAATTCCTGCTGCCGTCCACCAATTTGCTTCCCGAGAAGAGGCGCCTGTACAGATCGTACGCACGCCCCGCATCGAACGGGAGAGGAGATCCTGCGACCGCTGTCGCTCCGAGCACGTGCTCGCATCGGGACCGAACGGCATCCGCCCAGCTCGCCCGATCGACCCCACATCGCAGGGCCGTAACGAACCCGTCGATTGCCTCACCATCCAGGTCAATCCTTCTCCATTCGACATTGTCCGGACTGACGGCCCACAGGAACGTTTCTCCGGGCAATTTGCCAAACGCCGGAACCGTAACGATGAGAACGAGCACCTCGCCGCGCCGCAAGCTCGCACTGACTTCGTTGAGGCTCTTGGCTCCCGGCATTGCCGCGCTCACATACGAAGGCAAGTTGTCGCCCAACTCGGAATCAATGGAAGCCAATTTGGCGTCGACGTTTCGCATCTCCGCAACGATCTGCGCATATTCGCTGCTAGCCCGCCGACCTGCGTCCCTGAGCTGCGCTCTCTTCTCACTCAGCGAGCGCCACAGACTCGCGAGATCCTGCCGCTCTCGAATCTTGCTCGAGTTCGCGGACACCGGAGATCCGTACCGCGCGGCCATTTGACTGACCGCCTCCCCCGCACGCGACATCGTCACCCACTGTCCAAGCTCGAAGGCGCGGGAACTCATCTCCTCGCGTAAGGACGGGTCCTGCTGGGCGGCACGGTAGGCGGCCCTCAGGAAACCGTAGAACGCCGCTTCGTTGACAACGGTCGATCTCGACTCGGCGGCACCGAGAACCTGCATCGAGAGCAAAGTCGAACCTCGGACCGCGGATACGATCTCAGCGGTCTCCTGCGACCAGTATTCCGCGGAAGCTTTCCAAAGCTGGCGATGAAACGCAACGGCGGCGAGGCCGCCATAGGCCCGCTGTCGATAGCTTGAATCGGATGTCTGCAAGCCCATTGCATCGGCGAAAGCTTTCTCGGACTCATCGAGATGCCCGGCCTGAAGTGCGATGTCGCCGAGCTCGAGAAGTGCAGGCAGGCGCCCCTGCGGACTCAGGCGAATAGAAGCAGCGTACTGTGCCTCAGCTTCGGGGAACCGACCTTGCCGTCTATAGACCCGCCCCAAAGCCTCACGAAAAAATGCCATCTCGGGGTGATTGGGTCCGAGTCCTTTCGCTACGGCATCGACTGCCCGCAGCATGAGTTGCTCGGCCTCAGTCAGGCGGCCGGCCAAGAGTGCAAACTCCGCTTGGCTGTGCAGCGAGTTCGCTTCGCTGACGATCGACTGGCGCTTCTGCCAGTCCTCCTGCGCCACTGCGCCATTCGTTACGATGGCGAGCAGGACAGCGAGGACGATCGTCTTCAGGGAAGCAGGCAGACGACGATACATGGACGCTATCCTAGCGAGGCGGGTTTGCGCGTTTCATCATTTCCTTGGCTTCAGCCCACCGCTCGTCCATCGCGTAGAGCGCAACCAGATCGTTTGCCGCGTCGATGGTATGCTGATCGGTCCGTCCGAATGATCGCTCGGCGATATCGAGAGCGCGCTTGAGCACGGGCTCCGCATCGTCGAATGCCTTCCGCAACATGTAAGCCGTCCCCAATGTGTGCAAGTGCGGAAGGAGATCCGGATGACTTGGTCCAATGGCGGCTTCAGCCTGGGCCAATCGCGCTTTCGCGACCGGGATCGCATCGGCAGTACGGCCGGATAGCATCAGTTCGGTCGCCTTATCGGCCTTCCCCATTTGCGTCCATTCCGGCGCCGTTTGAGCCCACCCCGGGGAGAGGTTCAAGGCAAGCGAAGGAAACACGGCAAGACAACATGACCTCGGCGAAATTCTCATCTCAAACACCCGCTTCCGATATTGAAAATTCAGTCATCCGAATCCCGCGTACCGCCGGGGATACCCGGCCGCGGTGAAGAAGAATTGTTGGTGCATTGGCGAATTACGCCGCTGTAAGCACCAGAACAACGTCGCTGGACTGCATTGCCGCCGTTGGGGACAACGAAGCTGATTGTCTCTCCTGCACCCAGGCTGATCGCATGCCCCTCCTCGATCTGCTGACCTGGCGTGAGCGAAGCCGCGCTCGAGGTCAGGATCGTGTACGTTTCCGCCGCAGCATTGCTCATCATGGCAAGGAGCCAGCCGAAGGCCGCGGCCGCCAATCTCGAAAGGGCCAATCGTCTCATCTGCTCACCACTCCCCACCGTCGAACCCGCGCCGCGGCTTGCGTATATTTCCCCACCAGGAACTCAAGAAAAGGCACGACAAAAATTCCGACCAGGCCAACGAACACCAGCGGGCCGACGGGAATGTCGAGGCGAAACAGCAAGAGAAGGACGAACCCCAGCAGCGCTACTCCATATACGCCCCATTCCTTGTGCGTGTGAACGTGATGCGACGAAGAGGCGAACAGGCAGATCAACCCCATGGCAAAAAGCAAGAGCAGCCTCGCCCACGCCGGCATCTCCCTAATGTCTCTATCGCCGTCGATGATTTGCGCAATCGACTGCGCATGGATCATGACGCCAGGGGATAACCGGCCATCGCGCACGAACAGCGGTGTCTTGTGTTGGTCCCGGTCGACCATGTCGGCGCCGACCAGGACGATACGTCCCTTCAAGAGATCGAGCTCAGCGGGGGAAAGAAGCTTGCGGCCGCTGTCGAGCTCCTCGGACTTGTGCCGACGAACGCTGATCTGGGCGAAGAGCGGTGTCGTTTGATCCTTCGGAGGGAGTAACCATGCGATAACCCCGCTGGCCGGCTGGTGGGTATATCCAGCCGATTTCGCAAGCACTTGCGAAAAGCTTTCGCGCTGGGGTCGCCCCTTGTTGGAGGCGCCAACATAGCGCACCGTCGCGTCGTCCTTGTTGAAGGCACCAGTCTTATGTTCGAGCCACAGGTGCCCGACCGGTACGCCCGAAGCCCGAACAAACTCCTCTTGAGCGTCCAACTGCTCGCGAAAGAGCGAAACGTCACTCGACGCAGCGCTTGCATACCTGTCGTCCAGTCCGCCGAGCACAACCGGGTGCCGGGCACTGGAGATCGCGCCAATGAGATCCCGATCACCATCGGATCGGCGCTCAATGATGATGTCGAGCCCGATCGCTCTTGGTGCCGCGGAGTCTATCTCATTGACCAGCGCAGCTAGGATTTTTCGAGGAATGGGAGAGACATACGGATAGTCCCGCAGCGCGTCCTCTCCAATTGTCACAATCGCGATATCGGAACGCTGGTCCGGCGCCTGCGTCGCCAGCCAAATCGTTCGCCGGTCCATGCCAATGAGGTCTTCAAGCCGGTCGAGCTCAAGCACCCCCACATCACCGAGATACTCCCCAACGACTGCAAGACAGGCACAGAATATGACAGCGGCAAGCACTCGAACAGGCTTGCCGTAAACCCATTTCGACAAAGTACAGCCCCCGCTGTAAATCTCTCCGGCTATCTGGGCCAAGATCGAACCAGTTTTCAAGGCTGGATTGGCGCGACAATTGAGATTTCTTCAATTGACAACCTGAGGAAGTCGCGCACCCGGTCGAGAGCAAT
>NZ_AJQE01000428.1 GCF_000261685.1 Bradyrhizobium genomosp. I (2014) | reverse complement strand
GGCGCTATTTAGGTACAGACCCTAGTCCCATCAGTAGGACTCGGTGAAATTAAAATCAACGGCGACACAGCGCCGTAGTCGGGGAAGCGCAGAGGGCTTCCTGTTGACATCACACGGGCCGGGTCTGCACGCGCCACCGCGCGTACACATTCAGCGCGCGAGCGGGCCACTCTCGGGTAACGTGGCCCTTGTCGGTATCGAGACCAATGTGAGCAACTTGGCGCCACACGCCGCGACGAAGTGCCTGCATAGCCTGCGAATTCACTTCGGCACGCGACTTGCTCTCTTTGCGGCATCACCACCAATCGCTTGCGATGATCCTCGGGGGCGGACTCGGCGCGCGTCGCTGTTAGCGTCTGGTCCGCCCCGACGGTTTGCTGCGGCGATAACTTAAGGGCGCTCGGTCGTGGGCCGAGACAATACAGGGAAGTGTTGGATGCGATCCGGAGTTCTTCTTTTAGGAGCCACGACAATTGCGCTCGTCGCAAACGGTGCAGCGAACGCGGCAGACCTTGAGCCAGAAGTGAAACTGCCGCCCGCGGTGTGGAACTGGTCGGGAGGCTATATTGGCGGGCACCTCGGCGGCGGCTACGGCCGAACCTCCTTCAGCAATCCTACGGTCCGTCAATCTATGGCGATGTCGTCGATACCCCAGTGCTTCTCGCGGGTGGCCAGATCGGCTACAATTGGCAGAAGAATGGCTGGGTGTTCGGCGTCGAACTCGATGCCAGCGGTGCTGTCTCCGACGGCACGAATACTTGCCTCGCCGCCTCCGGCTTTGTCGTGAGTGCAAACTGCAAGGCAGGTCCCAACGTCTTTGCCACCGGGACTGGGCGCGTCGGTTACGCGTTTGGCGCGCTGGGCCGCACGTTGGCCTATCTTAAGGGAGGAGTGGCTTGGCAAAACAATCGAGGCGACGTCGTCAACAACTTTGAAGGCGGCGCGCCACAGGAGAAAACCCATTTCGACTATGGTCGCCTCGGTGGCGTCATCGGGCTAGGCGTCGAGCAAGCACTTACGTCTGCATGGTCGGTCAACGTCGAGTATGACTATCTCCATTTCGGCGGGCCGAGTGTCGCAACGCCTCCGACGGTGCAGAATCCGCCGTTCGCCATTCTTCCGGCGAACATAACCAGCCTCTCCAGCAGCTATCACATCGGAAAGATCGGGTTGAACTACCATTTTGGCGCCGACCCGTGGGTGGTGCGTTGGCCCGATGCGCCGCTCTACGCAAAAGCGCCCGCCGGCGCGGCGCCGATTGCTTACACGGCCGGTTGGTCGTTCGAAGGCGGATCGCGACTCTGGCTCAGCCGGGGTCGATTCCAATGGGACCGCAGCGCAGTGGCCTCCGGCGGCCTTGAAGACCCCAGCATGCTAATATCGAGGCTCACCTATCACGGACTTGACGGACTTTCCGGGGAGCTATTTGGCCGTCTCGACAGCCCGTGGGGGGTGTTCCTGAAGGGCAACATTGGCCTTGGGCGCTTCGACAAAGGACACATGAACGACGAAGATTGGGGCCTCCCCCCGAACCTCTCCTATGTCAACACGATATCAGGCCAGGCCAACGGGAGGTACACCTACTACACGGCCGACGTAGGTTATGATTTCCTCCGCGCCGCCAACTACAATGTCGGCGGCTTTATCGGCTGGACGTATTACGAACAGAACTCCGATTCGAGGGGGTGTGTACAGATAGCTGCCCCACCTCCATGCTTGGCGCCGGACGACGACCAGGTCGTTGGCAGCCAGAATACTCAGTGGAATGCAGCTCGTGTCGGCCTAAGCGCCGAAACCATGCTCACCGAGCGTTGGCGTTTGAACGCTGACGTCGCTTACCTGCCCTGGACCGATTTCAAGGGGCGTGACCATCATCTCTTGCGCCCGACGACCATGTTTGATGAACAACGGAGCAATGGGGGCCGAGGCGTCCAGGTTGAAGGCGTCTTGTCCTACTTCGTCACCAGGAACTTCAGCGTCGGCGTCGGTGGCCGCTACTGGGCGATGTGGACCAACAGCCGAAGCGACTCATTGTGCAGCAGCAGCGGCTGCGTTGAGCCGACCATGCTTGCGAAGTACAGCATGGAACGCTGGGGTACGTTCTTTCAGGCCTCCTATAAGCTCGATTGAAAAGATCGCACCAAAAGCCAAGAGCCAGGCTTTCGACGCCCCCTCAAGCTTTGGTAGTGACCATCCACCTCCGCGCCACCTGGACCGGCATGCGGATTATCCGAGCCGTTGTTGCAGGCGAGCGCAATCCCGACGTGTTGGCAACCTATCGGGACGTGCGTTGTCATTCTTCGACCGAGACAATCCGCGCGGCACTGGTGGGCAACGACCGGGAAGAACATGTCTTCGCCCTCCGTCAATCGCTGGAACTATACGACGTTTACCAGGCGAAGATGCTGGACTGCGACCGCAAGCTCGAAGCCTTGATCGCCGTATTGAGCAACAAAGGGGCAAAAGCGGGCGCAAAGTTATCAAAGCCACGCGTTAAGACCAAGCAGGTCAACACACCTACCTTCGATGTCAGGGCCGCGCTGTACGGAATGCTCGGCGTCGATTTGACTGAGATCCATGGGTTAGGTCCGTCCCTCTCGCTGAAGCTCATCGGCGAGTGCGGCACGGATCTGAGGGCATGGCCGAGCGCCAAGCACTTCACCTCGTGGCGCTGCCTTGCACCGGGCAACAAAATCTCCGGCGGCAAGGTGCTGTCTTCACGCACACGAAGATCGTCCAGTCGGGCAGCCGCACTGTTGCGATTGGCGGCCACTACTGTCGGACGGAGCGATACGGCGCTCGGCGCATTCTATCGCCGGCTATCCTCACGTGCAGGCAAATCAAAGGCGGTGACGGCGACCGCCCGCAAGATCGCAGTTCTATGCTACAACACCCTGCGGCACGGCATGCCCTACAGAGATCCGGGTGCAGACCAATATGAGCGACAATATCGCAGCCGTGTGCTCGCCAACCTTCAGCGCCGAGCCAAATCACTGGGCTTCGTGTTACAGGCTCTTCCGGGGGACGCCAATCCGGCTGTTTCTTAGGAAGGCCGCAGCCTACTTCGCGAAGGAAGCGACATGAAGTTCGCCTTCGTCGCGAAGCACCGGACGATCTGGCCGGCGGCATGGCTATGCGATGCGCTGGGAGTGTCGCGGTCGGGCTTCCATGCCTGGCTCAACCGCTCTCCCAGCGCCAGATCCCGCAGCGACCAGGAGCTCGGCGGCAAGGTCAAGGCCAGCTTCGTCGCCAGCGACCGCACCTATGGCGCACGCCGGGTGTGGCGTGACCTGCTCGCCGACGGGGCGGATTGCGGCCTGCACCGGATTGAGCGGCTGATGCGCCTGCAAGGCTTGCGGGCGCGGCCGCGACGTCGGCGCTTGCCGAAGGATGACGGCGATCGACAGCTCGAGACCGTACCGGCGAACCTCCTTGACCGGCAGTTCGCCGCCGAGCGTCCCAGTACACCAGCGAGCAGTTCCAGCGCCTGATGGCCGACCACGGCATCGTTGCAGCATGAGCCGCTCCGGCAACGTCTGGGACAACGCGGCGATGGAGAGCCTCTTCTCCTCGCTCAAGACCGAGCGTACGGCCAACAAGATTTATCGAACCAGAGACGAGGCACGCGCCGATGTGTTCGACTACATCGAACGATTTTACAACACGACCCGCAGGCACTCGACCATCGGCTATCTCAGCCCGGTTGCGTTCGAGCGCAAGGTGGGATTAGCTTAACCGGGTGTCCATCAAACCGGCAGCAGCTCAAGTGAAAAGAACTAGCTGCAGTTGCCTTTTTGATTGGCCGCGATCCGACATCGCGCTAACCCAGTAGGCCGTAAGCGTGGCGCAAGCTTGCGAAAGATGCGCAGTTCGGTCGATCGTCGGAAAGCTGGACGCTGATCAACTACAGCCTGTTTTGGAGGGCATCGAAGAGGCCGTCGCGGCTCTCGAAGCAGCCGAGGATCACGCCAATCCAAGAACCTGCGAGAAGCGAACTGCCGAGCGCAGAGCCAACCGCGGTCAGCTGCCGGAGTATTTGCCGCGCATCGTCGAGACCCTGATGCCCACTGCAACCTGCCGCCCGTGCTGCGCAGGCGTCCTTTTTGAAATTGGGAGCGATGAGAGCCAGAGGCTCGACGTCGTACCGGCGCAGTATCGCGTAATCGTCACTCGCCGGCCCAAACTGGCCTGCCGCGCTTGTCATGGCGTCGTCCTCCAGCATGCCGGGCCCGAACACGGCCCACGGAGCGGCTGGTCAGCGCATGTGATCGATGCCAAGTATCATTGGCATTTGCCGCTTTATCGCCAGGCGCAGATGTTGGCGACGCACGGCATCGCCATCGACCGTCGGCCAAGCCGGTAGTCTGATCACGTCCGCAAGCGTGGTCGGCTTGGAGTGAGCACGTCTGCATAGTCCTCGAGAGCCAACCTTCTTTCCTCGCTGATCGCGTCGGCGGCATGAAACTCGAGACCTGCGACAAGTTTCGCGGATACCGATACCGCGGCGGCGTGCTGCACCGAAAGCTCGCGGTGACGCTCAATCACATCAAAAATCGTATCAAATTCAGTCGCCATGGCGCATTTGCCCCAGGCCACATTAGATCGGCACCAACCAATCCTGGTAGGTGCTTCCAGTCCTTCTCAGCGATACTGCTTGGTAGCACCCTTGGGAATTGAGCCTCTCGGGGGGCCGCGGTGGTCGGTCTCGCTTATCCAAGGGCGAAGGCTGGCCACCGAAGTTTGCAGCGCGTGGTAGGGATAAGCGCTTCCGGAGGCGTGAGCGCCGAGTCACCGCCGCCAACTTCACTGGCCGCGCGGGCGCGGTAGGGACAGCGTCGGGTTCTCACTCCCGACGGCGCCGAGTCATGTCCGCGTGCCTCCAAGTCCGCGTGTGCGCCGCGGAGTGGAGCAACCATGATGCCAAATTTATTGCCTCGTACGATCTAAAAGAGGCAAGGTCGGACCCGCACGAGCGCTTTCTTACAAATGCGATCGAGTGCGGCTGGTCTCCCGGGAGTTTGGACCCTGACGACATTCTATTTGGAGGGTTCATTTGTCGATCAAACGCAAACGGTCGCAGCACTCAACCATCAATCCAGCCTTCGACTCCAACGAGAAAGAGAGACTTGCTAGCAGCTAGGCCACATCTACGACGATTGAAGCTGCTACGTTCCGGTTCTCGTGAATAAGGGAAACTAAGGCGCGGCAGTTGGTCTCCGCGGGTACAGCAAACAGGCCAGCCTACAAGGCGCTGCTCCTTGGAGCCCACCAAATCCGGTAGTTGAGGCGACCGCGGCAGATTTGCAGAGTACGACCCCGTTTATCGATCCCAGGGGCGATGCCGGAGCAAGCTTATGGCAAGCGTTCAGTACTTCGTCACGCGCCATAAAGGCCAGTGGATGGTTGCGCTCAATTGCGAGTACTCCGGCCCCTACGCCACTGAGGAAGAGGCGATCCGCGTCGCGGTCGACGCTGCCCACAAGGAGGGAAAGGTAGGACGCGACGCTCAGGTTCTAGTTCAGGGCCATGACCACAGGTTCAGACACGAGTGGACATATGGCCAGGACCCATACCCACCGTCCGGCTAAATCGGGCTGGCGCTGGCCTTCTGGGCCGATCTCGGACACGGCCCTCAGGTGGTCACCCCGTAGTTTTGCAGCAGCGCCTTCTCGATCGCGGGCAAACAACTTGGCTTTGGCGCGCTGTCGACCAGAAAATGGCTTCGTTCTCGACGTCTTGATCCAGCGCCGAACGCGCTGCGCAGCGGCTCATGAAGAAGCTGTTGAAATACGCCGGCACGCCGCCGCGCGTGATGATCACGGACAAGCTCCGTTCGTACGGCCCTGTGAGGGCGAAGATGGGCTTTCACGTCGAACATCGCCAGCACAAAGCTCTTAACAATCGGGTCGAGATTTCTCATCAGCCGACGCGGCGACGCAAGCCGATCATGAAGGGTTTCAAATCGTCCGATCAGGCTCAACGGTTTCTGTCAGTTCACGATCAATCAGGTCGCGAACCTTTTCCACATCCCCTATCCCGGAGCCGTCACCGCCGACTTCCGTCGTGCTTCGCGCGAGCGAGCCTTTGCGACTTGGCGCGAAATCTCCGCGACAAGCCGAATCTCGAACTGAGAAGCGCCTCCTTCGGCTCGGCGGTCGATTAAGTTGACGATGCCCGACGGTCTCCTGTAATCCAAGAGGCCACAGATGCTCGGACCTCTCGTTTTTCCCCCGACCCAAGCTGTTCTTTCTCTCGGCGATCGTTTGGACCGCACTGACGATGCTGGTCTGGTATGGCTTCGCGAGCAATCTGTTCGAAGCGCCGCAAAAGGCAGGTCGGGTTGGCGACGTTCTCGTCGGCGCCGGCTCTCTGGTTCGACCTCTATTTCGCCGCGTGCGCCGCGATATTTGCGGCTGGCTGGATGTTGGTTGCGCCGCACCCCTGGGCGACGTGGTCGATTCTTGGCTCCGCGCTAATACTGTTCACCTCCTACTTTCAGGTCCAGGTCAGCGTCGCCATCAACAGCTGGTATGGGCCATTCTATGACCTTGTCCAGGCCGCGCTTTCGAAATCGGCGCAAGTGATGGTCCAGCAGTTCTACAGCGAGTTGTCGACTTTTGCCGGCATTGCTCTTGTTGCGGTCGTGTCGGTGTGATGACGCGTTTCTTCGTCAGTCACTACATCTTCCGCTGGCGGACGGCGATGAACGATATCTATGTTGCAAGCTGGCCGCGGCTGCGCGCCATCGAAGGCGCCTCGCAGCGCGTTCAGCAGGACCCCATGCGCTTTGCGAGCGGTCGGATATTCCTTCCAGGCTGCGTTCCGCCACCGCTTCCGCGGCGCGACCAGAGCCTTCGGATGATCCAGCCATCCAGCTGATGGAAGGTATCCCTCCATTGAGGCCGCCTTGTTTGACGGACGCGAGCGCTGCAGGTCCTAGGGGTAATCCTAGCATTACAGTTGCCTTTTTAGGAGATGTCTGAATCTATGGACACCATGATTCGGAGGTCGTGGACGCCAGCAGCGTCGATCGAGGAGACGCTTGCGTTGTGGGCGGCGTCGCTTCCAGAGATCAAGAAATGGATACGTCCGTTGTTCACGCAAGAGAGATGGCGTCACCTTGGCTGGCTGCTGGTCACACAGCCGGCGCAAGTTCTATGAGCTGCATGTTGCAGGAAGCTTGAAAGTGGCAACGGCGACGGTCGAGCGGATGGCGAAGCTCTGGCAGGTCGAGAAGACCATACGCGGTCAAAGCCCCGACGTAGGCGTTGCCGCGCGCCAGCAAGCCTCCACAGCGGTCGTCGCAGATCTCTTCGATCTCTGGCAGCAGACATTGCGGCGGATTTCCGGAAAATCAAAACTGGCTGAGGCAATCCGCTATGCCGTCTCGCGCCGTGCCATCTTCGAACGCTTCCAGACTGATGGTTCGCATCGAGCTCGACTCCAACATCGTTGAACGCGCCATCTGACCACAAACAATTACGAGAAAGAATAGCCTCTTTGCCGGTAGCGACGGCGGCGGACGAACCTGGGCGAACCATCGCAACACTGCTGCAGACAGCAAAGATGAATAACGTCGATCCGTGCGCCTGGCTCAGCCTAACGCCTCAGCGTATCGCCAACGGCTGGCCGAGCGGCGAAATCGACGCGCTTATGCCATGGAACCACGCCGCCTGACGGCCGCAGCTTGCCGCTTACCCTTCGACCGAGTACGTGGCAACGAAGAGTGGCAGACGCTCCGAACGCGTAAGCGCTGGCGGTGCCCATGCCAAGGCAATGGGGGCCAAGCTGGTCTTTGCGAAGCTTGACCGGTTCAACCTCAAACCGGGCTTGCTTCGGTCACCGCTGGCAACCGGCGACCCGGGGTTCTGCAGCGACATTCGTCAGCTTATCGACAGGTAGGCCTGCTAAGGGCAGAACGCTGCCACGTTGACGGCCCTCCGGGACTTATCTGGTCAACGAAATGGCAGGAAGCCTCGCAGCAGTATCGATCCATTTGCGCGTTTGGGCTCGTGTGAACAATGATCATGACACCCGGCCTGCTTCGCGACCTTGAGGAGCGGGGGTATTCTTGTTTTGGCGATGGAGATATTGATGAACACAGGACAGGCTCAGTGGAGTGCAGGTTCTTCCTCGGCCGCTTCTGAAGAGGGGGAGCAGGAAAGTTACCTCAGCGGCTTCAGCCGAGCCGTGGCGGATTTGCTCGAAGCCATGACAGGATATCGGACCCCGGCCTCCGCGCGCGCGCAGTTGCTGGACAACTGGGCGGCCGAAGAGGGGCAGGGCGAAGCCGAGAATCGGCGACAGGGACGCGCACGAATTAGGGGGGCGGACAACACTGGCTCGCACTCGCTGGATTTGTCCTCCCTCTCCCTGACCGCTTTGCCCGCCGCCCTGCCGCCAAGATTGCTGGAACTGCGCGCCAGGCACAACGAGCTAAGCAGCCTGCCCGCTAGCTTCCCACCCGGTCTTCAGCATCTTCTCATTAGCCATAACCGGTTGATCAGTTTGCCGGACGCTCTTCCGGCGACCCTCTCTCGGCTGGAGGTGGCCGATAACAGCTTGACCAGTCTGCCGGCCAACCTTCCGGCTGGGCTCGAGATCCTGAACGCAAGCGACAACCGACTAACTAGCCTGCCGGACGCTCTCCCGAGCAGGCTCACCTCGCTCGCGGTTAGTGGCAATCAGCTGACCGACCTCCCCGACTACCTCCCATCGGGGCTCATTGAACTCGATGTCAGCAGCAATCAATTGGCCGACCTCCCCGCCCCCCTTCCGAGCACCCTCCAATCGCTCAATCTCAGCGGTAACCGGCTGACCAGCCTGCCTGAGGATCTTCTTGAGGGGCGTGTACCGAATCTTAGTCTCAGCTACCCGCATTTGGAGAACCTCGAGTTCGGGGATAACCCGCTGCCGGACGACGTCCTCGCTAATCTGGCGACGGCTGAAGCGCCACCGCAGCTTGCGCAGCAATCTCTATATGAGGCTGCCGCGCAATGGCTCGCAGACGACCCGGCGACGCTGGCCAAATGGCAGCACTTTGCGGATGAGCCAGGCGCCCAGGACTACGCGCAGTTCCTGGAGAGGCTACGAGAGACCGTGAACTACGGCAATGACGAGTTTCGGCAGGCAGTGG
>NZ_AJQE01000427.1 GCF_000261685.1 Bradyrhizobium genomosp. I (2014) | reverse complement strand
CAGGCGGCCGCCAATCCGACATTGCGCGAGCAGTTCTTTGCGCAGGCGTCCGAGGCCAACGCGAGCTGCGAGGATCGTGTCACCTTGCACTGGAATGGTATGCAGACCGCGCGCCTCAACGCTGACGTCGAGGACGGGGTATATGACGATCGGCTTGGCGATCTGATCCAGCGCGGCCGTGTCGCCTTCCGCTTGGAGGCGTTGGACGAGATCGCGCGCGACAGGATCAACTCGCTCGCCAGCGGCAACCCGAACGTAGACGACATCGAAGTCTACCTGGCCTATCAACATCGGCTGCGCGAGCCGCTGGAGCTCAGTCACGTCGCCCCTGACATGCGCTTCCTGGCGGTCTCTCACGTAAGCGAGGATGATGCGACGGAGGCGCTCGACCTGGTCCGGGAGCGGGAAGCAAGCCAGTTCACCGACTTCATGGCAAGCCGCTGGCAACCCTGGGAGACGGTGCTGAGGCGCATCGCTCCAGACGAACATGCAGCGATGCAAGACCGGCTCGTCGAAGCCATGGGCGAAGAGTTCCAAAGCCGTCTGGATCAGCGACTGGCCGAACATGGTCTGGTGGGCGACGTCGATGCCGAGCGGGTGCTCGGAGCCCAAGTCCGAAACCAAATCGCAGGCGAGATCAAAGGCGAGGTCATGCACCGGCTGCTCGCAGAGCGCGGCCTAGAACAATAAGACTTCCCAACAGTCCCGCGGGGATATTCTTCGTTGCTCTGTGGCGCTGCCTCAAGATGGATCCTGCAATCGACATCATCTTTGAGCTGACGATTGCCGATTGGCGCTCGAGCGAGGAGGCTGAGGCGCGGCCCGTTGAGGCAGCACGCATCTACCGCCGTGAAGATCGCACGGTGTGCGGCAGCATGAAATGGTCGGCGCGCAGCCTCATTGCCGATTCCTTGTAAGACGGGATGCCCGGGCCTTCTACCGGGCTGCGGAATGCTCCGCCGGAATTCTGTCGTGACCGCGCGCCGCCTTTGCTTCGTACTCGTCCTCGGGCGAGCGAAATCGACGCGTCAACAACCGGCTTTGATCATCGCGATTGTCGCGGTCGGTCAAGTGCATGCTCTCAGTCGTTTGAACGAGCGGGAGCGCGCGAGCGGATCCATCGGAGAACGCATTGCCGAAGTTTTCGTCTTACTGGCGCACGATTTCATAGGTCACGCCAATGCCACGCGCCGCCAGCACTTCAGCACGTCCTCGACCATGCGCAAGCTTGAGAGGAAGCCGGAAATACAACCAAGCGGCATAGCTGATTACTTCCGGTGGGAAGCGATGGCGGCGATAAAGAGGGGTCCGGGCGGTCGGCGTGCTGGTCGTCACCACCCCCTCGGCGGCTCCAATTCGTTAACTTAACGCCATCCAGAGTCTTCCGAAGCCGTCGACCAGATGTGTCTCGATCAGTCTGCTGTCTTCCTCATTTAGACGGCCCGGCTTGTCGAACAGCGTCAGCGGAATGGTAGCTTCCCGACATCATGGAGCATCGCCGCGAGCCCGAGTCGCCCCAATACTTGCTGGCGAAATAATCAGCGCCGCCGCAGACAATACGTAAGCAGTGCTGAAAGGTGGCCCTCGTGAGCCAATGCGAACACAGGCTTTGAATTTCGCTTTATTTGGCTGCTCGCAACATTGGCGTGAGCGGCGGCGAAGAACCATGTTGTATTTTGCCAATGACCTCGAAGCCGTGGCTTTGATAAAAGGGGATGTGATCGGGATTCGAGCTTTCCAGATAGGCGGTAATGCCCTGCTCATCGCATCGTTGAAGAGCGTATTTCATCAACAATGTGCCAAGTCCTTGTCCGACCCAGTTCGGATCGGCCGCGATGAGAGGCAGGTACCAATGCGGCTCGGACGGATGATGTTCGGCCATTTCCTGCCGCAGGAGCGCCATATCTTCGGTGATCGCCGGGTTCAGGGACAGCGCCATTATTTCGTCTAACGCGGACTCGTCTTGCTGCACGCCAGGCGGCAGCCACAGGGCTGCGGCGCGGATCCCTTCCGTGACGTATGCTGTGCCGTGCTCGAATGCTGGTCCACCAGAGGCGTTAACGAACCGAGGCATGCTCCGAAGATATTGGCTTGCGTCAGGCCAACTCCACCGCATCAATGGATCGGCGGCAAAGCCGAGCACAATTGTCCAGACGGTGCTTGTTCGAATGTTTGCATTCGCACATTTGATATCCGACTCCGCCGGCATAATGTGGGTTCCAAATTTTCTGTCTACCTGTCAGAGTTACGTGGCACGACATAAAGAAGACGTGGCCGATCACCAGATTCCTGATATCGACCGGCTGCACCTGGGTTCTGCCCGCTGATGGTCATGTTCCGTAACGACTCAGAATAGATCCATCGCCCGGCACCGGCTCGCCGTGCTCAGCTTCCGGAGCGCTTTTTCATCACTGCAATCCCTGTGCCATACTGAATGTCGAGCGACGGCATCGTCAACTTAACCGACCGCTGAGCTGAAGGAGGCGCTTCTCAAAGGTTCGAGATTCGGCGATAGCGCTTGTCATGGAGATCTCGCGCCAAGTCGCAAAGGCTCGCTCGTGCCAAGCACGACGGAAGTCGGCAGTCAGGGCTCCGGGATAGGGGATGTGGAAAAGGTTCGAGACCTGATCGTGAACTGACAGAAATCGGTGGGCCTGGAGGAGTTGAAACGCATCATGATCCGCTCGCGTCGTCGCGTCGGCTGATGAGAATTCTCGGCCCGATTGTTGAGAACTTTGTGCTGGCGATGTTCGACCCAAAGGCCCGTCTTTGCCCTCGCAGCGCCGTACGAACGAAGCTTGTCCGTGATCATCACGCGCGGCGGCGTGCCGGCGGATTTCAAGAGCTTCTTCCTGAGCCGCTGCGCAGCGCGCGAGTCTCTTCCGCGCTGGATCAAGACGTCGAGAACGAAGCCATTCTGGTCGACAGCGCGCCGGAGCTAATGTTGTTCGCCCGCGATCGAGATAACGATCTCGTCCAGATGCCATTTGTCACCGCGAGCGGGAGCGCGCTCGCGGACCGATCGGAGAACGCCTTGCCGAATTTCGGTCCCCACTGGCGCACGGCTTCATAGGTCAACAGTGCCACGCGCCTCCAGCATTTCCTCGACTATGCGCAAGCTTAAGGGAAACGGGAACTACAACCAAACGGCATATTGACGCCGCCCCGGTGGGCTGCGCCGACAGACTTTCAGCGGTTGCGCAAAAGTACGGTGCACTGCGTGAGCGGGCTGGTGAGCTCGAAATGACGCTGCAACGGAGCCGGACGGCGCGGTCGCGGCCATCTCGTTTGAGCATTCACGGTCGCAAATCGACGCAGAGCGCGGCCCAACCCAAACAACGTCGACTGGTAGAGAAGCGTTCGCCTGAGCTGAACTTCTTGACGGTGGGGCGACCGCGAGTCACCGGACCCGGATTAACGAAGGTCGTCGAACGGCCCACGAAACCCTCGCCAAGGCGTGGGAGGCGAAATCCGCTGCTGCTGGCGCGTTCCAGTCGGCGAGCGCTCGCTGCGAGGAAGCTGCCGCGGGAATGGAGGCCGCGAAGAATCGCCGCGCTTCAGCCGAAGGGGCCTTCAATATGGCCTGTCAGGATATCGCCCGGTCGCAGGGTCAGGTGTTCCCGCTGATTGCCACCGACCCGGCTGTGTCCAGAGCGCTACGAACACGAACTCAAGAGCTCGACCGAACCGTAAATGATACGGACGCCGCCGTCCTGATGCGTCGGGACGACCTGGAGAGATCGCTGGAAGGGCTGACGCGGAGGCATCGACTGACGCCGTTGCAACCCTGACAACGGAAATCGATGCTCAACGAGCTGCCGATTGGCGTGATGCATGTCCCGGGCGCGGGAATTCAGGACAATCTGGGCGACAAGGCGAAGAAGCTCGGCATCCCGGTCTGAAAATTCGGCGGCGCGTGAGCGCCGCAAATTTCTACTACCCGACTTGAGCGACGAAATCGCGCAACTTTCGCTCCGCTTCCTCCGCCGCCTTCTCTACGGCAGGAAAGATCGTGGCCCACACCTCAGCCAACTCCGGAAACTCCATTCGCGCCTCGGCCGGGTTTCAGCGGTAGGGAAATTTGTCGTACCACGTCACTCTTTCGACGCTTGAGGGTCAGAAGCGCTACGCTTCCGCTTTTCAGTTCAACAGCAGCAGCTGTGAGCGCCAGAACCTCTGAGACACGGCCGCCACTTTGCAATAGCACCGTATAGGAAAGTCGGCGTGCAGGATCGAGCCCTTGTGCCGCGCGACGGAAGCGACGGCGCTCCGGTAGTGTCAGGTATTGTCGAATACCCGATGTCGAAAAATAGAGCGAGCTCTCCGCACAAGGGAGCCGGGGGGCTCGCGGTCGAGCGGACGATTGATTTCACAGATGGTAGATGGACTGCCGCTGTCCTTAAATGAGGAGGGGAAATGTCGCGTCCCGTATTCGTCGTAGGATTGATTGCAGTCTGCTCCTTCTTTCTTTGCCACCATAGACCGCAGCACAGGGACAGCTGTGCGATCCGTGCCTACGCTCAGGTGAGAAATGCTGCGGTCTGCAGCCGTCTGGTTCGGCGCGCGTTCAATGTAGCGTCGGTTATGGATACGAGCGCACCGGCGCCGAACGTCGCTGTCGCCAGAACCAGCGGAAGTGTTCTCGCCACTGACAGAGCGACAATACACTCCTGACGTGGTGCCTTGGAAAAAGATGCCCCATGAAAATGGGAGCGCAGTCCCCTGCGCTCCGGTCGTTCTTACCATATACGGAAACGGTCACGCTGCCCGTTGCATCACAGCTGTAGCTCTGATCATCGCTAAAGTTCTGATGACAATATTTGGACTATGGACCGGGATGCCACCCCTTCTTGCGCAGCGTGTTGTCAGAACTTTAACAGAGTCGATTGTCAGCTCCGAAACAATGTCTGACTTCCGACGCTACAAACATTCGTAGAAGACGCAGAGCAGCTGCGATTTTCATCGACACGTCCCTTGCTTGGTTCGCGGACGAACATCTCGGATCGCTTTTCCAGGGGGGGGTGCTGAAGGTTGCCTTCTCGCGTGTCGCCACGAGCGCCGTGGTCGTCAGCTTACTCTGAGGCAACATGAAACTAGGCTTCAAGCAATAAGGTCGCGTTGGCTTGGCGTCTCCGCCCTCAGCGGTCGGACTTATCAGACGTGATGCCGACGGCCATTTGTTCTTAGGACATCGAGATTGTCGATCTGCTCAGCAAGGGGTTTATACCCGGACGTCGTTTGGCGAACGCAAGTGACAAGCGTCCGCAAACAAAAGGGGCCTTTGGCATGAATGTGGCATCAGGGCTCAGTGCAGGGCGGACATCGGTTAGCACGTGATGCCCCATAACATCGGGGTGAAGGAACTTCTGATGAGGGCCGTATCGATTGAGTTCACTAGTACCCACTTTTCTTGGAACGTG
>NZ_AJQE01000426.1 GCF_000261685.1 Bradyrhizobium genomosp. I (2014) | reverse complement strand
GTCCGAATTTGCGAGGCCAGCTCTCTCATCGCCGAGGTGATGGTGCTGCACGACCGGCCGGGCTTCGCGCCCTACGTCGAACGCCTGGAGCGGGAGCTTGCCGCTATGCAGTCGAAGGATGACGTGATGACACGCGCGCGGCGGCGGCTTGCTGCCCGCGGCGCAAACGATAACGGCAAGTCCAAGGTAGCTGCGTGAACAACAGCCCCGCGTCGCCCGCCAAATATCTGCAGCGCGACCTTTAGTGTCACGCCCGAAAAATCTCACTACTCATCACACACTACGAACGGAGGAATTGTGTGCAGCCACAACTCAATTTCCACCACAACTTCAGAGAGCCGGTCAAGATCCCCGGCTCGTTCAACCTGTATTACGATCCGGTTCAGGTCGACCGGCAACTGACTAAGCTTCTGATCGAGGGAGACCCGGAATATGAAAATCCTCGCCACTCATTCGCCGCTCGGTGCTGACGTTGCCCTTGCGGACGTCGAAGTCTGCGAAGGGGTGAAGTTGTTCGGCGTGCGCATTGTGCGTGCGGCCGATGGATCGCATCGAGCTTACGCGCGCGGGGCTGCGCTTTCGCCCGCGATGGTCGAATCAATTTCATCTCTCGTTTTAGAGGGCGATTGCCAACATGCGGGCCACGCTTAAGCGCATTATCCACCTTCGTCGCAGCCTTATTGCTTACGGATACCGTCCCGTCGCGTGTAGTGGCAAAGCCGCTGTCATGGGTAACTGGCAGCGCTCGCGGTGGTCCGCTGCGCAAATGGAAGGCATCGCTCGCAACTATCCGGACGCCACAAATACGGGTCTGCTCTGCGGCGAACTTGTGGGGCTTGATGTCGACACGCCGGACGCTGAGACTGCCGACGCTATCCGCGCGATGGTGATGGAGTTGCCGGGGTCGGACAGAGCGCCGTATCGGATGGGCAAGGCACCGAAGACCCTGTTCGCATTCCGCGCCACCGAGCCTCGCGAGAAGCGCGCAACAGGCGCCTACCTGATCAACGGCGCCAAGTGTCAGGTCGAGGCGTTTGGTGAACGCACGCAATTCGTGGCGTTCGGAACGCATCCCGATACGGGCCGACCTTACGAATGGTTCAACGGTTCGCCGGCCGAAACACCGTTGGCCGAGCTTCCGGAAATCACACCAGAGGCGATCGACGAATTGTTGGCTCGGGCGGAGGCGTACTTCGCCGAGCGCGGGACGCTGATTAAGCCAGCCAGCAAAGCCAGTGACCGCGGCCCGGTGGTAGTCGATAGTGACCACCCGTGGGCTGACACATCAACGCCGCGCGTTGGCTAGCCTCGATGCATGGGTGCCGGAGCTTGGACTCGAAGATCTGCGCAAGTACCAGGGCGGCTTCCACGCTGTTGCATCCTTCCGCCCCTCGATCAACTCGAAGGTGAAGAAGCGAGGCCGCGCGCTGAATATCCAGCCCAGTGGTATTGTCGATTATTCGGCTGGAAACGCCGGCTACTCGCCGATCAACATGGTTTCAGTCAGCCTCAGCATGTCCGCGTCAGAGGCCGCCGAGTGGCTGCGTAAACGAGTTGGCGGCGGCGATGACACCAAGCCAGTCAGCGTTGCTCGTCTTCTTACTCAACCCGCCAGGCGTGCCGCAGCGCGTCGATCAACATCAACTTTGTCCTGAAGGGCGATTGCTGAATGCAAAATGCAATTAAAACCGACGCGTCCAATTCAACCGTTGAAGCCCGCGATGAGGAGCCTGTCGCAGCCAACGACAACAAACCCGCATCTAATCCCGGCACTTCGGTAACCGAGGATAGTGTTGCGTATATATTCGCGAGCACCTATCGAGACACGCTGCGCTTCTGCCACTCCACTGGCGCGTGGTTTGAATGGGATGGTTCGTACTGGCGCAGGAACGAAGTCGGCCTTGCGGCTCACCATGTTAGGGTGATGGCCCGCGATATGTCACAGGGCCTGTCTCCGAAGGCGCTCGCGACTATACGAAAGCGTTCATTCGCTTCAGGAGTCGAGGGGTTCGCTCGCAATGACCCAACCTTCGCCGTCACGATCGAGGCTTGGGACCGCGACCCGTTTCTGCTCGGAACGCCAGACGGCACCGTTGATCTGCGTACAGGGAAAATGCGCGCTGCCGACCCTGCAGATGGCATTACCAAACTAACGTCCACCGCGCCGTCTGCCCAGGCAGACTGTCCACTTTGGTTGCGATTTCTTCAAGACGCGACTGGCGGCGACGGTGAAATGATCCGCTTTCTGCAGCAGTGGTGCGGCTACTGCCTTACGGGCGACACGCGCGAACATGCACTTGTCTTTGTGCATGGCGACGGCGGTAATGGGAAATCGGTTTTTCTCAACACCACTAGCTATATTCTGCACGATTATGCGACTACGGCGTCAATGGACACGTTCGTTGCCAGCCGCAGTGACAGACACCCGACAGACTTGGCGATGTTGCGCGGTGCGCGTCTAGTCAGCGCCAGCGAGACAGAGGAGGGCAGGGCTTGGGCCGAGTCGCGAATAAAACAGATGACGGGCGGCGATGCGATTTCAGCGCGCTTTATGAGGCAGGACTTCTTTACGTTCCAGCCGCAATTCAAACTGTTTGTGGTTGGAAACCACCAGCCAGCACTGCATAGCGTCGACGCCGCAGCCCGGCGGCGATTCAACATCGTGCCGTTCACGCGAAAGCCGACGAAGCCGGATCGTGAACTTGAAGCAAAGCTTCGCGGTGAGGCGCCCGCCATTCTGCGGTGGATGGTTGATGGGTGCCGGGACTGGCAGCGCAATGGTTTGGTGCGACCTGCATCTATTGTTGAGGCGACCGAAACGTATTTTGCCGAGCAAGACACGTTCGGCCAGTGGCTGAAGGATGCTTGCCGAGTTGAGCCGGACAATCGTAGCATCTCAGACTTCGTCGCGGATCTGTTCAAATCGTGGACCGATTATGCTGAAGCATCTGGCGAGCGCCCCGGAAGCCAGAAGGGATTTGTCCAGTCGCTGACCAAGAGTGGCTTCAAGAAGGGGCAAAGGGTACGCGGCGGACAACTCTATATCGGACTGCAACTGCTTAGGCAGGCCGAGAAAGAACCTAGCGTGCGCGATTGAGCACGGATCGCGCACGGGAAAACGAAATGATTTCAATGGTCGGTGCTACGTGTGCGACATGTGCGCGATTTTTCCATTATAGGCGCTTCGCGCGCGCGTGTAGAGAGTCATACGTGAAAATCACGCACATCGCGCACACCGCGCACGGCGGCGGGGTCTAGCTGATCTCTCCCGCCGTTCACATAGGGACCCGCGCCCCCAGGAAAACATCTCCGAGTGCAAAATGAAAACCAAAACATGGGGCGGGGATATAGCAAATCCCTTGGATCCCGCGAGCCGCCCGAACCAGTGGCCGAGTTACGTATAACTTTTTTTGATTGTTTGATTATTCGATCGGCACGCAGATGCCGACGCACAAGACCGCAGAAGCGGTCAGGTACGCTCGTCACGAGAGACAACCAATGCAACACGCAAACGACAACGACCAACCCATAGCAGCCGACCATGTTACCGAGGTCCGCCCGCGCCCTGGCGAGCTGAACCGCATTCTACACCGCCGCTTCCCCGGTATGGGGCCGGCCCATGGCTGGCAATTGGATGCGGCGGCGAGGGCGACGTTTAATGCGGATATGTCCAAGTGGTTTGGTTTGGACGGGCGATGGCATTCAACTGCCGAGCAATATCGCCAGAGCAAAGGCAAGCGCCGCACCAAACAGGCGGCCACCCCCAACAAGCCCGGCAAGCCCGCCAGGCCAGAGCTACTGGATTGGCAGCAGGACGTGGGCGCACCGTACTCCAGGTGGTCGCATGCAGTTGCGGAGGGCGCTGAATTTCTTGCGGGCCGCACCGCCCCGGCGACAAGCGGCATTCGGCTCATGCAATTCGGTGCCGTTGAGGACGCCATGATCCGGGCAATCGACGCCAAGCGATTCCTGACGCAGGTGGCCAATGATAATGAGCCCGACATTCGCAGGAACAGGCCGCGCCGGAGGAAAATCGCGCTGGCGGCTTAAAATCCAGTTTTCGCCATAGTTGGGAACGTATCACCTTGAAGACCACGATTTGTGGTCTGACGTGACGTGCACTCGGCGCGCTGGCCACCACCCGGCGTCGCCACTTTTTCCCGGCCCTGAGCCGCGAAGCCGCTGCATGCGGCGTTTTATTTAACCCTCCAATCGCAATTTCCAATCCTGAAAGGAGAGCGGCCCCAATGGCCACTTGGAATCACGTGCTCGACGCGATCGAGCGTCATCTTGATTTCCCGCGCTCGCGAAGCACCGGAATCGCCAGGCGTTTGCAGGAAGCCGGAATCTTGCCTTCCGGCGCACCGGGCGTTGCGCCTGAGCTAGACGAGGACAATGTTCTCGACCTCGTTGTTGCGCTCGCCTCTGACACCGAGTTGCACACCGCTGTTGACGCGGTCCGCGCCTACCACGCGATGACACCCGGTAGTGTCAACCTGGATGGGGCCCCGCAGTCGATTCCCAACGCGCCGATCGCTGTTGCGATTTTGGTCGAGGACGCACGCACTGGCGTCGCGGAGGCGCGAAAATCTCAGGTTGCCGTATCCTGCAATTGTAGAGCCGTCGCGATTCACAAACCTGATGGGTCGGTCAGTCGCTTCAGTCAGCCGGGCGCTCATTGCGCTCACTGGCAATCCAATGGCCATCACAAGTCAGTCACCATCAACGTCGCCGCTGTGGCCGGTATCATTGATGCATTGTTTGGAAAGGTTGTTGCCTAATGGCTCCGTTGAAGACGAAGACCACCGACGAATTCCGCGTCCCCAGCCTCGCGGAGGCCGACAGCTCGTACGCCGACCTGATCGCGAAACGCGTGGAATTGGAGCAGAGAGACTCTAAGCTCAACAGCGAGCGCTCGAAACTGCGCGGTAAGATCGAGGCGGGCAGGGCGGCTTTTGGGAAACATATCTCGCCCGGCGTGGCCGCGCTGCTTGGTGACGATCCTACTGACAGCATTGCCGATCTGTCGCGGCAGCTCCGCGAAGTCACCACGGAGATAGCAAACATCGAGTCAGCGCGGGAGGTCCTGCATAGGCGCACAGACGAAGCGCGGAACGTAGCCTCCAAGCTCGTGTGCTTCACCGTGATGCCAGAGTACCAGCGCCGTTTGGGTGCGGTATGTGAGGCCGCTCGCGCGTTGGAAGCAGCCAAGCCCGAGAAAAGCACGACGCGCTGCTGGACGATCTGGAGCGCGAGGATGTGCGCCTCGGTTATCTGCGGCCAGTGCGCGCGCACTTCTTGGGCGATCGGCGCGAAGGCCGCGCTTTTTACTTTTTGAAGGAAGTGAAGGAGGCGGGCCACAATGTCTAAGGGATCCGAACGCACTTCCGATGTGGCCGACCGAAAGCCAGTTCGGCGCCGTGTAAAGATGCCTGGCGAAAGCCGACACTCCGAGTGCTCGGACTCACCAGCCGTGATTGCGCGCAAGTTGATGCAAGCGAAACGCGAGAAACGATTGCGGGTGACGCAACGCAATGGCTGAAACCATCTCAGGATTCGCGATTTCCTGGAATCGGCCGGCCATCATCGCGGGGCTCTTCGAGGAACGCTTCGCGCGCGGCGCATTCGACAAGCACATCGCGCAAAATCCAGACGTCGCCGCGCTTTGCAGTCATGATGTCAGCAGGCCTCTGGGGCGCATCAGCAACGGCACCCTCAAACTACGTTCGGATAACGTCGGACTCTACTACTCGTTAGAGCCGCATCCTGATGCGCCTTTAGGGCAGGAGGCCTTGGCACTGTCAACGAGGTGAGCGTGTCGTTTACTCCAGTTGTCGAGGAGTGGGACGACGGTGGCGACATTCCGAAGCGCCTCATCACCGAGGCCAAACTTTTCGAGATCAGCTTGGTCCTGTGGGGAGCCTACGGCAAGGACACCTCAGCTCAGATCAGTCGAGCATCCAGCAACAACCAGGCAGCACGACGGCGCGTTGAAGCGAAGATGCGGGCCCGCGGCATCCTTTAAGCGCAGGGGGAGGGGTGGGTCAGATCCCTCCCCCCCCCGCCACTAGCTACCGGCGGCCCCCCATTTCACGCGCATCTGCAATTCGGACCCCCAGGGGCAAAATGCCACGACCAAGAAAGCCGGCCGCCAAGGCGCTGGTTGAAGGCCGGCACATCATCAATGCTGGCCGCTATAAACGCAACGATCCAACCGGTGCCGAAATCGGCGCTCCACCCACTTGGCTAAACGAGCAACAGGCCAATGCATGGCGTGAATTCGCCAGCGAGTTGCCATGGCTCAATGCATCTCACCGTTGTCTTGTCTCCATCGCATCAGTCTTGCGCGCTCGCCTGCAAAGCGGCGCGGAGATGGGTACAAAATCGCTCAGCCTACTGAGGCTGTGCCTAAGCAGTATGGGCGCGACACCGGCCGATGCGAGCAAGATCAGTTGGGCGCCGGCAGAGGAGGCGGACGATTTACTTGACTAAAACTCACGGACACTCCGGCAGAGCTAGTAGGTTATCGTTGTAGTAGCCGTCAGCGTGAGTTCGAACATATTTTCCGTTCGGGCCGCTAACGACGCCAACGTCCGCGCGCTTACCGCCGACCAACGTAAAGAATGTATTGGTCCCGTTCTCGATCGATCGAATGACCTCCGATCTCGGCCACACCAACCACACGCCTCCGAATGCGACATACTGGCAATTGCTGGCGTCGAAGGGGGATGCTGGCGCCACGGGCTCAACCGGTGCTGCGGGGGCCAACGCCCCCACGTATGGCGGCACTTCGACCACGTCGCTCGCTATCGGCACCGGATCCAAAGCGTTCACCACGCAGGCCGGCCTCGCCTATCAGAATGGCGCTCGCGTGCGGGCTAGCTCGGCGGCGAACACGGCGAATTGGATGGAAGGCCTCGTCACCTACAGCGGCACGACGCTGACCATGACGTCCGACAAGACCGGCGGCAGCGGCACGCTCGCGGACTGGAACTTCAACGTGGTGGGCCAGCCTGGGGCTGGTGATCTGTCGAGCGCCAACAATCTGTCGGACGTGGCGAGTGCTCAAACGTCACGTGGCAATCTCGGGGTTCTGTCTCCGCCGCAAGGTCGCCTGACCCTGGTGAGCGCAACGCCCGTGATGACGACGACGCAGAGCGCCAAAACGACGCTGTACTATGCGCTCTACAACGGCAATCAGGTGCCAATCTATGACGGCACCAAACTCACGATGACGACATTTGCCGAGTTGTCGATCGCGACGACCGACATCACCAAGAACCCCGCGGCGATCGGCGCCAGCAAGGTCAATGACTGGTTTGTCTGGAACGACAGCGGTACGCTGCGGCTGCCTCACGGTCCCGACTGGACAAGCGACACGGTGCGCTCGGCTGGAACGGCGTTGGGCCAGGTCAATGGTATCTGGCTCAACAATCAAGCCATCACCAATGGGCCGGCAGCGTGGCGCGGAGGCACCACGCGCAGCAATGCATCGTCGCAACTTGATTGGATTCTTGGCGGTTCGGGGTCTGGCGGTGTGGCTGGGTACCTCGGCGTGTGGAATGCCTATAACCGCGTGACGGCATCCGCAGCGGCGATCGATAGCGGCCTCGCATACACCTATTCCAGCGCGACCGTGAGGCAGGCGAGAGCGTCCGCAGGCAATCAGGTGTCGGCTGTATTCGGGCTGGCCGAAGATGCGACGCAGATTTCGTATGCATCACGCATTGGTCTGGTCACGAACTCAGCAGCCGCGGTTTCCGGTATTGGCGTGGATGCGACCAACGTTTTCATTGGTCAGGGGGTTCTTGCAGGCGGACGAATACTACTCAGGTCGGTGGAGCAGCCGCGTACGCGGCTCCGCCACTATTGGGTTTGCACGTGTTCTCAGCCAACGAACAGGGCGATGGCACCAACGCCAACAACATCAACGTGGCAGGTCAGAACGCGCTTAGCGTCCTGGCGAGGATGTAAGATCGGTGCCACCCGTATGGCCTGCGGACGCGCGTCGCGACAAGCCATTCTTTTGTCGGAGTCGCGCACTACTTTTCATTTTTGAAAAATGGAGAAGTAAGGTGGCAATTGGGACAGTGAAGTGGTTCAACCCAACAAAGGGGTATGGGTTCATTCAACCGGATTCCGGCGGCAATGACGTCTTTGTCCACATCTCCGCGGTTGAGAAGGCTGGTTTTACTTCGCTCGCAGAGGGCGCAAAAGTCAGCTTCGACATCGTGAAAAATCGCGGAAAGGAGTCGGCGGAAAATCTACGAATCGAGTGATGCACCACCCATTGTGTTGCTCAACAGAAAGGCCGCAGTGGTACGCCGCTGCGGGCGGCCGAGGAGATCGATCGGAATCGGCCGATGGATAAGGCGCTATTGTTCGCGTGGGCGTGCGCTCTAATCCTCTTGGTACTGTTCGTCGCGCTGTACCTTCCTTGGTAGTAAGTTGCCGATGGCGACTCGCCACGGCGCTGCCTGCGATCCGAGACTGATTGCCAAGTCACCGCCCACAATCCTGGTAGTTGCTCTAGGGCATTCGTCCGGAGGATACGTTGCCCGGTCAGCTTCTCCCTCCCTTGAGGCTGACCGGGCGAAGTTAGTGGCGCGCGCGATAGGGACAGCGCTTTATCGGTCCACCCCAAAGCACCGAGTCACGTGGCCGCTAACGTTCCCGCTGTTTAGGTCGCGCGGCTGCCACCGTGAGCCCGGTGTGATCCTTGAGGCTATCGATTACCTTGAGCGCGGCTTCGAGTTCATCTCGAAGACGCTTCGTAATCCGCAGAATGCCGCTCGCGAGCTCCTCGCGGCTGATTTCTGCACCGTGAGCAACTTTTTCTTCGAGGTCGCGTATAGCTTCGTCGATCTTGTGCAGCGAGAATGTGCTAGGCATCATCCGGCTCCGTCCTGATTAAGGGGCCGGCATCCGCCGACCCGCAGCGTAAAAATGCGTCCGCTACACGGTTTAGTAAAGCGGGTGGTGTTGCGGGAAAATCTGTCCCCATCTCGCGTCTGAGCGCCTCGAATTCGGATAAGGTCGAAAGAGGGCAATCCGCCACCGCGTCCATTTTTGAGCAGATAACTTCAACCCGGGATCGCCAATCGGCCAGCTGTTCTTCAGTTCGCTGTGGCGCGTACGTGTCTTCTGCCGGTGTATGGCTTGGCCTACGGACGTAGTCCGTGAATGCTTGGATTGCCGCTACCACTTCGGTCCTAGGCACGGCGGTTACTCCTATGAGCGGAGCCAGCTCGAACATTTGCAGGCCGAGCACTTTGATATGGCATGCACGCGGGGGCGCGACAACCCACTGGTACTGGTAGGTGCTTCCAGTCCTTCTCAGCGATACTCCTTGGTGGCACCAGGGGGGAATTTTGGGCCCCTCGGGAGCAAAGGTGGCCAGCCCTGCCAATCCAAGGGGCGAAGGCTGGCCACCATCGCTTGCGACGTCACCACACAGGGTAGCTACAGGCCAATGGATGCACATATTCGAGCAGCAAATCACGTCCCTGCGGTCCCAAGCGCTTGCGGTGTTTGCAGCCAATCAGGCCAGCGCGGCCGATCAGTCTTTGAGCCAAGCAGATCGCCAAATCGCGACGTCTAATGCCGAGGAGGCTCGACAGCTTGAAACCCAACCTCGGGCCGAAGGAGGCGCGGAAGATCGCTGCACGCATACGCGCTCTTCTAGGAGAGCCGCGTGTGTGCCAACCGGTTCGGGTGGCATGCCTGTGAGACTTTCGCCAGCGCGCCCGCGCTGCTTGCGGTGTGCGGGTTAGTCATAAAAGGCACTGGGTGCGCTCGCGATAGCTGACGAAAGGGTGACGGACTGTCTTGCTTCAATCACGACCGACAGGCTGCCAGGACTCCAAGTCAGTCTCCGAAAGAGAGACCCCAGCACGGGCAGCATGCTGGGGCGAGACGTTGGGCTGACGCGAGCCAGAAATCGAGCCACGACTCGATCATTATGACCGTGTAAATGTAGAGCAGCATCACGCACCGGTCAAAATCGCACTGCATGACAGTAATCGGCGGTAGGATCTTCGTTCGCGCTTTGAGGTGCAATCCGAGCAAACGCGAGAAAACGGCAGTTGCTAATCGCGCATAAGCAAATCTCACGTCCTGAAAAACGACCAAGTTGCTATCGCAACCAAAGGCTGTCCACCGGAAAGAGACGGCTTCGCTCTCCGCAAATGTCCGGTGGTTGGCTAGGTGCGAGAGGTTTTACATCAAGCGACGTAAGGAGATTTGGGAGCAGGTGCAGGCAGAAATGGCCGTTGGAGAAAGTGCGAGAATTTCTCGCACTTTATCGAAGCCGAAACGGGCCGAGGGAATAAACAATTCGCATCTGCAGCAGGCCATCTCCACTGGTGCCGGTGCGGCGAGTCTCCGCGCCGTAGCCGATTGGAACGAGCGCAAATCGTTTGACGAGCGCCGCCGCGCTGGCGGCCCTGAAGCTCCGTGTCGGGATGCGCAGGGCGGCCGGAAGGAAAAAGCGTTAGCTCGCGGAAGGGGGGTCTTAGCCGTGGAGGCCGTCGCTAGTGGGGATCACGGGCACTCAGCCAGTGAAAGAAGATTGTCTGGCTGAACGCCGTCCGCCGTTGTCTTGATGTATTTGTGCCCGTTGTGTTCGGCCACGACCACGCCAGCCATGAGTCCGTCTTCTTCGACATAGAACTCCCATTCGCCGCTTTCAATGTCTCTGATCGTCTGAACGACAGACTGCTTCCATTGACTTCCGTTTGAATATTCACCTCCGACACTTTCAATCCTCTCGTGGGGATTCATCCTGTCGGTCTTATTGATGCAGCGAACGCGTGCGAGTTTAACCACAGGGCTCTCTCCTTCGTGCTGCAAAGGCTGGGTGACCAGTTTAGCGTTCAGTGGCGGCCCAGGCAGCCCAACCAATCCTGGTAGGGGCCCGGGAGGCTTTTCGCCGATACAACGCGAGGGCCCCCCGCGGGTTGATGCCCCCCCTCGGGGGCGGGGCGGTCAGTTTTGCAGCTCAAGGCGGTAAGGCTGACCACGGAAGTTAGTGGCGCGCGCGATAGGGACAGCGCTTCTTCGGTATGGAGGCGCCGAGTCACGTGGCCGCTAACTTCACCGCGGCGCGGGTGTGGCAGGGACAGCGTCGTTTCGCATGTTTCGCGACGCCGAGTCGCCCCCGCGCCCCCCCCAGGACTGTTGGGCTCAAAAGGCCGATGAGCGCCGCGAGGAACGATTCTACTGGATATGCGCGCGCATTACGCTAATTGATTTGGCCACATTTCCCCACTTAGGATTTGTGGCCGTCATCTGCATTTTTCTGATTCAGATAGTCGCACTTGCCGCCCTGGCCAGAAAATATGCTGATGAGAACATCGCGATAGCGATCGACAAAATCATCGCATCGATTTGCGACAGGTTCGGGTGGAAGTAGGGCGGCGAGATCCTATCCGTAAAAGCCAATCAAAAAACGGATAGCAAAAAACGCCCCTGCGACTACGGCTGCCGTGATGGCTATCGCGAAACCAACCCTAAAGCTTTCGCTCATCAGTTCCCCCTAGGCCGCAGGCACATCCCCCTCCGAAATTGCGTCTGCGGCCTCCGCTGCGACGGTCCGCAATCATGCCGGTCACTGCGGTAGGTGTGCGACTACAAATTCTTGTAGTTGACCAGTTCGTGTTCTCTGGGCTCGAATTGCTGTCGAGCGGACCCTACGCCAGTCGCGAGCCCAATCGCCGGATGGATTGTAGCCATGACGAATGAACCGGATGATCTCATCGGACGTATTGCTGAGATCGAACTAATTGCTGAGATCGAACTAAATGAATCGGCGGCGATCTGTGTTGAGCAGATGGACGACGAAATCACGCTCGTCATTGCAAGCATTGTCGGCGTTCACTTCCAAGTGACAGTGGAGCAGGCGCTTGAGTTGTCGCGGGCCTTAGCTGTAGCTGCGGAGAATGCGGAAAAATTCCGTAAGTCAGCCAAGACGTAGCGGCTACTTCTTAATCGAGTGCTCTTGCATAAACCGCGCGGCCCTAACGCGCGCTCGCTCCATCATGTCTTCCTTCGCTTTCGCAGTGGCAAGCTCTGATTCAAGCCGCTCGAAGATCGGGAGATAGACTTCACCGCCTTGTGGCGACTGATCCATTAGGATCGCAAGACAATCCAAGCAACGCTCCAGTGTATCGACCGTGATTGGTTCGTCACTGCGGATCGCGAACCGTTTGGTCATCATTCGCCTACGCTGTCCGCGTCAATAGGGAGCTTGCTCCGCTCCCACTCCAATAACTCGGATAGAAGCCAGAACCTGGTGCGGCCACCGAGGCGCGTCGACGGTTGCGGAAAGGCCGCATCGCGCATGCGCCGGAATAGCCAAGTGTTCGATACGCTGCCGTAGCGCTCGCGAACTTGCTTGGCGTTGAGATACTGATCTGTCGCGAGGGCGTTGAGATCAACGGTCGACACGGGCGCCACCGAATCGTTGCTGCCGCCGCACGCTGGAATGGGAGTGTGGCTTTACAATAGGGCAGCACCCACATCCCTATGGACGCGCCGAAGCGCCCCGATAGGTGTGGGCAGCTAGGCCTTCGGTTTCGCCAGCCTCACACCAGGGCCGCCATCGATCGATTGACCATCTGCCAGGAAGATGGCGCCGGCAGATTCGAGGGCGGCGCGGATGGCGGCTATCGAATGACCCGGTGCCGTCGCGTCGGTCTCAACCCTCGTCACGGTGTTTCTGTGCACACCCGATTTCTCCGCAAGGTCTCGAACGGTCCAGTTCAACAAACCGCGCGCCGCCCTAATTTGTGCACTTGTCACCATGGTTAATTCCTGTATAGTGCATTTGTCACCATAGAGGTGATAGATGCACAATAAAGGAACCCGCCCAATGCTGCAAGCCGCCTCATTTCCGTCCGCTGAACGACCCACCACCCTTTCGCAGTTTCTCTACACCCATCGCCGATTGACCGACCTGGCCCGTGGGCCGCTTCCCAGCGAGATCGTTGAGGAGATGACCCACACCGCATGCGGAATTGCGGAGAGGATCCTTGAGGCGCCCGCCGCAGACTGGCGGGATCTGAGCAAGAAAGCCCTGCTGCTGCTCGACGAATTGCCCTACGAGCAGGAGTGGCTCGATCGTATGTGAATGCGGATCGAAATTTGACCCCTCAATCAGTCTATCTCGTGGGCTAACGTCTTGATTTTTCAAGTGCCGGAAAAGTGACCCCGGCGCCGATCGGCGTCGGACCCCCGCGCCGATTCACAGAAGCATGCGAAAACCATCGAGGCTCGCGGCGAAGACGTTGTCCAGCCGCATCAAGAAGCCGGATATACGTCAGTAGTTGTGGCCGTCGATCCTGATCAAGTCGGTCGTTGCAATCGGGCGGGGTCCATATGGGGTCCGGACGCCGATCGGCGTCCCAAGTGCTTGATGGGTCAATGTTCAGCGTCGATTCACAAAGATGTTGGCTGGAGATAGTCCTCGCCGCGAAAGCTGGCCGTACGCCTCACCGATGAGGAGCAGTATTTTGTCTCTGAATCTTCGGTCTATCGGCTGTTGACGGCGAAGCGCGCAGGCACATGCGCCATGCTGTCTTGGCGCGGCAATTGTCGTCATCAGGTTCTCGACAGCTTCCCCATTTAAGTTTAACAAACATACAGGGCTGATCCCCTTGGAAGAACATCCGCTGCCGATGCTCACGGTGCGTGCCTGCCGGCGCTGTAAAGGGCGGTTTGTTGCTGATTGCCCGGCATGTCAGATCGATAGCCCAGGTTCATATTTGAAGAGGACGGATGGATTTCCCCTTGACCAAGTCGGTGCATGAACAATCGGGCAGCACGGGTCCGCAAGAGAGCTCACCCGCGGCTCCGTCTGCAGCCGCGGCGACCTTTGAGCGGCAATTGAGAGAGATCAGCAGTTCAGGTGTGGGTGGTGGAGCAATGCCGGCCGCCGCTGCGCTGCAGCCGGCTCAATCAACGGAGGTTTTGATAGGGAGGCAGTGCAATCAGATCCTTTACTCCGAGGATGCTCGCCTTATCTCGGGGCTTGAGAAGGCCCTTACGAAGGGCGGGGCCGCCAAAGGCACCACCAATAACTATTTACGTGTTCTTCGCGGCTTTGGCCATTGGCTCTCCGCAAATAACAAAAAGGGCATCTCTGCTCGGCTCGACGACAAAAAATCGCTGTCTCAAGATGCGCGCGAGTTCAGCGGAGAGGGTGAGCCCTGGAAACTTCTTACAGCAATAGGTCATCTCCGAAATTCGCAGTCGACCGGCGAAGTCGTGCCGATCACACGCCACGTTGAGGTAAATCCTTATCAGCAGGACGCGGAACTCATCAAAGAGTACCAAAACGAAGTAGCGTCAGAGATGGGCAAGAGGGATGCAACCGCTCTTCGCAATTTCAGCGACTACCTGCGTGACAACAACAAGAAGGGTATTGTTGGTCGGCTTCGCGGCGAGTTGTTAAATGAAGATGTTAAGAGCTATAAGAAAGTCTCCGCTTTTCGTTCGAAAATCGGTGTCGCGCTGGATCGTCTCCGAAAATCGTCGGCCGGCGCTAAGGCGATGGATCTCGAGCGCAATATTGATCCCGAAGACGCGGCCCTGAAGGAGTCGAGGCAGGTCGGCGACGCCGCTGCGCAGCACAGTTCGTCGCAGAAAGCTGGCAGTTGGCCAGAGGAATTGCTTCCTGCGGAAGGCCATGATCAGAATTTGCTTTTGGGGCCGATGGACGAACCCGGCGCGTCGTCCTCGGCGCCGCAGCCGACTCAGTCAACTGGGATTTTGAGAGGGAGGAGGAGACGGCCTCTTTATCCCGAGGATGCTGCCCTTATTTCGGGGCTTGAGAAGGCCCTCATCAAGGGCGGGGCCGCCGAAGGCACCGCCAAGGACCATGTACGTACTCTTCTCAGCTTTGGCCAGAGGCTCTACGCAAATAACAAAGATCCCATTGCTGCTCGGCTCGACGACGAAAAGTCACTGACCGCTGATGCGCGCGAGTTGTTCGAAAAGCGTCCCGCGACACTCCATAGGGCAATAGACCATCTCAGGACCTCGCGGTCGACGGGCGGAATCGTGCCGATCGCAGGCCGCACTGAGTTGCATCCTTATCCCCAGGACGCGGCACTCATCAAAGAGTACAAAAACGAAGTAGCGACAGATGCCGGCAAGAGGGATGCAACTGCTCTTCGCAATTTCAGCGACTACCTG